>JADGOI010000122.1 GCA_017883075.1 Acidimicrobiales bacterium
CATTGCGGCCGTGTCCGCCCCCGATCAACCGTGCCGTGGGTGCGGGCAACAGGAGCGACTCGGTCGGAGGCACTTTCTCACTCTGCTGGCCGCTGGTGCGTCACTGGCCTTGGCCGGTTGCACCGGTCGAGTGCATACCGTCGCCCGAAGCCGGGCGGCCTCAGGCCAGGGTGCGGTGAACTCGATCCCGCCGGCTCAACCCGCGCAGATCCTCTCCGATCCCCACGCCGGGCCACCCGAATCGCTGGGTGCAATCCCGCCCGCTCATCCCGGTGCTCCGACCCTTGTGTCTCGGGGACCGAAAGGTACCCAGCAGATTGCTCTGACTGTCGATGACGGGGATTGCGGCGATTGCATCGCCAAATATGTCGAGTTCGCCCGATCTTCAGGCATCCATATCACCTTCAATCCGAACGGGGTCTTCAGCCGATTGTGGACGCCACCCCTGGTAGAGGTACTACGCCCGATGATTGCGGCGAAGCAGGTCCAAATCGGGAATCACACCTGGGACCACGCCAATCTGCTCAAGCTCTCAAAGACGGCCATCACCGATGAACTGGAACGCAACGACGAATGGATCCAAACAACCTTCGGGATCACGTCCAGGCCCTACTTCCGCCCGCCGTATGGGTATTACGATAGACGGATCGAGGACGTGGCAGCGGGCCTCGGCTATACGCAAATCCTCATGTGGAACGGGAGCTTCGGAGACTCCACGGTCATCAGTCCCCAACAACTGATCGGCCTGGCGGAGCAGTATCTGACACCGGGGACAATCATGCTCGGCCACCTGAACCACCCGACAATTCTGTCGCTGTTCGGACAGATTCAGTCAATCATCAACGACCGCAATCTCCAACCGGTAACCCTCGACGAGATGTTCGGAACGTCGAGAGCCACCGGCTGAACGCCCCCCCTCAGGGCCGGTACCCGCACTTCCCGCAGAAGGGGTGGCCTTCCATCCCATGGCCGCACTCCGGGCAGAACTCCAGGACTTCGTGCGCTTCGCCGTTGCCCGTGGGGGCTGCGACATCCGGCTCAGGTGCAGTCGCAGGTGCGGTGGCCCCGGGTGCCGCTTCGGATGCCGGGGGCGCTACCGGGGATGGAGGCGCTACCGGGGATGGAGGCGCGGGTACGTCCGGCGGCGGAGGAGCGGTCGCGACCGGGGGTGCTGGCGCGGGCGCTGCTGGGGGCGGGGGTGCAGGCGCTGCCGGCGCGTATCGCGGTGCCGGGGGCTCGGTGGGCATTCCCGAGGAGACATTCGTCACCGGAACCGACGGTCCACCGGCAGTGGCGATCGCAGCACCCGGACTCCGGCGTTTCATGAGGACGATGGCGAGGACGACGCCAGCCACGACGACGACACCGATGATGATGAAGATGATCGTCATTCCGGAACCGCTCGACGGCGGGGAAATCGGAACGTCCTTGGAGAACTTCGCCGTCGCCAGCTGTTCATAGCTGACACAGCCGACCTGCATCGGATTGAGCTCGGCGCAGTTGTGGAATATCGGTGCGGCCGCCTTGTAGTGGCTCCCGTTGTAGTCCGTGAGGCCTTGCCGCCAGAGATTGTCGATCGGGCCGAGCGCATTGGTAGCAGCCGCCTGCTTGATGACGTCCGCCACGTCGTTGGACGTGATCAGAAAGCCGGTGTTGGTACTGGTCGGGTCACCATAGGAGACGATGCCGATGACCTTGCCGTTGGAATCGATGGCAGGCCCTCCCGAATTCCCGTGCGTCGACATTGTATCCGTCTGAAGGACGTTTACCCCGTTGGCCAAACCCGGGAAGTTGCCACCCCCTCCGGTCTTGTGGGCCGTCACGGCGCCCGTGGTGAGAGTGGGAGTGAGCTCCCCCTGCAGGTTGCTGCTGGTGAAGGCCGTCGAGGGATATCCAATGATGGAGATCGGATCGCTGTCCTGGACCGTCGAGCTGTCTCCCATCAGCAGCACCGGGGCATTTGTGGTGCTCACCTTGATGACAGCAGTGTCTCTCTGTCCCATTGGGCTCGAGGACTTCAATTCGCCGGGGAGGGCTTGATCGACGCTTGTCATGTTCTGAGTGAAGACCGTGATCGTGGTCTTTTCCTGTACCAGCGTGGAGTGGAGCAAGTAGTCCTGCGAATTCTGGGTGGTGAAAGCGTCGATGCAGGCTTGGTCAGTCGCAGAGCAGTTACCTACGACCACGGCATCTTCAGCAAGATACTGGATGTTGATGTCGGCCGAAATCTCATCGGCCGATGGCGCGGCCAGGTGCGCCGCGGTCACGATATAGCCATCGCTCGAAATGAAGAATCCCGTGCCGATGAAGGTCGCCGTGAAAGGGTCGACACCGCCGGCGCTGTTCGTTTGGCCGTAGGTCGTGTTCCCGTACCGGTCGTCCTTGACGTACGCGCTCTCCTCGACCTGGACCACGACGATCGACGGCTTGGCGATAGCGCCGGCTTGGCGGAGATTCGCCGAGGTATCCGCTGGTGATGCACCGTATGCAGAGGCATGCGTGAGGGGATTGACCAGGGACAACCCGCCAATCACTGCCGCTACCGCTGCTACTGCCGCAAGCCGTCCATATCGCATGATCAACCGCCTTCTGTACTGTCGCATTCGTTTGCCAGGTGTCTACGCGGCAGCCTAAGCGAAGGCTTCAGGTCTGTCGAGGGATCCCAGCGCAAGGACCGGGTAGGTCCGGGCAGGACAGCAGTTGCGCGCCGCACCGGGCGCGCCGGCGCCCACGAAGGTGATCGTCCTCGGCAAGCGCTTCGACGCCACGGCGCGCTCAAGTGGAGCGCTCCGACGCGAGGCTCGCCAGAGGCGTCTTCGCCCCGCTGGTGGACACCTGGATGAAGAAGGGAGTAGAGGTGACCCACGCATTTTGGCGGCGGTTGAGTGTGGTGGTTGACGCCTTCGCCGATGCCGGTCTGCTCATCGAGAAGGTCGGCGAACCCCATTCGACGACGAGGCCCGGGAACCGTTTCCTGAGGAGGGGGACATCATCGAGGGCCGGCCGACGTCTATCGCCTATCTGTCCGTGTCTGACCCACGCCCTCCGGATCCACGCTCGCCCAACCCGCGCCCGTTGCCAGGTGGTCGACAACAGGCCGACAATGGGCAGATGCACGTATGCGCCCTGGCCATGGAGCTCCATATCGTCGACAGCGCCTCGCTCAAGGCCAAGCGAGCGGTCATCAAGCACTTGATCGAGACCAGCAAGGTCCGTTTCGGAGTGGCCGCAGCCGAGGTCGGTTTCCAAAATCAGTGGCAGCGTTCGGAGTTAGGTTTCGCCGCGGTGGCGGGGTCGCCCGGACACGTGAAGGAGGTGCTCGACTCGGTCGAGCGGTTCGTCTGGTCCCATCCCGAGGTGTCAGTGATCGGAGCCAGCCGGACCTGGCTGGATACCGAGCGGTAGGACGAAGTCCGCCCACCTACCGCCGGGCCTGACCCTGTCGTAGCCTCGGGCTATGACGGAATTCTCTGAACTGCTCGATGATCACGAGGCGGAGCACCGGGACCTGCTCCGGCTGGTGAAGCCACTGGCCGGCGATGCGCCCGAGTGGGACCGGATGACTCCGGCGGAGGGTTGGGCGGTACGTGATCAGATCAGCCATCTGGCATATTTCGACGCCGCCGCACACCTGGCCATCACGGAGCCGCAGAAGTTTGCCCTGATGGCGGAGGCCTTCATGGTGCAGACCGGAGATCCGATGGAGGGGCACCTGGTGCGGGGGCGGGCCATGGATGGGACCGAGCTGATCGAGTGGTGGGAACGGGCCCATGGAGGGATGTCAGAGGCTTTTGCCAACGCCGACCCGAAGATGCGGGTCCCGTGGTTCGGCCCGCCGATGGGTGCATTGTCATTCGTGACCGCGCGTCTGATGGAGACCTGGGCCCACGGGCAGGACGTGGCCGATGCGCTGGGAGTCAACCGAACCCCGACAGATCGGCTGCGCCACATTGCGCACCTCGGCGTACGGGCTCGGCCGTTCTCGTATCTGGTTCGCGGGCAGGAGGCACCCCCCGGGAAGATCGAGGTGGTTCTGGTGGCTCCTTCTGGTGGGGAATGGACCTGGGAAATCGGTGAGTCGGACGAAGGAGAACCCGTTTCATCGGTCACCGGCCCGGCGGAAGACTTCTGTTTGGTGGTAACTCAGCGACGCAACGTGGCCGACACATCGCTCACGGTCACCGGAAGTGGTGCGGAGGAGTGGATTGGAATTGCCCAGGCATTCGCCGGTCCTCCGGGTAAGGGACGGTTGCCGGCGGGGTAGGGGAGAAGCAGCAACGTTGGCATCTCTCGGATTGTCTATTGTCCGAATGGGATGGTCAACACTGCATCCAGGTAGGTGGACGCCACATTCGCAATGTAGAGGCCGACGGTTCGAGTTCGTTCACCTCCACCCTGATGAAAGGCGGTTTTCGGATCGTGCCCGAGTTCGTTTCGGGACGATGGCAGCAATGGTGGCAGCAATAGGCCCATTCGCCGCCACGTCAGCAATCGATGCTGAATTGTGGCTTGTCTCTAGCTTGGCTTTGTGAACGTCAGAACATGGACGCCCAATATTTGAGTCTGTTCGACACCGATAACGCTGAAACTTACGGATGGTGCCCGTCCTCACCAAATTGATGATCAGTGCGCCCATTCGCCATTGGTGACACACTCTCTCCGCTATGCCGGGCCGATCCCAGGATGCCTACGACCGCTTCTCTGCCATCGTAGAGCTGCCCCTCACCGTCCTGGCCTTGCTCTGGCTGCCGGTGCTGGTGATTCCGTTCGTCGTCACCCTGCCAGCCGACGTCAACGCCACCTTCGCTGCCGTGGACTACACCGTATGGGCTGCCTTTGTGATCGAATACCTGACGAAGCTATGGCTGGCTCCGGCCCGGAGGACCTTCGTCACCCACCACCTGGTCGATCTGGCCGTGATTGCCCTGCCGATGCTCAGGCCCCTTCGAGCCGCCCGCCTGCTCCGGATCCTCAACCTGTCCCGAGTCGGGATCGTGCTGGCCAACGCCCTTCGGCGAGCGAAAGAACTACTCACTCACAAAGGACTGCACTTCGTCCTTTTGGCGGTGATCCTCGTCATCTTTGCCTGCGCCGGGCTCGTGCTGTCGTTCGAGGTGCACGCTCACGGCTCCAATATCCACGGCTTCGCCGACGCCCTCTGGTGGGCCATCACGACGGTCACGACTGTGGGCTATGGCGACAGATTCCCGGTGACCGCTGGCGGGCGCGGTGTGGCCATCGTGCTCATGTTGGTAGCGATAGGACTCATCGGCGTACTGACGGCCACGGTGGCGAGCTACTTCGTCGAGCAGCAAGCGGGCGAGGGAATGGCGGACTTGAACGAACGGCTCGATCGGATGGAGGCAATGTTGATCACGTTGGCCTCGGAAGCCGACTCAACTCCGGGAGTCCCAACCGACGGCCCCGCTGCGACCGCAACAGTTCAAGGACGACTCAATCCGTAAATGCGCCCCGTTCCCGGCACGGGAATCCCCGCCAGCCGTTAGGCGCGTGGCGATTCCTCCGCCGCCTCCAGAGGACTATTGGCAGTGGAGCACCACAATGTCTCTTGTGCCTTTGCCGACAGTCGGGGTTGATGGTGATGCGCTCGGACTAGCCTTCGTACGCCATGCTCGGCAATTCTCAAGTGTCTAGGCGTCTCACCGTGGGTTTGTTGACCAGCGTTGGCCTGCTCATGGCTGCTTGCGGGGGCAGCAACAACTCTGTTGGCACTACCACCACTACCCAGGGTGCGACCGCCCACGCGTCAACTGTGCCGACTATGGCACCGACGACCACGACGGCACCGCCGACCACGACGGCACCGCCGACCACGACGGCACCGCCGACCACCACAACCGCCGCTCCGGTGGTGCCCACAGGAATCCAGATTGGTCCTGGTCCACTGCCGAGGTACACCGACCAACCGCAGCCCGCCCCCGGGTCTTGTCACTACACCTACGTCGGCTTTGATCCGCTTCCCGACCCGAACTGCACCCCAGGGGCCATCAACCCACAGGTGACCCAGGGCAACATCGGCTCCACGATCTGTCACACCGGGTATACATCGACCATTCGGCCGCCGTCGGATGTAACTCAGGTGGAGAAGATTGGGTCAGCCGCCGCCTACGGCTACACCGGGTCGCTTCACACCGCCGAGTACGACCACCTGATCTCCCTGGAACTGGGCGGCGACCCGAACGACCCGGCCAACCTATGGGTCGAGCCGAATGACAGACCAAATGCCACGTCGACCAACAACACCAAGGACGCTCTGGAGAACAAGCTGAAGAGCCTCGTCTGCTCGGGGCAGATCACCCTGACCGTGGCACAACAGGCCATCGCCACCAACTGGGTCGGGGCCTACCAGAAGTACGACACTTAGGCTTAGAGCGGAGACGGGGAAGTTGTGCGCCAGGCCGATCCACGGGCTGCGCCTGGAGAAAAAGCCGGTGTGGACTCCGAGGTGGCGAAACTCCAACGGATGTCCACCGCCCACGCCACAGAGCAGCGCCGCCTGGCCAAGACCGTCGCCTCCGCTCCGGTCACCATCGAGCGCCTGGAGCACGACATTGCCAAGCTCGAAGCTGCCATCGAACAGCGAACGGACATCTCCGGGGATTCCTTTACCGCCACCATCACCGGCGTTGGCTGTGGCAAACGCACAGAGGCTGGCGAACGGATCAAAGAGGCGCTCACTGACGCACGGCACCGGTTCGGTGAGACCACCACCATCGGCCGCTTCGGCGGTTTCGACCTTGCACTGGCGGTGAAAGGGGAAGTCACCGAGACCGAGCTGCACCTGTTCTTCCCCGGCGCTCCGATCCGACCGACCATCATCCCGGCCACCGATATCGACCTCGAGCACCCGGCCGGGCTGGTGACCCGCCTCACCAACCGCCTCGGTGACTTGGAGGAGCGGCTGTCCAATGACACCCGGGAGTTCGGTGCAATCAAGGCCAACGTCGTCCAGGCCGACGAACTCCTCGGCAAGCCGATCGACCAGTCGACCCGCCTCGCCAACCTGCGGGCCCGCCAGGCCGAGATCAACGAGGCCCTGGTGGCGAAGCCGGAGACAGGGGCAGGCCAACCGGAGCCGCCCGAGCCACCTGGGCCGTCAGGCGGCATCGAAGCGGTACCCGATGTCCCGCGCGGACCAGCACCCGCTGGCGTCAAAGTCAGCGAGCCACCGTCGGGTTTCGAGCCGGGAACAGAGTCAAAGCCCATAGACGGTCGGGACGACCAGCTGGGTCGCGAGCAGCCCAGCCCCTCCGACCCGAAGCAACCACCCACTGCGTTCCCTCACCCGATCGATGATGCCGTTGTCGTCATTCGGGTTGATGGCAGGAATATGGCCGCCCATCACCACAACCGGGCAATGGCCCCCACCCACCGGGATCTCGGTCGTTAGCGCGACGGCGAAATAGCTGAGCATTCTGGGGCACCCGGGTCGGCGGATGAACCGACGTCCGAACCGAGCCCCGGATGTCCCACATGACGTGTCCGGGAATCTTCTTCGGGCGGGTCTTACGAGCCGCTCTGCCGGATTGAGGTGGCCCGACTTTCGGCGCTCCCGGACATGGTTCGGGATACGGGAACCACGCGCAGGCCAGTGGGCTGTTGAGACCTTGCGGAAAATGTGGCTGTACTGAGACTCATTCCTTGACAGGGACTCCGGCACTCTCAACCTCGAGCTGCTACGGGGATCAACGAGGGTCGGCCGACAGCGGCTCGGTGACGCTTCCGCCGATGCGCCCGCGTCGCGGGCGCAGCTTCTTCGAGCGGCTGCGCCA
>JADGOI010000036.1 GCA_017883075.1 Acidimicrobiales bacterium
GAAGGTGGCATCACCGAAGGCGAAGATGCCGCCGTCGGAGGCGACCATCCAGTAGCCCTGCCCGTCAGGGGTGGCAGCCATCCCGACGATCGGCTGGTTGAGCGGATGACCTCCCATCGATCCGTTGAAGGTGGCATCACCGAAGGCGAAGATGCCGCCGTCGGAGGCGACCATCGAGTAGCCCTGGCCGTCAGGGGTGGCGGCCATCCCGACGATCGGCTGGTTGAGAGGATGACCTCCCATCGATCCGTTGAAGGTGGCATCACCGAAGGCGAAGATGCCGCCGTCGGAGGCGACCATCCAGTAGCCCTGGCCGTCGGGGGTGGCAGCCATGCCGACGATGGGCTTGTTGAGCGGGGTACCACCCATGGAGCCGTGGAACGACGAGTCACCGAAGCTGAAGATCCCGCCATCGGATCCGACCATCCAGTATCCGCTGGTGGTGGCGGCGGCACGAGGCGCCACTACGGAGGCAGATGCGTGCCCGGCGGGTGCTGCGGATGCGACCATCAGCCCGGCTACCAGCGTCACCGACAGACCTGCGGCCAGTCTGCGTCCGAACCGATGAGCTTGCATAGACCCTCCCCAGGGTACGAAGCCGACCTCCACCTGTTATCACCGTTGTCGAGCCGTCGTCAAACGATTGTGGGAGTGGACTGAACCACCCTGGGTATGTCGGCGAACCGGTGATCCCGGCCGCCAGGCAACGATCACCCCAACCATCCTGGAAGTGTGGATCCAGTACGGGCGGTCACTGGCAGTGGTTTGCCGTTGACCGCCCGGTATCTCGCGGCCGGAGCGGGCACCGGCTGATCTGGTCGGTCTTACTCCGGAGCCGCCGGTGCCGTTCAACCGTCGAGCAGGACATCGACAGATGCCCCGATGGCCTCGAGGTCGACGCTCTCGTTATCCTCCCGGTACCGAAGTCCCTGCACGTTGAAGAGCCGGACCGCCTCTGCCGCCAGCGGGTACGGCCCCCAGTGCCAGGTTCCCCGATGGAGCACCACCGGCGTGAGCGGCGGGAGGGTGAAGGCGCGAAGCCCGGGCTGCTCGCCGGGAGCGCCGGGCCGGCTATCGGCCGGTGCCACCGCGATGACCGCGTTGGCGTCGAGTGACATCAGGACCTGGGTGTGGGTGGCGTGGCGGAACAACCGCTCACATCGCAGACCCCCGGGAACCTCGGGCACCTCATCACGTCGGTGGCTGATGAGGTTCACGTGGACGTCATCCCAGGAGAATGCCAACCGCTCGGTCCCGTCCGACGGGTCGGAATCGGCAACCGGTAGCCAGCCGTAGGGTGCCCACCCATCCGGTGTCAACAGGTCAGGCGTGATCTGTTGAACGGCATCCGCATGTTCACCTCCCACCGCTTTCCCTCCCACGTCTCTCGACTGCCGGCCGACATGGAGCAGCGCCCCGTCGGCCAATCAAACCCGACACCATCTAACCTGGCATCGGCAACACATCGGAAGCACCGTGCATCGTCAGCACCGTGCAACCTACCGAGTGAGAGGTGGCGTGATCCATGACCATGGACGTGCGCAACATCGAGAATGTCGCTCCCGTGGTGGAGCACAACGGCACGGTACCGGTGTGGTGGATGGTGAGCCCCCAAGAGCTGAAGGAGGCCACCCAGGGGGGCTACCTCGAGTTGGTGAGTGAGTTCGAAGTGGCCGGGGGCGGACTCGTCGACCCCCACTCCCACCCGACCCACGAGTTCTACTATGTGCTCCGGGGCCGCGGCATCATGACCGTCGAGGGCGACGAACGACAGATCGCCCAGGGGGACCTGGTCCACATCCCGCCGGATGCCGTCCACAGCCTCAGGCCGGTGAGCGACAACGCCTCCATCCATTGCTTCTGCTTCGCCATCGGCACCAAGGACGCCGGGCCGATCGACTACACCACCCACTGAGCGTCCTACGTCCCTGAGCGGCCTGTCTCCTACAGGTCCACGTCCACAACCGAGCTGTCCAGCCCGAGCAGCTCCACCGTGGTGGCACCGGATCGGAGTGCGTCGAAGTACCCGACTTCTCGTTCGGCCCGACCCCGAGCGGCGGCCACGATCTCCTCGAGCCTGTCGCCAGGCACAATGACGACGCCATCGGCATCCCCGACCACCCAGTCCCCCAGGGCGACCGGGACCCCGGCCACCCGAGCCGGCCGACCGACGGTTCCCGGCGCCACCTTGGCCGCCCCGGGCAACGCCACCAGGCACGCGAACACCGGAAACCCGAGCTCTCGGAGGGCGGCGACATCCCGAACCCCTCCGTCGATGACCAGACCGACGATCCCACGGGCCTGGGCGGCCGTCGTCAGTACTTCTCCGAAATAGCCCCGTCCGGGGACGTCACCCACATCCACCACCAGGGCGGTACCGGCGGCGGCACGGGCCACCGCCACATGCACCGCCAGGTTGTCCCCGGCTGTGCACCTCACCGGGAGCGCCGGAGCCGCCAGCGTGCACCCGGGCCAGATGGCGTGCACCCGGGGAGGCAGGGGACGGGCGCCGCACTCGCCCAGGGTGGCGGACCCCAAACGGGCCAGGACCTCTTCCATCTCGTCACGTTTCGCGGCCCGCTCCGGGCCCGACCTTCTGGGTTCGGCCGGGGTCATCCCTTGTAGGTGCGCATGAATCCATAGACGCCGGCGAAGTTGGCGTTCACGTCTTCGGGCAGCGGGTGGGGAGCGCCGATCAGTCGGGCACCCCACAGGATGTGGGCGCTGCGCTCGACCAGGGCGGTGATGTGGAGCACTTTGTCCGGGGTGGGACCGACCGCCACCATCCCATGATTGGCAATCAGCGCCGCGCCACGATCCTTCAGCGCCGCCACCGCCTGGCTCCCCAGCTCGGGAGTGCCGCTGGCCGCGTACTCGGTCACCCGCACTTCCCCGCCGACAAAGATGGAGAACTCGTCGATGCACGACGGTATCGCTTCGTGGGTCACGGCGAACATGGTGGCGTGGACCGGATGGGAATGGATCACCGAGCCGATGTCGTCATAAGCCGCATAACACGCCAGATGCAGCGCCAACTCCGAAGATGGTGAACGGGTCCCGGCAATGACCTTCCCGCCAGGGTCGACGGTCACCAGGTCTTCGAGTGTCATGGCGGCATAGTCGATCGAGGACGGAGTGATGCAGAGGTTGCCGTCCTCGGTGCGGGCGGAGATGTTGCCGGCCGTGCCTTCCACCAGGCCACGCGCCAGCATGTCCTTCGCCGCGGCCAGCACCGCGTTGGCGGCGTCTTCCACAAATGCAGCCATTCCCCTACCTCCTCGGCGGTCGTCGACATCCGTCGTTCCCCGCACCGCACGTAACGGCCGATGGTATCCCGTGGCGCTCCCGGCTGTTCGACCCGTTGGTTCCCCAGGCATCAACCTGGCTCGTGCCGCGACCGGTGACGTTTGCTCCATTTGACGGCCCCCGGCTCGATGGTCGAATCTCTCGGCGCTACGGCTCGGCCACAACGTCTGGGTGGATCGTCAATCAGACGGATCGGGCTCCGGCGATCACTGGTGGGAGTGCTCATACGTTGCCTCCTGTCCTTGGACGTCCTGGACCAGGTTGCCTGCGGCCAGATTGATGTCGTCGAGGTGGTACCCCCAGTCAGGACCCAGTGCCTCCTTCACGGTGGGACGAGTCCCGCCTGTCGAACCGATGGTGTCGACCTGGAGCCAGGTCGCTCCCCCAGAGCTCTGGCAGTTCGCCGAGTAGAGGTCGGGATAAGTGAACCGAGACGTCGTGACCGGTGGCGCAGGTATCACCTGGGTCAGGGAGAGGAACAGGGGGGTGAGCGTACCGGAGTCGCCCCCCGATGCGGCGGGGTTCACGCAGGCCTCCTGCACCCCGGCGGTCGCGGTCTGCCCGGACTGGAGACTGACGCCGGTGCCGGGGCGTCCGAAGAGACTCGTGGACGGCGGCTGGCCCGGGAACGTCGAGTACGCGATGACGCAGCCGTCCTCCCCCGACGACATACAGAGCGGCAGATGCTGGAAGGTCGATCCAACATCGCTTCCCGTCGGCACGGTGACGTTCCCACCGACGATGATCGCCGAAACCATTCGACTCCTCATTGCCGGGCTGTCGTCGATCTGGCCTGAGAGGAGTCGGATGAGCATGGCCGCGCCCTGGGAGTGCCCGATGACGATCACCGGCCTGCCGTCGTTGTACTTGGTGAAGTAGTCGGTCCACCCGGCCAGGAGGCTCGAGTACGCCACGGAGTCCGCAGTGGGATCACTTCCCGGAACATTGGCGAGCGACGCCACCGTGCATTGGCGGTACATCGGGGCATACACGCGACAGACCGAGGAGAACGGCGCAGCCTGTGAGGCAGCGGCGCCGATCTCCGCCGCCTGGACCTGGAGGACCGTTCCGCCGGGTGAATCTCGGTCAACGACGCTGCTCGAGCACGATCCTCCAGGGTCCGTTCGCTGAGCGCTCAGCCGTTGGCGCCGTACGTCCCCGAAAACGCCGCTCCCTCGCCAGCGCCGGTGCGCGGGTGGCGGTGCACGACAAGACAGGCGACCACGGCGGCGGCGGCCACGATCGCTAGTGAGATGAACGGGAATTCGCCGTATGGCGCGGGTTGCCCGGGCTTGCACAACTCGATGAACGGGACGATGAGAGCAAGGGACCCCAGGACCGGGATCGCCACGTGGCGGAAGGGCGAAAACGAGTCCCGGTGGCGGCGCCACATGAAGAAGGGGAGGGAGAGCGTCGTGAGGAAGTAGACGAAAAGGATCACGATCGTCCCCATCGTCGAGCACTCGGCATAGAGCCCGACGGGGTTCATTGATCCGGTGTCCCCCGTGATGAGGTGGGACACCCACCAGACCACAATGATCCCCAAGCCGACCCCCGCCATGACCAGGAGCGCATTCATCGGCGTACCGGAACGTGGGCGAACGTGACCGAGCCTTGCCGGAAGGAGTCCGGTTCGGCCGCCGTCGAAGAGCATGCGCGCTTGGGAGTTCGCACCGGCAACCAGGGTGGCGAGCACGGAGACGATTCCGGCGATCCAGGCCAGGACGGCCGCACCGCCGAGATAATGGTCGGCCACGGAAAGGAACGGGACAGATGAGCGCCCGATGGACGAGACGTCGTAGTCGAAACCGGTGACCGTCGCGTAGGCAAAGAAGACAAAGAGGGCGCTCCCGATCGCCACCGAGATGTAGAGGGCCCTCGATACGGTGCGCCTGGGATCACGGCACTCCTCGGCGAGCGCAGGGCCGTTCTCCCATCCGATGAACATGTAGAGGGCTAGCGGGAAACCGGCGGAAAGGCCGGCTAGGCCACCTCTGAGGTGCGCCCACGAGAACGGTGCCCCGGAGAGATGGGCACGCCGATCGACGAGAACAATGACGCAGACGATGGCCATGATCGTCGCCTGGACGAGCACGGCAACGCCCACCGCCGTAGTCGACAACTTGACGCCGCGTATGGTGAGCCAGATGGCGCCGGCGGTCAGCACCAGGGTCAGTGGTCCCCAGGGGAGGTGCCACGATGTGTAGTGGGAAAGAGTCATCGCCACCATCCCGCCCGACATGGTGAACACCCCAGCCATGGCGACGGTGTAGCCGATAAGGACCAACAGAGCCGTAGCCACACCGGCCCTTGGTCCCAGGCCGGTTTCGACGTAGGTGATGAAGCTACCCGCCGAAGGCTCCACCTTGGTGAACTCGGCCACCGTGAAGGCGAGGAGGACGACAGCCACGCCTGCGGCGAGGATCGTCAGCGGTGCCGCGACGCCGGCGGTTACGGCAATGACTCCAAATGCGAAATAGAAGTCGATCCCCGGTCCGATGTTGGCGACCGTTGAGACCGTCACGTCCGCGACGCCGAGCTGGCCAGATTTGAGGTGGTCTCCGCTCTGGCTCACCGCGTGTCCTTTGGCTGGTTACCGCCGAATAATTGGATTCTGGGCGCTGGACGTCATGTCCGGAATGTGGGTACGTGGTGGGGACATCGACATGGGGGAAACTCGGAGTCCTCCCCGTTTCGATCACACTAGATTCCTGCGGCACCGCAGGCGCCTTCGAGGCCTGGTGAGCCGTCCCCGAATCCCGCTCGACCTACAGGTTCAGCCTGCCCCTGATCACCGGTTATACAGGTGATCCACCTCCTGGGATCGACATATCGACCGGTGCGGGGCCAGGTGCCCACTCCTGTGAGCGCTTCATATCCGTCCATCCGTGCAACCGGAGGCATTGATCGAATCCGGGCCCTGAGCGCACCCATCAGGCGGATCGGGCGCCATCCCCGGCGGATTGGCTCGACACAAACCGGGCAGGTATGGCAGGTCACGGCACTAGTGTCAACAAATGGGTCTGCTTGATGATCGGGTCGCTCTCGTCACCGGCGCGGGGAGGGGCATTGGCCGCGAGGTTGCCCTCTGCCTGGCCTCGCAGGGAGCCAAGGTGGTGGTCAACGACATCGGGGTCGGCCTCGACGGCCGGGGTGGAGGTGAAGACCCGGCCGCACAGGTCTGCCGAGAGATCGCGGCACTTGGAGGCGAGGCCGCACCCAATCACGATTCGGTAAGTGACTTCGAAGCCGCCGGCCGGATGATCGGCACCGCCATCGACGCCTTCGGGAAGTTGGACATTCTGGTGAACAACGCCGGTATCGTCCGCGACCGCTCACTGCTGAAGATGACCGAGGACGATTACGACGCGGTCGTCGCCGTCCATCAGAAGGGGACGTTCAACGCCACCCGGCATGCGGCCCCTCACATGAAGGAGGCCGGGTACGGGCGCATCGTGAACATGACGTCGTCAGCCGGGCTTCGAGGGAACTTCGGGCAGACCAACTACGGAGCGGCCAAGGCGGCCATCATGGGCATGACCTTCGTGTGGGCTGTCGAACTGGGCAAGTACGGGATCACCGTGAACGCAGTGGCCCCGTCCGGCACGACCCGGATGACCGAAGGTCTCTACAAAGGAGCCGAGCCACCGGCCAACGAGGACCCTGCGCTCAACGCGCCGCTGGTGGCGTTTCTGGCTTCCGAGGCGGCTTCGTTCGTCAACGGGCAGGTCCTGGGGCGCACCGGCTACGCCTACACCCTGTTCCAGACCCCACGTCAGATCGCCAGCATGTGGCAAGAGGGTGGGTGGTCCCCTGAAGAGGTCGCCGACCACTTCCACGAGGTACTCGGCCAGCACTTACAGCCGGTGGGCATGCCCAGTCATCCCCTGTTGGGCAAACGCGACTGATCCGTCGGCGCATCCGGCATCCCGCTCAGGTGGCCTCGAACCGGGCCGGCAACTGCTGCTTCAAGACTTTTCCGGCGGGATTCCGGGGCAGTTCGTCGACGAACTCCCACCGCCTCGGCACCTTGTAGGCGGCCAACGAAACGAGGCAGTGCTGCCGGAGTCCCTCGGCATCGGTTTCCCACCCCGGCCGCAGGACCACCACGGCAGCCACATCCTCTCCGAGGACATCGTGGGACACCCCGATCACCGCAACCTCGGCTATCCCCGGGTGGGAGAGGATGACGTTCTCCACGTCGGTGGCGTACACGTTGCTTCCGCCCCGGATGATCACGTCCTTCGCCCGGCCCCCGATGTAGAGGTAACCATCCGCGTCGAGACGCCCGATGTCACCGGTGCGGAGCCAGCCATCGACCCATGTCGCCGAGGTGGCATCGGGGTCCCCGAAGTACTCCCGTTGGCGACCGGGGATCCGAAGCCGGACCTCACCGTATTCACCGGTCGTGATCTCCCTCCCGTCGCCGTCCACACAGCGGACCTCGGCGGGAGGGAGCGGCTTGCCCACCGATCCCGGACGACGCACCGCCTCGCCCTTGGGCATCAGGCAGTAGACCGACCCGGCCTCGGTCATGCCGTAGTTGTTGGAGACCAGTGCATCGGGCATCCGCTTCTGCAGGCGATCGATGGCCGCCGGCGCCAAGGGTGCGCTACCGACGGCACAGACCCGGACCGAGGAGAGGTCGGCCTGGTCGAAGTGCGGGTGGCCGAAGAGCAGCTGGACCATCGCCGGGACCAGGAACACCGCCAGAGGCGCTTCGGTCTCGACGAACCCGAGCCACTGCCCGGGGTCGAAATGGGGTTGGTACACACTGGTCATCCCCAACTTCATCGGGGTGTAGACGAAGCTCACCCCGGCGAAGGTGGCCAACGGGCTGGCGTGGAGCCACAGGTTCCCGCTCCACGAAGGCACAGAGTTGGGGACCGCCGACGCATTGGCGTGCCGCACAGCCACCCCCTTGGGGTGTCCGGTGGTGCCCGAGGTGAACAGGATGTCCGAGAGGTCCTCTTCGTCGACCGCGACCTGATAGCCGGTCCCGTCGTCGTCGAGCGTCTCGACCCATGAACGACAGAGCGGAACCGCTCCTTCGGGGTCCGGTGACCATGCCGCCGACCGAGTCCCGGGGTCGATGGAGGCATCGACCACCAGGGTCAATGTGGTCGGAACCTCCGGATCACCGGTGCCGATCGACAGGGCGCCCTCGACCCGCTCGTCATCGGCAACCAGTGCCACCGCCCCGGCACGGGCGAGCATGCCGGCGACCTCGGGAACCGTCAACCGGGGATCGAGCGGCACGACCGCGCCGCCGGCCTTATGGATGGCGGCGTAGGCGATGACCCAGCGAAGGGCATTGACACCACTCAGCCAGATGGCGACCCGGTCGCCGCGGCCCACCCCTGCCGCACTCAACCCGCGGGCGAGCCGGTTGGACTGGAGTTCCCACTCTCCGAAGGTGAGGTGGTCGGCTCCCATGACCCGATAGCCGATGGCGTCGGGGAAGAGCTCCGCCATGCCCGCCAGCTGGCCTACCTGCAATCCGGAGCGACCGGCCTTCGACCCAGCCATGTGATGCCACCCCTCCCCTTCTGCACCCGGCGTGCGCGCCCGGCTCTGCGGTACCGTCATCTTCGGACTACATCATGGCTTCCCCGGCTCACGGGGGGAATCCCATCCAGACCCAAGGAGTCATCCGATGCCCGGTGATGCTGAATTCGGAGGCCGTATCGGACACGACTGGCGGGATTCGGAGCCATGGTGGCCACCCGTCCCCGAGCCTCCGGCCGGCGCTCCGAATGTCGTGCTCGTCGTACTGGACGACGTCGGGTTCGCCCAGCTCGGTTGTTACGGATCGGACATTGCCACCCCGGAGATCGACGCACTGGGGGCCAACGGGATCCGTCTGTCCAACTTCCACACCACCGCGTTGTGCTCCCCCACCCGGGCCTGCCTGTTGACCGGGCGCAACCACCACCGGAACGGCATGGGACGGGTGGCGGACCTGGCCATCGGCTACCCCGGCTACTGGGGTCGCCCTCCCAGGGAGAACGGCTTCCTGAGTGAGATCCTCCGGGCCAACGGCTATGCCGGCTACGCGGTGGGCAAATGGCACCTGACCCCCGAGGACGAGACCCACATGGCTGCACCCCGCTCCACCTGGCCCCTGGGGCGAGGGTTCGATCGGTGGTACGGGTTCCACGGTGGCGAGACACACCAGTTCGCCCCCGCCCTCTATCACGACAATCACTCCATCCGACCACCGGCGACGGTCGAGGAGGGCTACCACCTCAGCGAGGACCTGGCTGACCGGGCCATCGAGTTCGTCGCCGATCTTCGGGCAGTGGACGCCGACCAGCGGTTCTTCCTCTACGTGGCCACCGGCGCCTGCCATTCCCCCCACCAGGCTCCGGCGGAATGGATCGAACGCTACGCCGGCGCGTTCGATGACGGTTGGGATGCGTGGCGTGATCGCACGCTGGCACGCCAACTGGCGCTGGGGATCGCGCCACCCGGCACCGTCCTCTCACCCCGGCCGCCCTGGGTGCCGCCGTGGGAGACACTCGACGATCGCCAACGGGCGGTGGCCTCTCGATTCATGGAGTGCTTCGCCGGCTTCCTCTCCCATACCGATCATCAGCTGGGTCGGGTGATCGACTTCCTTCGCCGACTCGGCGAGCTCGACGACACGCTGATCGTGCTGGTCTCGGACAACGGCGCCAGCGCGGAGGGCGGTGCGGACGGCTCCATCAACGACGTGCGGCTCTCCAACCTCGACCCGGCCGGGATCGGCGAGATGTACGACCGCATCGATGAGATCGGTGGCCCGCTGAGCCACAACAACTATCCGTGGGGCTGGACAATGGCGGGCAACACCCCGTTCAAACGTTGGAAGCGCGAGGTGCACCAGGGAGGAGTGGCCGATCCGTGCATCATCAGCTGGCCGGCCCGGCTCGGTGCCGGTGCCGGTCAGATCCGAACCCAGTTCGCCCACGCCATCGACGTCCTCCCGACGGTGCTCGAACTGGCCGGCATCGAGGCGCCGGCCGAGATCGAGTCGGTCCACCAATCGCCCATCGACGGGGTCAGTTTCGGGTACCTGCTCGGGTCCGACGGTGCATCGGCTCCTGAACAACACGTCACCCAACACTTCGAGATGTTCGGTTCCCGCGCCATCTACCACCGCGGTTGGAAAGCTGTCACCTTTCATCCGGTGGGACCTCTCTACGACGACGGGCTGAACCCCAACGCTTCGTTCGAAGACGACGTGTGGGAGCTCTATCACGTGGCCGAGGACATCTCCGAGTCCCGAGACCTGGCGGCCGAATATCCCGATCGGGTGGCCGAACTGGTGGCCTTGTGGTGGGACGAGGCTCGCCGGAATCAGGTGCTCCCCCTCGACAATCGGGTGCTGTGGGCACTCACCCACCCCAAGCCCGACCATCGCCGTCCCCGGACCCGTTTCCGATACTTTCCCGATGCTGCTCCCGTGCCCGAGCAGGTTGCAGTCAACGTACGAAACCGGTCCCATCGCATCACCGCAGAGGTGAGCGTCCCGGTCGGTGTGGTTCCCCGGGGGGTGCTCCTCGCCCTCGGGTGCGCCCTGGGGGGCTGGTCCTTCCACCTCCACCAGGGACGGCTCCGCTACGTGCACAACTTGTACGGCAAGGAGCTCCACGTCATCGAGGCAGCCGGTCCCCTCGGTTCGGGTGATCACTCCCTCTCGTTCGAATTCGAAAAGGACGGCGGGCCCGGAGGGCGGGTGGTGCTCACCTGCGACGGTGAGACGGTCGCTCAGGGCACGTTGCCACGCTTCACCCCTTCGGGTTTCAACGGGGTGGGGATCGGCCTCACCTGTGGGTATGAATGGGGGCCGGCGGTCGGTCGCGACTACCGGGCACCCTTCCGATTCAACGGGGTCATCAACATGGCAACCGTCGAGACCATCGGGCGCCAGGTCAGGGATCCGTTGGCCGAGTTGGCCGCCATCCTGGCCGAACAGTAACCCGCAGATCAGCCCAGGGCTCGGCGGAGGAAGCCGACCATGCCGATGGCCGTAAGTACCAGGCACGCCGCCACCGCGGCCACAAAGCAGATCCAGGTCTGGATATGGGGGACGTTGGGAACCAACATCCCGCGAAGCCCCTCACTCACGTAGGTCATCGGATTGAGCGCGCACACCACCTGGAACCATCGGATGTGGCTGAGGGATGGCCATGGGTACTGACTCGACCCGGTGAACAACAGTGGGGTGAGCACCAGAGCAAACGTCACATTGATCCGGTTGGGGGCAACGAACGTGCCCAACACGAGACCCATGGCCGCACCCATGAAGGTGCCGATCAGGGTCATGACCACCACCCCGGCAGCGGCCCCGGCCGTCCAGGGGATCGAACCCAGCAACCACACCCCGATGGGGAACATCACGCCCGCGGCAATGGTGGCCCGCATTGCCGCGATCACCACTTTCTCCAATGCCACCGCGCCGATGGGGAGCGGGGCCAGCAAGCGGTCCTCGATCTCGTTGCTATAGGAGAACTCGATGACCAGAGGCAGCGCGGTGCTTTGCAGGCCGGTGAGCACCGCGGCCAGCGCCACCAAGCCCGGGAAGAGCACCTCGGCATATCCGGGTCGGGCGTACCCCAACTGGGTGAGCACCTTCCCGAACACGAACAGCAGAAACAGCGGTTGCAGGATCACCTGGGCCAGGAAGATGGGGAACTCGCGCCCGGTGACAAAGAGATCCCGGCGCAGAATGGCCAGCGCGGTCTGCCATGGGCCCCATGGCCGGACCCGCTCGGAGTGAAGGGCTGGGACGTCGAGGTCGTCAACCGCGGTCATCGCAATGCCCTCCCGGTGAGATGGATGAAGACATCCTCGAGGGTCGGTTCCCCGAGGCGAACGTCGGTGAGCCGGCCGCCGGCATCATCGATGGCCTGGGCCACGACGGCCAGCAGCGGCGCGGTGTCGCCCTGCACGTAGACCCGCAAGCGCCAGGCTCCCCCCGGATCGTCGAGCTGCTCGACCCGGTCGACGGCGGCCAGTCTCATCAGCGCCCCCTGGACGGCGGACCCGTCAACTGCCCGTCCCGGCTCCACCGTGCAGTCCAGGGTCCGCTCCCCGGCCATGTCCCGGACCAGGGCGGCGGGGGCATCGAGGGCCAGCAGCTTTCCATGGTCGATGATGGCCACCCGGTCGCTCAACGTGGCGGCCTCCTCCATGTCGTGGGTGGTGATCACCACCGTGGTCCCCTCCGACTTCAGCTGGGCGATCCGCTCCCACATGAAGAGGCGGGCGGCGGGATCCAGTCCCGTCGAGGGCTCGTCGAGGAACAGCACCGTCGGGGCGTGCATGAGGGCTCGGGCGATCATCATGCGTTGAATCTGGCCCCCGGAGAAATCGTCCGGCCGCCCGTCGGACCGGTCGGCCAACCCGAACTGGGCAAGCAGCTCATCCGCCCGGGCTCTTCGCAAACCTCTGGGCACTCCGTGGTAGCTGGCGTG
The DNA here is from genome assembly GCA_017883075.1 of Acidimicrobiales bacterium. Classification (GTDB taxonomy): domain Bacteria; phylum Actinomycetota; class Acidimicrobiia; order Acidimicrobiales; family RAAP-2; genus DASZIT01. Next base: position 12,768 of record JADGOI010000036.1, read on the forward strand.
AAAGAGCAGGTTCTGGCGCACCGACAATGCCCGGTCGAGGTTGTTCTGTTGAGGCACCACCCCCAATACACGGCGGGCACCCACCGGGTCGGCCACCACGTCGATACCCGCCACCCGGGCATGGCCGGCGGTAGGGCGAATCCTGGTGGTGAGAATCCCGATGGTGGTGGTCTTCCCAGCCCCGTTGGGACCGAGGAACCCGAACACCTCTCCGGGTCTCACCCCGAAACTGATACCCCCCACCGAATCGACGGGCGCCTTGGGATACCGCTTGACCAGATCCGAAACCTCGACCGCCACCGCATGCTCGGAACCCATCACACCGCCTGTTCGGCTGACCTCAACGGGAAGCCGGATCCACCGGCAGGCCGATGGCGGAGATGAACTGTCGGCTGCGCCGGCGGTAGCCACCCTCACCCTCCGGCGTGGGCGCGGCAGGGGAAAAGAGCACGACCCCGCCGACCGGGGTCACCGCCATGGCCATCCTCACCGCCTCTTCGAGATCACCGGCTGTCTCCACCGACAGGTTGCCGCCAGTGCCGGATGTCGCGTGCTCCAACGCCCCCACCATCCGCTCGGGTCCCGGCGGCAGTACCACCACCTTCGGGCGCGGATGGCGGTCCGCCAGCAAGGCAGCCAACTGGCCCGGATCGATCCCCCGGTCGGCCCCGCCCAGAATGACCGTGAGGTCACGCCCGGGAAATGCCGCCACCGACGCACTGGTGGCGAACGGGTTGGAGGCAAGGGCATCGTCAACGAAGGTCAGGCCATTTCGCTCACCCACCGTTCGGCACCGCGACGGCAACCCGTCGTACCCGTCGACCGCGGCCACCACCGCGTCAGCCGAGGGCGGCTCACCGCGGAGCAGCAGTACCCCGGCGATGGCGCCACACAGGTTGTTCACGTTGTGCTCACCAGGCACCCGGAGACGTGCCGCCTCCACCACCGGCTCCCCGTCGATGGAGACCGTCCCTGCCGATTCGACCCGGACCCGTCCGGATGGGCCGAAGAGGGTGCGGTGGGGATGGCCGGCGGTACGGCGTACGGCTTCGGCACTCCCGGCGTTGACCGCCAGCGACCCGGGTGGTCCGGCGGTGATGAGCCGAAGTTTGTCCCGGTAATAGGTCTCCTCTCCCCCGTGCCAGTCGAGGTGATCGGGGGCCAGGCTGGTGAGGACGCACACTCCCGGTGAGACCGAGACATCGGCTGCCTGGTACGACGAGACCTCCACCACGTAGGCGTCCACCGGAGCCCGGCCGTACAGGTCGGCCACCGGCTCGCCGATGTTTCCGACCAGTGCCACGCTGAGGCCCAGGTGCTCGAGGATCGAAGCCGCCAAGGAGGCGGTGGTGCTCTTCCCTTTGGTGCCGGTCACCGCCAACACCGGAGCGGCGTGGAAGTCCTCCAACCAGATGGCGGTGGCGGTGGTGACGGTGACGCCCTCGGATTCCGCTGCCACCAGCTCCGGCCGGTACCGGCTCACCCCCGGGGAGCGGACCACGACGTCCAAGGAGCTCCATGCGACCAGGTCAGGCGGCAACACCGGGATCCCGAGCGACAGGACCTCTCTCACCCGGGCAGTCGCACTCTCGGCGTGATCGTCGATGAGGATGGGCGACACACCTCGTTCGATGAGCAGGCGGGCCACGGCCAATCCCTCTGTCCCCATGCCCCATACCGCCACCACCTTGCCGGCACACAGGTCGTCGAGGGTCACGTGGCCCCGGTCATGAGTCGGTCCACCGCGGAGGCCACCCGTGGATCGGGGAATGCCGGGGACAGGTCGGGTGCGAGCAACTCTGCCACCGCCGCGTCCGACACCATGGCCCGGGCCCGGTCGGCGAGCACGGCCACCACCACCGTCTCGCTCCACTCGGGCAGGTCCGAGAGCATGCGCATGGCCGCCGCCGACTCGCGGCGCTCACCCACGCATTCGAACGGCTTGTCATCCTCGCTCATCAGGGCGGCAAAGCCTTCGACCTGCTCGGGATCGTCGAACATGTCCCGCCCGATGATGGCGGTCAGCGCCTCGGGTGTCAGAAACGGTGCCAGCATCAACCCGACAAAACGGCACTTGGGGCAGTGGCCGCACCAACGGTCACCGGCCGCCGCCTTCTGACGGAAGGCGGTATTGCAGCTGCAGAAGGTGGCGTGGTAGCCGGTCAGGCGGGAAAAGGCCCGGGCAATCGCCAGTTCCGAGTACCGGCGAAGCGCCGATCCATAGGTCAGGCCGGGATCCACCGAGTCCGAGACCAACCGGCGGAGGAGGTCTTCGAAGTCGAGGCTCTTCGAGTACTGATGGTTCACCGGCACCCCATCGACCAATCTGGTCTCCTCGCTGGCCGACCGCTCGATGGCCATGGCAATCGAGTCATAGCCGTAGACGAAGCTTCCCAGCACCGCGATGAGGGACACGATGGCGGTGATGGGGACGTGACCATTGAGCGCACCGGCGGTATTGAGCCGGGCAAGTTCCGGCGAGAGTCTCCGACGGATCACGATCAGCTCGAGGCCGGTCTGGCCGGCCAGCTCGATCACCAGCGGGTGCGGGTTCACCGCCAACAGCCTCGGGCCCATCTGCCTGGCCGCTTCGATCAGCACCATGGAGTCCTTGCCGCCGCCGATGGGCACCACCAGACCTCCCGGTCGCAGGGTCCGGAGCTGATCGGCACCGACCGGGAGGGTCGGGGCAGCCCGGATCTCCACCGTCCGGGGGACCGGCAGCTGGTTGGTCACCGCGAATTCCCTCAGCCCGTCGTCGTAGAGCCGACGATGGAACTCCAGCTCGGACGCGGAGAGACCGGTTCCTTCCACCACGACCACCGGGGGGGCGGCTGCCTTGTAGTAGCTGGTGCCCGCGGCGACGTGCAGGTGGCGCAAGGCCCGATCGAGACCACCGCCATCGACGGGGATGCCCGGCGGGGGCTCCGTTTCGAAGGTCACCGTCTCCTCGAACGAGTATCTGTCGTCCAGCGCATAGCGGAGGTACGCGGTCCGCGAGGAGTGGTCGTACTCGTTGTCGACAATACGGAAGGTGTCGACGGACCCCGGATCGAACCGGTTCGGGTCATTCATGGCGCGCTCAGCGTACCGGCTCGGTTCAGCTCCCATTGCGGTGCAGCGGAACCCGGCGGTTGTCCTCCCGGGTGGACTCGAGCAGCTCGCGGAGCTGGTCGAACGGTGCGTCTGACGATGCAGAGAGGTTGTGCCGCTCCTCGGGATCGTCGGTCAGGTCGTACAGCTCCCACTGGGAAGGCAACGGCTCGGACCCAGCCACTCCCGGTGGCCCGACGTGGTGGCTTGTCTCCCACTCTTCCAACCGGTCGTAGTACTGGCTCAGTTTCCACAGCCGGGTGGTGCCGCCGTCGACAGCGGGCATGGGAACGATGACCGACTCGATGTTCGCCGGCGGAGCCACCGGCACGAACGGCTCCCCGGTGAAGCGGTTCCGGTTGCGGAGCCCGACGCTGATCTGGTCCTCGGTGGTGAAGTAGATCGGGGATCCCAGCACCGAAGTGTCCGCCGGGTCATGAATCGCCGGGCTCAGGTCCCGGCCCACCAGATCCTGCACTTCGACGTGGTGTTCGGACAATCGGGTCACCAGTGATTGGGGTTCGATCCCGATCAAACCGAGCAGGGTGGGCAGAAGGTCGACGTGGCTGGTCGGCGCCGACACCCCCCGGGTGGAGGCGGTGATGCCCGGTCCCGACACCAGCAGCGGAACCCGGATGGCCTCGTCGAAGGCGTTGTACCACTTTTGCTGCATGCCACCGTGGGCACCGACCAGGTCCCCGTGGTCGGAGGTGAAGACCACAATGGTGTTCTCGGCCAGCCCCGAGTCGTCCAACGCCACGAGAATCCGCTCGATGGCCCTGTCCACCAGTTGGTGGAGCCAGAGATAGAAGCGACGATAGGTGTTGTCGGTCGGTTGCGGATAGAGCAGCTGAGGCCACAGATCCCGGAACAGTCGATGGCACTCCGGTCGCCCCTCGAAGTCGTCCCGCTGCGACGGGGCTTCGGCGACGTCAGGAACACCGTCTTCGATAGCGGGAAATCCGAGCACATCCCATCCAAAACCCGAGAAGCCGATGTCGTGGGGATTGACGAAGGAGGCCACCGCCAAAAAGGGCCGCTCATCGGCCGTGTCGGCGGTCAACTCACCGAACAGCTCGCATACCTGATCGGCGAAGAGCGGGTCGCGCACGAATCCGGTATCTGCCGGGTCGACGCCGTGTGGCTCACGGCCGATCCATCCCGAGAAGCCGAAGCGGTCGAGTCGGTCTGCCCGGCGGTAGAGGTCGGTCACCTCCCTCGACACGGAGCCGTACCGGTCATTGGCCATCAGCCCGGCATGGCTCCCGGTCGGAATGAGGTCGGCGTGGGAGATATGCCACTTCCCCCGGTAGTGGGTGCTGTACCCGGCAGCCCGAAACCAATCCCCCATGGTGGGTACCCCGTCCGGATCCAGCCACGAGACGTCGGGATCGTTGGCGGCTTTGGCCAACCCGTCAGTTGCGGTCACCCCGTGCAGTGAGGGGTAGTGGCCGGTGAACAGTGATGCCCGACTGGGGAGGCAGGCGGTCGACGCCGCGTAGTGGCGGTGGAATTCGACGCTATCGGCCCGCAGCCGCTCGCGGGCCGGTAGGTGATCCCGGCGGAACCTGGCCACCGTGGCATCTTCATACGGTGGCGGATACCTCTCCTCGTCCGTCATGATGACCAGCACGTTGGGTCGCTTCGTCGACATTGTCACGACCCTACGCCGCTGGTCTCCTCACATGCCGTTCACGAGGTGCGACCGCCCTGGGGATGGGTGCCGGGCCCGGGGAGGTGGAGGGGAGCGGGTTCGGGAAACGGAAAGACATCGAGATCGGGGGCGTGACGGGCCAGGGAGTGGTAGGTCCGTTCGGCGAACCGCCAATGCCCGACGGCGAAGGCATAGCGGTCGTGATAGAGGCCGAAGGCATTGGTCCACCGCCCACTGTCCTCATCCTGTCGGTGCTCGCACATATACAGGCGGCTCACCGCGGTGCCCGCCCCTGCGCCGCCGGGGAACACGATGTGGGCATTGAGGATGACGAATTCGAAGAACGAGAACTTCGCCACCGAGGAGCCGATGAACTCCCCCACCGCAGCACCTCCCACCAATCGGAACGGATCGCCCTTCCGGGTGTCGATGACCACGGCTGCCTCGGGGAGGAAGAGGTCCTCCATCTCGGGCCAGGCCCGTCGATTGACCACATCGGCGTAGGCGTGCTGCAAGCGCCTGATCCCGGTGTCGTGCACGGCGGTGAGGAGGAGTTCGTCATCGATCACCACGCGAACGCTACTTCTCGAACCATGGCGGTTGTCGGTGGGATTGCACAGGCGGTTGTGGAATGATCGGACGATCAGCGACCTGTCCCACTCAGTCGACGCGAGGTGCCCATGGAGTACGTGAATCTCGGAACCACCGGTGTGCGGGTATCCCGCATTTGTCTGGGCATGATGAGCTTCGGCAATGACAGCGACCGGCCCTGGGTCCTCGCCGAAGACGCGGCCGAGCCGATCGTGAAGGCGGCGGCAGAGGGTGGCATCACCTTCTATGACACCGCCGACACCTATTCGAAGGGCGCCAGCGAAGTGGCCACCGGCCGCCTGTTACGGAAATTCTTCCATCGGGACGAAGTGGTGGTGGCCACCAAGGTGTTCATGCCCATGACGCCGGGGGAGAATGGCGGTGGCCTTTCCCGCAAGCACATCCTGTCTGCCATCGACGCTTCGCTCGGCCGTCTCGAGATGGACTACGTCGACCTCTATCAGATCCACCGCTGGGACCCCCGGACACCCATCGAAGAGACGATGGAGGCCCTGCACGACGTGGTGCGGTCGGGCAAGGCCCGCTACATCGGCGCCTCGAGCATGTTCGCCTGGCAGTTCGCCAAGGCTCAGCGCGTGGCCGATATCAATCACTGGACCCGGTTCGTATCCATGCAACCGCACTACAACCTGATCTACCGGGAGGAGGAACGCGAGATGATCCCCCAGTGCATCGATCAGGGTGTGGGCATCATCCCGTGGAGCCCACTGGCCCGCGGGGTTCTGGCCGGCAATCGCAGCCGAGGAGGTGAGCGGTCCACCACTCGATCCGAGAGTGACCCCTTTACCGACTATCTCTACAGCCAACCCACCGATTTCGACGTGGTCGAACGGGTGGCAGAGATGGCGGCCGACCGACAGGTTGCCCCGGCACAGGTGGCGCTGGCCTGGCTGCTGCAACGACCGGGGGTGACCGCGCCGATCGTGGGTGCCACCAAAGAGGGTCATCTGGCCGACGCTCTGGCGGCCGAGCGGTTGAACCTCACCGATGACGAGGTGGCCCGGCTCGAGGAGCCCTATGTTCCCCACCCCGTGCTCGGCCACTTCTGAGGAAGCCACACTTTCGATAAACTTTCGGTGAACGATCGGTAACTCTGAGATAACCTGAGAGGTCTTCGAGGCTCGGATATGCTGCCGCGCATGAACGCGGGGGACTTCGCATCAGCATCTTCTTTCCGGACGCCCCGTGGCGTCGTCATCGCCACCATGGCTCTCGCGGTCCTTCTGGCCGGGTGTACGAGTTCGCCCGCCAACAAGGTCACGACCACGACCGCTACCACGACGACGACGACGACCACCACCACGGTCCCGCCGACCACCACCACGACCGTGCCGCCAACGCCGCCCACCACCGTTCCGCCCACCACGACGACCATCACGCGGGTGACATCGCCGCCGTCGACGTACTACACGCCTCCCCCGAATCCCACCTGCACACCCCCATGCTGAGCGACGGCACACCAGTGAATCCGAAGACGTTCGGAAAGACCTCGGCTCCAGGGTTGCCGATGTGGGACCGGTTGACACGGGTGACAGCTGCCGTCCTGATGGCCGCCGCCCTCTGCGGCTTTCTGGCTTCACCAGCTACGGCCGATAGTGCGCCCGCCTCGGGCCGGATCACCCCCTCCTCGCCGCGGATCGGTACCGGGCCTGTTGCGCCGTCGGGACCCGGCTATTGGCTGCTCGGCAATGACGGTGGCATCTTCACCTACGGCGCAGCCAACTTCTACGGTTCCATGGGCGGCCAGGCCCTCTTTCGGCCGACCGTGTGCATGGCCTCGATGGTCAATGGTCGCGGATACTGGCTTGTTGGCTCCGATGGCGGCATCTTCACCTACGGCGCAGCGTCGTTCTACGGCTCGACCGGGGGCAAGGCCCTGGCCAAGCCGGTGGTGGGGATGGCATCCACGCCCGACGGAGGGGGCTACTGGCTGGTGGCCTCCGACGGTGGCATCTTCTCCTTCGGGGACGCGTCGTTCTACGGATCGACCGGGGGCATGGCTCTCACCAAGCCGGTGGTGGGGATGACCACCACAGCCAGCGGCAACGGTTACTGGCTCGCAGCACAGGACGGTGGGGTCTTCACCTTCGGTGACGCCACCTTCGAGGGCTCGCTGGCCGCAACCCCCCACAACGCGTCGGTCGCCGGAATCGCCGGAATCGGGCGTCCTGGGGGTTGCCAAGGCACGGTGGTCCCCACCGACCTCCCTGTCCCGGGAGCCGGGGGACCCCTCGGGGAGGGACAGTGGACGCCGGCCGCCAGATTCGTCGGCCCCACCCCCGCCGTCTACACCACGACGCTGCGCCCCTATCCCGGCGGCTCTCCGGCGGGAATCGCGTGGACAGACATGAGCCGTGCCGATCTCAAGCTCTACGCCGGGCCCCCGAGCCAGCCCGCGGGCCACTTCGCCGCATCCGGACAGGTGGCGGGCAGCGACCGGTCGCGCCTACTCGCCGCCTTCAATTCCGGGTTTCAGGTGACGGGCTCCGGAGGTGGGTTCTACTCCGAGGGGCAGATGCCCGTCCCGCTTCGTACCGGGGCCGCCTCCCTGGTGATCTACAACAACGGGAAGGCCCAGATCGGGATGTGGGGACGAGACGTCGGGCTCAGCCCGGATGTGGCTTCTGTGCGGCAGAACCTCAACCTGCTGGTCGACGGTGGGCGTCCTGCCGCCGACCTGTCGATTCCGGCGTGGGGTGCCGTGATCTACGGGATAGCCAGCACCTGGCGCTCGGGTATCGGCACCGACCGTTACGGGAACCTCATCTACGTCGGGGGTCCGAACCTCCTCCCCTCCGACCTCGCCCATCTCCTTTTGGTGGCGGGGGCGGTAGAGGCGATGGAACTCGATATCAACCCCCAGTGGGTGACGTTGTCCACCTACGCCACCGCACCGGGACAGGCCAACCCCGCGGTGGTGACAGGGCAGAATCTGATCGGCGGCATGTACTTCGGACCGGATCGGTTCATCACCTCGTCAGAACGCGATTTTCTGGCGACCCTGGCGGGTTGAGCAGCGTCGACTCCAGTTCGGCAGTCACAACCTGTCGAATGATGGAAAACCCGGCGGCGGCGGGAAGGTTCCCCGGAGCACAGCCGTCGACGGCCCGTCCGATGAACGG
>JADGOI010000123.1 GCA_017883075.1 Acidimicrobiales bacterium
GCTTCTCGTGTCCGTTCTATGATTCGCGTGCCAGGCATCTGGCGGCCGAGGATCGGCCAGGTGATCGGCCGGATGTCGAGTGTCTGACGACTGTCGGCGCCGGCCGGTCTCGATCCGATCTGACCGCCGGGCTGCGGCTAGAGGAAGGCACGCATCGGTAGCGTGAAGTGAGGAGGAGAGGAGCCGGCATGGTGGGTAACGGGCGTGAAGCCGTGATCGTCGACGTGGTGCGAACGACATTCGGGAAGCGCAAGGGTGCACTGGCCCATTGGCACCCGGTTGATCTGCTGGCCTTCGTCCTGTCGGATTTGGTGGAACGGACAGGTGTGGATCCCGAGCGGGTCGACGATGTCATCGGTGGTTGCGTGAGTCAGGTGGGTGAGCAGAGCACCAACGTGGCCCGTAACGGATGGGTGGCGGCCGGGCTTCCGCAGACGGTGCCGGCCACCACCGTCGATCGCCAGTGCGGCTCTTCCCAACAAGCGGTTCACTTCGCTGCGGCCGGGGTGGTGGCGGGTCACTACGACCTGGCGGTTGCCTGTGGTGTCGAGGTCATGAGCCGGGTGCCTCTGGCCTCGAATGCCCGGGGAGGCACTGGTCCATTTCCACCGTCATTCAGCGATGCGGTGGGCGGGCGGATCTGGGCCCAGTTCCGGGTGGCACAACTCTTGGCCGACCGGTGGGGCATCACCCGCCACGAGATGGATGCCTTCTCGTTGGAAAGTCATCGCCGGGCCGCTGCTGCCACCGACGCAGGTCAGGTTGCCCGGGAGGCCATCCCGGTACCGATCAAGGACGAAGTCGGCTCACTCACCGGAGCCATGCTGACCGAGGACGAGGGCATTCGGCGGGCCGGGACCATGGAGGGGCTGGCCGCCCTGCCCCCGGCCCAGAGCTGGGAGCCCGAAACCGCCATGGACATCACCGCCGGGAACTCCTCCCAGATGACCGATGGGGCGGCAGCCATGCTGGTGGCCGAACGGTCGGTGGCCGAACGTCTGGGCCTACCCATCCGGGCTCGTCTCGCCCACTTCGCGGTGGCTGCCGAAGACGCCGCCATTGTGCTCTCGGCGCCGATTCCGGCCACTCGGCGGCTCCTCGAGCGATCGGGGATGCAGATCAGTGACTTCGACGTCATGGAGTGCAACGAGGCATTCGCCGCCATCGCGCTCATCTGGATGAAAGCCTTCACGCCCGATCCGGAGTTGTTCAATCCCCGGGGTGGTGCCATCGCCATCGGCCATCCGTTGGGAGCCAGCGGGGTGCGGATCATGGGGACCATGCTCAACCATCTCGAGGCCACCGGGGGCCGATACGGGTTTCAGACGATGTGCGAGGGCGGTGGTCAGGCCAACGCCACCGTCATCGAGCGGCTGGCCTGACGGGCTGACCTCTGGCGGCAGATTCTCGCGCCGCCAGGGAAGGGTGGTCTCTAGACCTTCGCGGCTGCACTCTGCGACGCGGCCACCAGAGCGTTCTGATCAACAGCACTCTTCACGACCGCGACGACTACGGTGATGCGGTTCTTGTGAAAGATGATGCTCTTGCCGACTCCACCGCCTCCGGCCACGACAGCGCGGTCGACGATCTTGCCGTCGCTCGCAACATCGACAGGAGTGCCCGCGGCTCCCGAACCATTGACGAGCGTGTCGGCATAGTTGGTGCCTGTTTCGGGGTCTGTGGTTGCCACCAGCACCGAAACCATCCCGGTGTCGTCGAGAAGACTGCCCCAGGTGCACGAACGGGCCTTCGGACCCGATGCTCCGGTCTGGTCGACTCCGGGAGTTGCCGGCTTGCCCACCCCGAGAATCGCGGTGATGTCCGACGCGTTGAGGAGGGTGCACGGATCGGGGATGCTGGCCGAGGTTCCGCCGCTCGAGTTCGACGTCGGGGAAGTGGAGGATGTCGACCCCGAGGGTTTCGCGGCACTGGGCGCCGTCGAGGTGGAACCGCACGCGCCCAGGGCGAAGGCGATGGTGACCACACACACAGGTAGCAGTCGCCTGAACATGGCCTGAGCCTAGCGACGCCACCTTCCGTATGCCGGGCCGGGGCGAGGCGCCACTCAGGCTGCCCGCACCGGGTTGATCTCGGATCGTCCGTAGTCGACATCAGGGTTACCCCCGGACCGCCGGATCCGTTCAGGTGGCGGCCACCGTCTCCGTCTTCGTCCCGTGGTCCTGAGCCAGTTGTGCGGCCGTATAGGGAAGGGAAACCCACTTCTTCTGTGAGTACAGCTTGGTCATGTTGTCGTACCAGGGCGAGGTCGGGTCAGTCGCCTGCGAGTACGTGAGGATGCCCTGCGCCACCGGACCACCCGGGGTCAACTCGGTGGTCATCACCAACGAGGAGCCCTCGAAGACCTCGCCGTAGGGTGCCGCAGCCAGCGGTCCACCCTGACCGTCTGCCGCGTAGATGGCATTGAAGCATCCGGTGTCGCACCCTGGGATGGGAATCTTCGTTCCATTGCGGGTGGCGTGCTGCACATCGCCGTACGTGGCGTCGAGGGCAACGTGGTTGGTCTGCAGGTTGAGCACCGCATCGGCCAGCGCGGTGAGTATGGCCGGGTTGGCCACGTTGAGCTGTGACGGCGTGGTCAGCGGTTGGGCGGCGTCGAAGGCGTCAGACCAGAAGTTCCCCTTTGGGGCGTAGGCCGCCCACTCCGAGAACAGCCAGCCCCCGGCGGCGTCAAGAGTGCCCGTCTTGTCATAGGCGGCCAGGGCGTTGCACGCCGCGGCCAGGTCGACCGATGTGCCGTTGGACGCCGTCGCCGACGGGTTGGCCCGGCACGCACCCACCAGTGAGCCGAGCACCAGCTGGGCCTGCAGGGACTGGTCGCTCTCCCACATCGACTGCAGCGACCCCAGCGTGAACTTTGGTGGCCCGAATCCGTCGGTGCCGGCCACCCGCTGGGCGATCATCTGGTTCCCGAGCCGGGTCCGTAGCCCTTGTACGACGTTGACGTCGCCGATGATCGGTGAGTAGGCGGGGAACGGCGCACTGGGATTGGCCAACCAGTAGGAGTCGTTCGAGTTCTCGACGTAGTCGGTCCTGATGGTGTGGGGCAGGTTGGAGGCGTTGAAGATACCGGGCACCGGGGTGCCGGGGTCGTTCCCCCATGCGCACGACGTGCGGGATCCGTCCAGTGTCACTACGCCGTCGGCTTTGTAGACGAGTTGGGGCAGACCTGGCGGTGTGCATGCGGTGATCAGCGACAGTGGGACGTTCGGCGTGTTGCCGACGTCCCCGTAGTAGGCATGCCCGGAGTCGTCCGAGGCGATGGTGTTGAAGGTCGGAATGGCCAGGTATTGGGACTCGACCGCCAGCAGGTTCTGGACCGAGGTCGCCTGGCCCATCTGCAGGTACTGGTTTGCTGCCCGGTAGCTGTCATCGCCCATGGAGTCGGCCACGGCATATGCGGTGGAGTTCGTCCATTGGTACCCGGCCCGGTCCACGTCGGCGACGGTGCCCCAGCGGGTCGTGTAGTAGGTGTGCTCGGCGGTGCCGTGCCCGGTGTTCACCGAAACGGTCACCCGGCCCATCTTCTGGGCCTTGCCGTCCACGTAGTAGCTGGTCGGGTCCCCGGGGACCAGTTGGAGCTGGTAGAAGGTGAAGCGGAAGCTCGTGGAGACGGTATGGGTCCAGGCCAGGTGCTGATTGAACCCGATGCCGATCAGCGGGAATCCTTCGAGCGTGCCGCCCTCGACGTTGTACTGTCCCGGCACGGTGAGCTGGGCCATCCAGAATCGCTCGGTGCCCCGCCACGGGAAGTGCGGATTGGTCAGCAGCATGCCATCACCGGCCACCGTGTCCTGGGAGCCGATCCCGATCCCGTTCGAGCCGAGGGTGTCGTTCCCATTCGATCCGAAGTCCGCGACCGGCGCGGCGGAATTCGGTGTGCCGGCGCTTGCCGACGTGGGGATGGCCGACGTGGGGGTGGCCGGTGTGGTGGCCGGTGTGGTGGTGGCCGGTGTGGTGGCCGGTGTGGTGGCCGGTGTGGTGGTGGCGGGGGACGCTGTGGGCGGTGTGGCCTTGGCCTCCATGCTGATGAACTGCGCACTGGAGGCTTCGATGACCACCTGGTAGCCCCGCAGGAACATGTCAGAAAGTGTGATCGGTCGGACCCACGCCTTGCCGGCACACGTCGGGTCCTTCAGCTTCCCCGACTTCAGATAGGCGTTGTATCCCGAAACGAAGCCGTTGTAGACGGACAGGACCTGGGGGAGCGGTCCGAGCGGCGGCGGCTGATTGAGCTCCTTCGCCAGCATGCCGCTGGTTTTCACGGACTGCCAGTAGAAATCCGACGTGAGGTTGGTGTCGGATGCGCCCGCCGAGTAGTTGAGGCTCAGGCTGTCCGGGCCGAAGTACTTCGACCGGTCGGCGTTGACGGTGACGAAGTCCTGGGCCAACGTGCAGAAGTTGTCTTGGGAGAAGGCCAGCGCCTCGCCGTACCCGAGTGCATTGAAGTTGTTGGCCGTGATATGGGGAATACCCGCACTGTCACGGGTGATGGTCACCCTGTTCGCGGAGGTGATGTTCGCCGGAGTCGGCGAGCTGGACGACGCCGAGCATCCGGCCATCACGACCGCTACGACGGTGATGGCCAGGAGCCCACTTCCGAACCGTGTTGTTCTCATGGAGGGAGGGTACCCCCCCGAGCACCGAGGATGACGAGTGAACTCCTGAGCGGCCGAGCGTTGACTCCCGTGATGCCGGGGGCGTGGCAACGGTGCGGAATGCCCCACCCGCCGGGCGATGGACGTGTAATCGGTTGTTCGCCATAGACAGCGCCGGCCGTCTGATGTCTGCCGAGGCATATCACCGGGCCCGCGTTGGGGTGCAAGGCGTAAACTGGATGTGTGTATTCGACTCAGAGCACTCGTCACGTTGATGCCCCGCGCTCGGCTGTCTATCGGGCGCTTCTCGATGCCGGTGCGATCGCGAAGTGGAGGGTGCCGACCGGCATGACCAGCCAGGTGCATGAGTTCGACGGCCGCGAAGGTGGCTCGTTCCGTATCTCGCTCACGTACGATGCGCCGACCGGGACCGGCAAGTCGGCCGCTAATACCGACACGTACCATGGCCACTTCGTGAAGCTTGTGCCGAACGAGCAAGTGGTCGAAGTACTCGAGTTCGAGACAACAGATCCCGAACTACGCGGCGAGATGACGATAACTACAACGCTTGCTGATGCAGACGGCGGCACCGATGTCCTCGTCGTGCACGAAGGTATACCCAATAGCGTGCGCACCATCGACAACGAGACCGGCACGCGGATGGCACTTGCGAACCTCGCCGCGCTCGTGGAGGCGAATCAGTTGTCATAGGCCAGGCGGTGGAGCGCGTCACCAAGGTGCCGGTTAGCCACGTTCCCTAGCGCACCCGGTCCCGGCATTGTGGTCACCGGCGCGGTGACGTTCTGGGCTGGGTGGTCCGGGGCAGCCCGACCTGAGAGCACAAGCTCGATTCAGTCAGACCGCCTGGTCAAAGACCGTCAGTCGCAACGGCCAAGCGTTGCCGGTATTGGCGCTACCGCCCCACCCAGACCGGAGGTCGTTTCTCCATGAAGGCCCGGGGCCCTTCCTTGGCATCCTCGCTCCCGAAGACCTCCGCGGCCAACTCCGACTCGATCCGGTACGCCTCCCGCATATCGGTGGCCAGGCCGCGGAGTACCGACTCTTTGGTCTTTCGAATGGCCAACGGGCCGTTGGCGGTGATCCGTCGGGCGTAGTCGTCGGCTCGCTCCATCAGCTGTTCAGCCGTGGTGACCTCGTTCAGCAGGCCCATCTCGAATGCCTTGTCGGCCCCGATCCGGTCGGCGCACAGCAGAAACTCCATGGCCGCCGGATAGGGGATCTGGCGGGGGAGGCGAACGGTGGTCCCCCCTCCGGCGAACAACCCTCGCTTGGGTTCGAGCACACCGAAGGTGGCGGAGTCCACCGCGATCCGGATGTCACAACCGCCGAGCATCTCCATGCCACCGGCCACGCACGTCCCGTTGACGGCGGCGATGATCGGTTTGTAGAGCTTGACGCCTCGCAGCACCGCCCGCATGCCGTCATCGAGGCGATAGCCGTCGATGGTACTGACCTCGCCGGAAGCGATCTTCTTTTGGTGCTCGGTTATCTGGGGAATATAGGTCTTCAGATCGGCACCGACCAGAAATGAGTCTTTGACACCGGTGATCACCGCCACCCATGCATCCTCGTCCTCACCGAAACGATCCCACGCACTGCGGAGCTGGAAGAAGTGCTCCATGTCCATAGCGTTCTTCGCTTCGGGGCGGTCGATGGTAATGAGGGCGACGTGATGGTCGTCGACCTGGTAGTGGATGGGCACTGTCAGTCGTCGGCGGAGTTCTTGGTGGCGAAGTTCTTCAGGTCGGTTGCGGTGGTCCCCTTGGGCCGAGCCTTGCCTGTCCGGGCCATCAGGCTGACGTCGACGTCGCCGGCCTCCGCCCGTAACGCCCCGACGGTGCATTGCTCCCGGGGTCGGACCGCAAACGGGTCGAACTTGAAATGGCGCATGGCGTTGAGGTGGGTGATCTTGTTGATTTCGTCATCGGGCACATTGGCCAGGTACTTCATCGCCATCTCCGGCGCGTGCGGCCAGGTGGAGTCGGAGTGTGGGTAGTCGCACTCCCAGGTGATGTTGTCCATGTTCAGGTAGTGGCGGTTGGCCACCCCGAAGGCATCATCGATGAAGCAGGTGATCACCCGTTCCTTGAACAGCTGGCTGGGGAGCAGGTCTCCGAAGTCCTGACCGGTCCAGGCATGGTGGTGCTCGTAGACGTAGTCGACCCGTTCCAACAGGTAGGGGATCCAACCGATCCCACCTTCGGACAGGGCGATCCGGAGGTCGGGGAACTTCCGCAACACCGGCGACCACAGCAGATCGGCGGCGGCCTGGACGATATTCATGGGCTGGAGGGAGATGAGCACGTCGATGGGGGCTTCGACCGAGGTGATCACCAGCTGTGACGAGGACCCGATGTGCATGCACACGACGGTTCCCTCGTCGGAGCAGGCCTGCCAGAACGGGTCCCAGCTGCTGGAGTGCAGGCTGGGCCACCCCAGCTTCTCCGGGTTCTCCGAGAAGGTGACCGCGTGGCACCCCTTTTGGGCCACCCGCTTGACTTCAGCCGCGGCCAGGTCGGCGTCCCAGATGGCGGGCAAGGACAACGGGATGAAGCGGCCAGGCGCCGCGCCACACCATCCTTCGATGTGCCAGTCGTTGTAGGCCTGGACCATGGCCAGGGCCACGTCCTTGTCCTCGGTGCGGGCGAACAGCTGCCCGCAGAACTGAGGGAAGGAGGGGAAGTTCATCGACCCGAGTACCCCGTTGGCGTTCATGTCCCGGATCCGCTCGTGGACGTCGAAGCACCCGGGCCGCATGTCGTCGAGCGAGGTGGGCTCGATGCCGTACTCCTCCGGCGGGCGGCCGACCACCGCGTTGAGCCCGATGTTGGGCATCTCGTTGCCGTCGTAGGTCCAGACGTCGGTGCCGTCCGGCTTCTTGATCATCTTGGGCGCCAGGTCCTGGTACTTGGCCGGGAGCCGACCGTCGAACATGTCGGGTGGCTCGACGATATGGTCGTCCACGCTTACCAGAATCAGATCCTCGGCACGCACAAGCACCCTCCCCTTTGTGATCCGCGGCCAGTGCCCCCGAGAAGCCGGGCACCGCCGTGATGCAGACTAGCCA
>JADGOI010000124.1 GCA_017883075.1 Acidimicrobiales bacterium
CAAGGTCTGGTCGGCATCGAATTGGCGGAACCAGCGCATCTCGACATCAGCGGCGTATCCACAACAGTGGGCACTGGGGATCATGGCCGCATATCCCAGGTCCCGGAGCCGGTGTTGGTGCTGCACGCTCCTGGTCAGGCTGGTCACCCACAATGGGGGGGTGCCCGAGGGTGCCTTGTTGGCAAAGTCGATAGCCAGTTGGTTCAGCAATGCCACCAGTTCCGGACGAGCATTGGTGAAACTCACGCCGGCCGTATGGGGCTGCCGCCGGGGCATCACCCGCCGCATGGCCCAGTCCCGTGATCGACCGGCCAGTCCCTTGGGTTGGAGCCGATAGTTGAACTCGAGGAGGTGCCGGCTGCGGAGCGACTCGAGGGTGACCAGCTCGCGCGACCCCAACACATCATCGTCAGATGCAAAGGCGGTCCCGCCCATCCACCAGATCGAGTCGATCTGGGACAGGAGGTAGATGCGGACCAGGGTCGACAAGTCGCTGGCCGAACTGCGGTCGTTCGGCCGGTAATCGCGGACCTCTTCGAGCAACTTGGCGGTGGCGGCATCCTTCCCGTCGGGGGAGCAGGCCAGCACGGTGTGCAGTTCGGGGCGTCTGATCCACTCGGTCAGTAGGGCCTCGACGTCGGTTCGCCTCCCTGGGCCGACTCTGGAATCGACCTCACGGGTCAGATCGGAGACGACGGATCGGTAGGTATCGAGGTCGAGATCGGAGTTGAGGTCGGAGTTGAGATCGAGGTCGGAGTTGAGGTCGAGATCGGAGTTGAGCGGTTCGCACCGGTTCATCAAATTCGAGCGAGTCGGTGACCGTGAAGCCTGCGGTCCTCCCCGAGTACCCGTGGTTGTTCCAGCCGACAGTCGCATCGCATGTGTGGAATCCTAGCGAACATCGTCGACATGGATGACATCGGGTGCTCGCCCCGACATTGATCACCACCTCGGGATTGACAACCCGACCAGCCGGCGCGTGGATCAGCTGTTGTGGAGAAACCCCAGGTCAGAAGCCATCGAGCAACACCTTCCGGCTCCCATGGGGTGCCGCGGCCCTTTGATGTGGCTCCATCACCGGAGGGGCCCAGCGCGACATCAATACCACTCCCACCCCCATCAGAATGAGCGAAAGAACAGAAGCGGAAACGGCGCCGGGCGACCTGTTGACGTGCTCACGGAACAATTCGATTCCCAACAGAATGCTCGAAAGCGGATCGACGATCAGAAGTGCGGCCTGGGACACCATCAGCGGGCCGACATTCAGGGAGGCCTGCACAAGGAGCGTGCCGACGATCCCGGTCACGACCAATAGGTAGACCGGCCAGTGGAAGAAGAGGTGCACCCACCCGTCGCGGGAGAGTAACGCGGTGGCCGCCTTCATGAACCCGGCATCAATCGACCACACGATGGCGGCCGAACTGCCGAGCATGGCGGCTCTGCGTGCCGGTGTCCCTCTCCGGCTCAGGGCCAGCAAGACCACGATGATGGCGAGTCGGATGGCAACAGAGCGGATCCAACCGCTGGTGCTCGGCAGACCGGTGCCTTCCTGAGGATGTGCGATGACGAGGAAGCCGGCCAGCCCCAGACAGGTGAGCGCCGCCGCCCCCCACGTCCGGCCGGCTATCTGGTCGCGTAGCCAGAACCTCCGTAGCGCCAGCATGAAGATCAACTCGACCACCAGCACCGGTTGGACCAGGGCGATCTGTCCGAAATACAAGGCGGTGGCCGTGAACACAAAGGTGCCGACCAGGAAGAGCAGTCCCAGCAGCCACAAAGGTTGTCGGAACAGATAGAGGGCTTTCCGCCATCCCGTTGAGACTTCAGGTGGGGCGGACACGTGGGCCAGGCGCTGCACCACCGCCGCCGATGCGTTGCAAAGCGAACCGACAGCGGCAAAAAGGATGGCAATCATGTCGGCACCACGGATCTCCTGCCGGTGGGTGGACGTTGCGTGAACCCTCGCTGACCGACAGTGTACCGACGGGGTTCGGCATCCGCTCTGAGGACCGACAGAGGTGGTCGCTGGTCAAGATTCCACCGAAGAGTCACTTCTGGCATAGTGATCCACCTTCGCATCAGATGGGCGCGATCAAAGGGTGGCGGAGCGAGCGGTCATGCTCCACAACGCAACGCAGAGGACACCGAACATCCATCCCGAGCCGGTCGATGAGCCACCCAACCGCGCAGTTGTCGTGCGGCTGATCCGATCGCCGGGAACGGAATGGGTGCTCGGCAACCGTTTGCAGCAGAGTGAAGTCGGAGGTCACTGCCGCTGAACGCCGACAGCGGTCGAAGCAGCGACCGCGGCCCAGCGCTGCGCGGTCAAGAATCCGGCTCCCTCAGTGCCGGTGCACTCTGCACGTCGTACCAGGCATCCATGCCGCCACCCACCACCGGTGCCATACCCAGGGCCCGGGTCATCAACCGGTCCACCTGTGCCGAGCGCCGGGTTGCCCTATCCACCAGAACCACGCCCACTCGGTACCGGAGTACGAAGTGACGGACGTCA
This sequence comes from Acidimicrobiales bacterium, assembly GCA_017883075.1. Taxonomy (GTDB): domain Bacteria; phylum Actinomycetota; class Acidimicrobiia; order Acidimicrobiales; family RAAP-2; genus DASZIT01. Next base: position 2,513 of record JADGOI010000124.1, read on the forward strand.
CGTGCCAAATTGTCGTCGTCGGCCACCGGGGCACTCGCATAGAAGGGGACGCCACCTGCTTCGTTGATCAGGAACTGCTGCACCGATGGGGGCTGCAGTGAGGAAGGGAACAGCGAGGGGGTGCCGCCGGCGCCGGGAATCAGGGCATAGCCACCGATCAGGGAGAACCCCATGTCGGTTACGGCCTGCCACACCATGGGCTGCACATGTCCGGCTGCAGCATACGGATAGGTGAGCGCCACCGTGCCCGGAGCGATCCGGTCGACCGTGTTCGAAGTGAAGTACGAAGGGATGTCGGTTGGCACGGTCCGGTTGGGCCAGCGGGGAAGCAGAGCGACCACCGCCAGAGCGGCAACGAGCAGCACCGCCACCCATCGCACCGGACCGAGATGGCCGACCCGACCTGGGTCGAACGCCACTGTCGCGCCCGGCTTCCCACGGGTGAGGGAAGAGCGGCGCAGTCCATCGATGCCCACTGCGACGATGACACCCACGAACAATGAGGTCAGCATGGAGATCCTCGATGGCAGCAGGTTGTTCACCAAGGGCACATGCTCGATCAGTGCATCCGGAAGTGGGATGGCGGTCGAATGCCCGTCGATGCTCAGGGACGAGCCGAGCGAGAGAACGAACGTCACCACGGCCATTGCGAAGGAGAACCGGATCCACCGATCGCGCCAGCTCCGCGCCACGAGATACACGAGAAAGAGGAGCAGGGGCACACCGAGATAACTGCCGTTTTCGGAATAGTCGCGAAAGACGGTGAGTTTGTCTCCGGTGGCAGCCCAGCTTGCCGGCGAGAATTGCTCGAGCGATGTGGGCACCACCGGTCCGAGGAGGTCGGATCGGAGGAGCAAACCCCCGCCTGTGCCCGGGCTCGGCGTGTAGTGCTCAGGCCCGACGAAGAACACCCACGTGGGATACGCCAGCAGGGCTACGACGACGACGAGCGCGCAGAGCAGCCCCCCGAAAGCGAAGCGGAGACTGAGGAGAACCTGGCCCGGCCGGGCAGCGGCGAGAAGAACCAGTCCGATGACGGCGACCAGGCCGGTCGTGACCAGCACTTCCGAGGAGATGAGGAATTGTCCGGCGGCCAGCAGGCCGAGTGCGACTCCCCACCGTCGAGGATTGCCGGTTCGGCGCACGAACAACTCGAAGACGGCCAGCATGATCAGAGGGGGAAGAGGGATGAACATGAGGTGCAGATGAGCAGTTGACTGCCCGACCATGTACGGCGAGAAGCCGTAGAGAAGGCCTCCCGCGAAGGCCGCCGGCGTCCACGACGTCCATCGCCGAAGTACGAGGAACATCGACGACGCTGAGATCGGGAATGCCAACCACATCAGGAGATTGAGGCTGGCGATCGGACCGGCGGTCAAGGTGATCGGCGCGGCCAACAGGCCCAGCAACGGCATCTGGGTGTTGTAGGTGAGGTTGACCCCAACCGGGTAGTTCAGCACCGAGGTGAAGAAGAGGTCGTGCCCGTGGGCAATCGCATGGGCGGTGGCGGCCAAGAACCATGAGTTCAAACCGGCGTCGGCGCACGTGCACTGCGGAATGCGGCTGGGATCGCCCGGCCAGGTGGGGAAGTAGGCGGCCAAGCCGAGCACGCCGTAGATGGCGATGGGAATGACCACTGCCCAAGGAACCTTCGGCACCCGCCACGGCGACCGCCCTGCCCGACTGGTTCCGGTCGCCCCGCTTCCCACGGCGGCGGCTACCGCGGCTGGCGGCAATGCGGCATCCATCGGCCTGGTCCCTTCGGTGACATGTCCCTCGATGGGAACCCCGACCCGGTGAGTCCGGTTCTTCCGGGCCGAGGGTCGAGGCAACGGATGGGCTCTGTGGTTCATGTTGGTCATGATCATGCTGCCTTGCTCTGCTTGAGGCTGTCGAGGACGTGCTTCGGGGTGCAGGCCCGCATGAAGTCCCCGTGGCCCCCTTGGTCCCGGTGGTTCTCCCGTCGATTGTCGCAGCGCACGGGCTCCCGTTTTCGATCAACATGCACCTGGCGCCCGGGTCGGGTAAACACTCGGCTGCATCCCAGTGCGGGAACCGGACAGCCGACGGAGGGTCACGACCATGACAACGGCGGTGCCGAGCGAACGGGTGACCGGCAACGGCGGGGCGACCGGGCAGCGACTTCGGCGGCGGCTGGCGGCTGGTGTCGTCGCTGATCAAGAAGTACTTGGCACCAGGTTTCGGGAGGTATCCCTCACCCTGAGTGGCAATTTGCCCGGTGAATGCACTCCAATTCGCTGAGAGGTGGAGCGAATGAAGCATGCGAACTCCCAGCGACTCCACTGAAGGTGGCCGGCCCTGGCTCGGCCAAGCCAAGCGAGTACAAGGTTTTGACTTTCGACGATGCAGATCGGCCGAGGAGTCAGGGAGCGGACCCCACCAGGTCCGCTTCCCGGCACCCGGAAGGAACAGCCACCGGGTCGCCCCAGACCGAACCCGATCCCGAACTCGGCTCGACCGCCGCGCCCGCGCCCGCGCCCGCAGCCGCCGCAGCCAACGCCCGGGTCCGGCGCCGACCCGGGACCAGCAGAGCGGCCACCGCTCCAATGATCACGACGCCGGCGCCGACCGCGATGGCCGGGGTCAACCCGTTCACGTACTGCTGGCCGGAGGCGTAACTGCCCGACGAGGAGAACACCGCGCCGAGTACAGCGATCCCGAGCACGCCACCCAACTCGCGGAAGGCGCTGTTGGTGCCGGAGGCCACGCCTTCCAAGGCGGCGGGAACCGATCCCAGGACCAAAGATGCCAGGGGCACAAAGAACAGCGTCATGCCGACACCTGCCACCACGAAGGCGGGCACCATATCGAGATACGGCGTGGTGGGGTTGGTGATCGCCACCAACCAGAACAACCCGGTGGATTGGAGCACCAGGCCAGTGACCACCAACACCTTGCCTCCCCAGCGCTCGGCCATCAGACCGACGATGGGGGCCAGCAGCATGGCCATCCCCGTCCATGGCAGAACCCGTAGTCCGGCGCTCAACGGCGAGTACCCCTGCACCGTCTGGAGGAACTGCGAGAGAAAGAAGATGGAGCCGAACATCCCAAAGCTGAACAGCATGGCCGTCACGTTGACAGCCGCGAATGCCCGGTTGGTGAACAGCCGCACGTCGAGCATCGGATGATCCGACCGCAACTCCCACCAGATGAAGCCGGCAAGTGCGGCAACTCCAATGGCGAACGACCCGAGGACCCCGTCGCTGGTCCACCCGTGGGCATTGCCGCGGACCAGACCGAAGACCACCCCGAACAGTCCCGTGCTGACCAGCGCCACGCCGGCCAGGTCGAGACGGGAGGCGGCCCCATGGGATTCACGCAGCTTCCACCAGGCCAATGGCACCAGCACCAAACCGATGGGGACGTTCAACCAGAAGATGTACTGCCATGCCCACCCGGTGGTGACCGCCCCACCGACCAGCGGGCCGAAGGCCACCGCGGTGCCACCGATCGCCCCCCATATGCCGAGGGCGGCGTTTCTCCGCTCGGGAGTGACGGCCGAACTCAGCAGGGTGAGTGACAACGGCATGATCATGGCTCCGCCGGCTCCTTGCACCGCTCGGGTGGCGATCAGCATCGCGATGTTGGGAGACAGGGCCGCCGCCGCCGACGCCACAGTGAAAAGGGCGATGCCCAGCACGAAGATGCGCCGCCTTCCGAACCGCTCGCCCAACGCCGCGGCAGACAACAGGAGCACCGCGAACGTCAAGGTATAGGCGTTGACCGTCCACTCCAGCCCGGAGAGGCCGGCGTGCAGGTTGACCCGGATGACCGGGAGGGCGGTCGAGACCACCAGGTTGTCCAGGGACGCCATGAACAGCGCCAGACCGGTGATGACGATGGCCCAGACGGCGGTGGATCGCGCTGCCCGGCCGGTCGGCGGATCGGTGGCGGGCGGTGGGCCCGAAGCGGGGGGACCAGCGGCAACAGGCCGGTCGAGGGTGAGGCTCATGGTGGGGTTCTCCTTCAGGTGATGGATGCGGCTGATGCGGCTGGTCAGAAGATGGGATCTCTCGATCCGGGTGGGCATTGGTTGTGAGTGATTACTACCTACGCGGGGCAAAAAAAGAGGGACTCCGAGGGGTTGATTCATGCCGATGCCTCCGTGCCGATGCCTGCCTCGGAGTGTCGGCGCTCCTCGAGGGCCCGGGCGACGGCCACCATGGCTTCGGACTTCTCCGGTTGGGGACAGAACGACTGTGCCCAGTGATCCGGAATCGACAACAGGTCGATGGCCGACATCACGCTGATCATCATCCCGGTCGAGAAGAACTGGCGGATGACGTCGTCGGGAAGGTCGGTGCGTTCGTCCACCATGTGCCACAGCACTTCGAAGGTGTGGCGGCAGCTGCGGGCGATGTCGGCGTCGCCGGTGGCGGCTGCGAATCCGTGCATCTGCACCTGCAGCAGGTCGGGATCCTGCATCAACTCGAGATAGGCGTCGCCCATGGCGTGGAGCGCGTCTTCGCCTTCCAGGCCTTGACCGGCGGCGGTCAGCTCCCTGATGATCCGTTCCCCCACCAGGTCGTACGTGGCGATGAAGAGATCCTTCTTGGTCCCGAAGAGGCGGAAGAGGTAGGGCTGGGAGATTCCTGCCCGGGTGGCGATGGTATCGGTGGACGTTCCCGCGTACCCGGAGCGGGCGAACTCGGTGATGGCGGCGGCCAGCACCGCAGTACGCCTCTCGTCTGCCGTCTGGCGGGGGGAAACCATCATGCCTCTATTGTGAGTGTTTACTCACTACCTTGTCAAGTGACCAGATTTCGGCCTCGGAATCTGGCGCAGATGGGCCACCGGAGACATCGGTCTACTGAATGTCGAAGGCACTGTTGCATTGAGCGCGACCTCGCCTGGAGCCAAGGGGCTCGTGCCCAAGACATCTATGGACGAGGCTGTCGGAGTGAAGCATCTCCGTCTCATCCGACCCATCAAGGCGCCCATGTCGGCGTTCGCCGGATTCAGGTTCCCTCCAGAGGTCATCTTGATCGCCGTGCGCTGGTACCTGCGCTACGGACTGTCGTACCGTGATCTGGAGGAGCTCCTCGCTGAGCGCGGCATCGAGGTCGACCATGTCACCCTGTTCCGATGGGTCCAGCGGTTCACGCCGTTGCTGGTGGAGG
>JADGOI010000125.1 GCA_017883075.1 Acidimicrobiales bacterium
TTCGAGTCGTCGGCGGTGACCGGGTGGGCGAGATGGGCGGGCGCAAACGCGGCCCACCCGAATCCGGGGACCGGCTCCTGGCGAGCGAGGATCCGCCGCATGGCCGGTTGGTCGATCGTCACTCGGACTTCGGTGTCGGGGTAGGCGGTGAGCCGGGTGAACAACTCCCGTTTGATCTCTTCGATGGGCACTCCCTCGAGAGCCTCGGGTCCCAAGGTGAGGGTGATGTCGAGACCGGTTTCGTCTTCGGTCAGCGACACCCCGGTCACGTAGGTGTCCTCGTCGATGCGCGACCCCTGAATCAGTCCGAGCATGCTGACGACAGTGGCGCCATTGAGTGTGATGGTGCCGGGGAGACCGGCGCGCTGGGCTATCACCTGGACATCCGGTCCCGGATCGCCGAGGGCCGGTACCACCAGATCTACCATGCCCGCCCGCTCCCCAGCGGCCGGATTGACCACGGAGGTCCCCGGTTCGGTGAGCGAGGCGCCGATGGCAGCCAGTGCCTCACCGGTGAGGCCTTCACCGATCTGGCGAGCCTCGGCGTAGCGGTGGTGTACGGCGTCGACCACCTCGTCAACCGAGCAGGCGCAGATCGAGTCGTGGGCGGCGTTGCGGATCATCAGCTTCCAGGCCACATCGAGGAATGCCCCCGGCCAGCCATCCCCGGGGAGGTAGAGGGCACTGAGCGGTTCGGCCAGCCGTTCGAGTGACCGTTCCGATCGCGCCGCCGCCTGTTTCACGTCGACCCGGTTCGACCCGACGCCCATCAGCAGATTCGAGCGGAATCCCGAGCGGAGCTCTCCCTTCCACTCGGGCAGGTCGTCGCTGGTGAGGCCACTGAGGTAGTCGGGCAGTGAGCTGATACCGAGTTCGAAATCACCCTGCATCTCATTGACCTCGGCGACCACCCGGCCCAGCCAGGGCTGGGGGCGTTGGTGATCGGTGCCGTTCATGAACAGCACCGGTGCATCGTCGGCCAGGAACGACCCGATCTCATCCATGTGGGCCCGGAGCCGGCGGACGAGGGCCTTGGCATCGTCGGGAACGGCCGCACCATTCCCGTATCCGGCAACCAGGTACTCGGCCCTCACCCGCGTCCGGTCGGGGGCCTCCCAGACGAACGCCGATGTGTCGATGGCCGACGGGACCCCTCGCCACACCACCGCATGGTGCAGCCCGGCCAGCGAAAGAATCTGTGGCATCTGGGCGATGTGTCCGAACATGTCGGGGAGGTAGCCCACATCCATCACTCCTCCGAAGGCGGTGCCCCGTCTGATGCCGGCCTGCAGGTCGCGGACGATGGTTTCGCCCGAGATGAGGAACTCGTCCATCAGGATGTACCACGGACCCAGGGTGAGCCGTCCGGCAGTTGCCAGCGCGGCCAAGCGCTCCTCGTTCTCGGGACGGATCTCGAGATAGTCGTCGATGACCGCCAGTTGGCCATCGAGGAGGAAGGTCTTGTAGGAGGGATCCCGTTCCAGAAGGTCGATCAGGTCATCGATGAGATGAACCAGCTTCAACCGGAACGTCTGGTACGGGTCATACCACTCGCGGTCCCAGTGGGTGTGGGGGACGACGGCGATACGTCGGGGCGCCGATGGCCGCCCCCCAGCTTCAGAGGCTGACATCGAAGAGGTCATGGGGCGAGGGGGCCGTGCTCCGCTTCGTATTCTTCGAGTTCGCCGACGATGCGCGCCGCATCGGCCGTGGTCTGGTCGGTGGAGCGGCCCTCGTGATCGGCGTACGCGGCGGCCCCCAGTTGGCGCAGGAGGTCCTCGGCGTTGCGCTTGGCCTGGACGGCATCGAGCTTGTCCTTACCGGCCTTCCCTGCCTCGCTGGCTTTGGCCAGCCCGACTTCCGCCTGTGCCTTCACCTTGTCCATGAACCCCATGGATCCTCCTCTCCGCCGCCCGCGCTTGCCGCTGGCGTTCGACCGAATCGTAGAACGTCGGAGGGGTGCTGTGCTCCCGGGGCCAAGCTGGGCCAGATGGGACCGGCGCGCTAGACATCCACCTATGAGTCCGGGTCGGGAAGGTGGAGGGCAACTGCGTCCGTGGAGGGATCACCTTCCCTCGGGGAGCCAGCTGCAAGCCTCTGATCTGGTGACCTCGGGGACGTTGCCCCGGGCGTGGGCCGACCGGTGGGAAGCCGATCCCGAGGCGCCGGTGCTGATGGACGCGGCGTCGACGGCCGGGCCCTCCTCACCGGCCGGTCTGGCTCATCGATCCGGCACCTGGTGGTCGGGGGAGGAGTTCGACGTGGCGACCCGTCGGGCGGCCGGGCGACTGGCCACGGCCGGCCTCCGATCTGGCGACCGCGTGTTGTGGTCCACCGGATCATCGGTGTCGTCGATCATCTGCCATGTGGCCGCGCTGCGGGTCGGGCTGGTGGTGGTGCCGGCCAACACCGCCTACACCCAACCTGAGATCGCCTACATCGTGTCCGACACCGGTCCGGCGGCTGTCATCGTCGACGATCCGAAGCGAGGGGGATGGGCCAGGGATGCCTCCGACCGGGACCTGATCGTGACGGGACCCGATCTCGACCTGCCCGACGGGGAGCCGGCCCGGCTCGATGCCGCCCGCCCCGACGACCCGGCGCTCATCTGTTTCACCTCCGGCACCACCGGAGCTCCCAAAGGGGCGGTCCTGTCCCACCGCAACCTGTTGGCGGCCACCCGGGCCGTGTGCTTGGCATGGAGATGGACCCCCGCCGATCGCCTCATCCATTGCCTTCCGGTCTTCCACGCCCATGGTCTGTGCGTCGGCATCTACGGGACCTTGGTGTCGGGAGGGTCGGCATTGCTTCTTCCCGGTTTTGATCCTGATGCGGTCGTCGATGCCGCTTCGACCCACCACGCCTCCCTGTTCTTCGGGGTGCCGACCATGTACCACCGCCTGGCCCGCTCGGCCAGGGCAGCCGAGATGAGTCGGCTCCGACTCTGCGTCTCCGGCTCCGCACCGTTGGCGGCCGATCTGCACCGTGAGGTGTCGGCCGTCATCGGCATGTCGGTGCTCGAGCGGTACGGGATGACCGAGACGCTGATGAACGCGTCCAATCCCTACGATGGTGAACGCCGTCCCGGATCCGTGGGTTTCCCGCTCCCGGGAGTAGAGGTGAAGCTGGCCGGTGACGGGGAGATCGGCGTGCGAGGGCCCAATGTGTTCGATGGCTATTGGGAGCGCCCCGCCGCCACCGCCGACGCCTTCGAAGACTCCTCCGATGGTGGGGGACGATGGTTTCGCACCGGAGACCTGGGTACCATCGACGATGGCTACCTCACCATTCGCGGTCGATCCAAGGACCTGATCATCAGCGGCGGCTTCAACGTGTACCCGAGCGAGGTCGAAGAAGTGGTACTTACTCATCCCGGGGTCGCCGAAGTGGCGGTGACCGGCACACCGTCCGACGAGTGGGGAGAGGTGGTCACCGCCTGGATTGTCGCCGACGGGCGCGCCCCGTCGGCAGAGGACCTGTCTGCCTACACCGCTGACCGACTGGCTGCCTACAAGCGACCCCGGATCGTCCGTGTCGTCCATTCCCTGCCCCGGAACGCCCTGGGCAAGGTGCTCCGAAGCGAGCTCGGGCGATGAGTACGATGGCCCGCCCCTCCACCAAGGCCGAGCAGTCGTTGCTCGAGGAAGGGTTCGACGTGATCGTCGGTCTCGATGAGGTGGGTCGGGGCGCATGGGCCGGCCCGGTGTCGGTGGGGGTGGCACTCATCCCGATGAAGGTGCCGCCACCCGACGGCCTGCGCGACTCCAAGTTGGTGTCCGAGCACCACCGTGAGGCGCTGTTCCCGCTGGTAGCGGCCTGGTGCATGGACTGGTCGGTGGGGCATGCCGGACCCGATGAGTGTGATCAATGGGGGATGACCATCGCCCTGAGGTTGGCGGCGCAGCGAGCATTGGCCGGGCTGACGTGCATTCCTGACGTGGTACTTGTCGACGGTGGCTTCGACTACGTCACCGAACCCGGGAACGACGATGCGGGCACCGTCCAGAATCCGAGAATCCGGACCCTGGTCCGGGGTGACGCCACCTGCACGTCCATCGCTGCCGCTTCGATCGTGGCCAAGGTGACCCGGGACCGGATGATGCGCGACCTGTCCGAAAGCTTTCCGGCCTTCGACTTCGATCGGAACAAGGGATATCCCTCTCCGACCCATCGAACCGCGTTAGCCGGACGCGGATTGACGGCTATCCATCGCCGGTCATGGTCGTACGTGGAGAACCTCCCGTACCGCTGAAACGAATGTAGCTACAAGCCAAGGCACATCGGTGGCGCAGGAGACATCGAATACACCGGCTGAGCCTTGCCATCAGACACTTGATTGGGAGCAGCTAGCCGCTGCTCACAGTCTTGCTCTTCACCGCCACCACCGCTGCTTGCGCGATGGTTGTTCCCGGGACACCAAAGGCAGCCAAATTGTCGAAATTGAGGATGAATTGGTTCGTGGCACTGATCCCTGTACCAGCCAGAATCTGTCCGTTCATCGACGGGTTCACGGTGAAGACGGCATTGCAGGGGGTATAGAGCAGGACGTTGATCCGAGGGTCGAATTCGGTGTTGTTGGTGAAATTGATGTCACCGCCCTTTTTGCATGAGGTTCCATAGGGCACGATGATGGAGAGGTCATACGTAGTCCCGAGCAACGCCGTCAACGGCGAAGCAACGAAGGTCGTAGTCCCGGTGGTCTGAATGCCCCCGAGTACCCAGATCATGTCGGTGCTGACAATAAAGGGCGTGAGCCCATAGGTCTGCGGCGTGCAGGTCGGAGCGTATATCGCAGTTTTCGTCGACAACAAGCTGTTGACCAGCGAGACAAGAGTCGTCGGCAAGAAGAACACCGCGCAGCTCACCTGGCCGAGGAGCGTGTTTCCAACCTGGATGACGTTGTAACCGGCGGCCGACAGGCTGGCCGGTGTTGGGCTCAGCTGGGGGAAGGGAATCTGGGGTGGCATGACCCAGCCGGCAATTGCCGCGTCATTCGGCACGACAGAGCCGCCGATGGTTGCTTTAGAGATATTGGTGATCGACCCGGTGGCGTCGAGGTTCCCGCCGACGGTGACGGCGTTGGTGTTGGCATTGATGGTGCCACCCCCACCCGACCCGGCAATGGCATAGATACTGCCGTCGATGGTCGGTGTCGAGGTGAGGCTGACCGACCCTCCGTAAGCGTAAACATTGCCCTTGATGTGGACGGTGTTGCTGATCGACACATTCCCCTGGACGTAAAGATTCCCATAGATGGTGCAATTACTGTTGACATTCACGTCGGAATACGAGGTGACGTTGCCCTCGACGACAGTGCCATTCGTGCACTCGGAGAGCGTGCCCCCGTAAATGCTGGGAACGGGTCCGAGTGGTGGGCCTGTCATTTGGTTGACGGCGACGTTCGAGGTGAGTTGCACCGTGCCCGGACTGAACATTGCAAAGGCGAATGCCGGCAGTAGCTGTGCTGTGGCCGCAACGCTCACCGTCTCCTTCATTATCACGGGATTTGTATTGGGAGATGTCCCCGTCGAGGTCAGGATGGCGGACGCCGGTGCCCCCGGCGGGGTTCCAGTACCAAACGTATTTGCGCTTCCGTTGCACGCGAGCGGCACTGTGGCGGCGTTGTCGCTGAAGTAGGCAATCGTCACGCTATAGGTGGCATTACCGCCGGCGGTCTGGGGGAGGGGCATGTTTGTTGGAGCTATCAAGCAGGGGAGGGTGGCTATCGTCTTGCCGGCCATCGCATTTGTGGCCTGTGACAGTCCGCTGTAGGCGGTGAATTGGGCCTGAGACGTGTTGGCGTAATTGGTGCTGGATCTGAGATTGGCGATACTCGACGAAACGGCGAAGGTGACCAGCGTGATGAGGGCTACCGAGAGGATCACAACGATGATGAGTGCTTGTCCGTTGTCATCTCGCCCCCGACGACGGCGCCAACGCTGCCGCTGCTTGGTTGACATGTCTGTTCTCAATGGCGCTGGCATGTCAACCTAACCCGACCATGCAGGTGCCAGGGCCCGCGGCGAAGACAGTGTCAAGGGCAGTGATCGCTGAACGGAGTGGGACCGATACTGCGGTTCTTTTGGTGCCGCTCGACGCCGTGATAGCGACTGTCAGTACGACGGCGGCATTGGTGGCAGGAAGAGACGTGATGGTCAGGCTGGCACCACCAGTGCTCTGGGTGTAGGTCACCGTTCCGGTGTTGCCGGTGACAGCAAGTTGGTCGGTGAAGGTGGCCGACCCGGTCGTCGTGACCGTGCCCGAAGTGGGCCCGGTCTGGACGATTGTGCCGGCGGTCCCGACGTAGAGGGTGTAGGTCCACGTCCCGGTGTCACCGCTGACGTCGCTGGTGGTGCCGGTTGCGGTGTAACTGCCCGCCGCCAAGGTGCCGCCGGTCGTCGCAACCAGGCCACTGGAGGTGACCGTCAGGCTGGCACTGCCAGCGCTCTTGGTGTAGGTCACCGCTCCGATATTTCCGGTGACAGCGAGTTGGTCGGTGAAGGTGGCCGACCCGGTCGTCGTGATCGTGCCCGAAGTGGGCTCGGTCTGGACGATTGTGCCGGTGGAGCCGGGGGTGTTGACGTGGAGGGAGTAGGTCCACGTCCCGGTGTCACCGTTGACGTCGCTGGTCGTGCCGGTTGCGGTGTAAGTGCCCGCCGCCAAGGTGCCGGTCGTCGACATCCTCCCAGAGGTGGGACTGATGGCGAACGGGGTTGGGGGCGGGGTTGGGGGCGGGCTGACGGATGAGACGTTGTTGGCTACCGTCCGCCAGGAGGTTGGGGAAGGTGCCGCCGTCGTCCAACTCTGGGCAAGGAGCTGGTTGGTCGACGGGTTGACCCACCACTGCTCCCACTTCACGGTTCCAAAGACATTGGTCTTGACCCGGACGGCGGCGCCGACCGTAGCCGTCTGGGTCGAGGTGAGTTGAGTGGGAAGGCATATCTGGCTGGCCGAGGTGACGGCGGCGCTCATGTCCTGAAAGGCCTCTCGCGCCGAAGCCGTTGCCTGTGAGGTGGACACGGTGCTCCCGGTCACGTGGGTCACAATAATGAGCGGGGCGATGACCACCCCCAACAAGATGGTGGTGAGCAACATCGTTACCATCAGCTCCACCAGAGTGACACCACGGTCGCCATCGGCAACCAGCCGCGCTCGGGCGGATCGCACGTTGGCGCTGATCGCCGTCACTGTACCCCCACCACCACCTGCTCGATCGCGGTGGTGAGTGTGTGGTTCGGCGCTCCAACCCAACTCACGATGGCCGTAACCGTCACAAGGCTCGGTGGACTCCCGGTGCCCGTCGGGAAGACTCCGACGGCATAGGAAATTCCCCCGAGCTGCACCACCGAACTGAAGGGCACCAGAGGCTGTTGCCCGCCCACGGCACTGTTCGCCACCAGAATGGGCAATGGGCTAACCCCGGAAAGCTGCAGGGTGTAGTTGCCGCCGCCGCTCGGAGCGACCTCTGGCCAGGAACCCATAGCGGCCTGGAGCTGGCTGGAATTGAG
>JADGOI010000037.1 GCA_017883075.1 Acidimicrobiales bacterium
TGGGGCCTCGTCGGCGGTGGCTGGGGCCTCGTCGGCGGTGGCTGGGGCCTCGTCGGCGGTGGCTGGGGCCTCGTCGGCGGTGGCTGGGGCCTCGTCGGCTCCCTCGGTGGCACCTGCGCCCTTTGACCATTGGGAGGCCGAAACTGCATCTCCGCCCTCAGCCGGCTGCCAGACCATCTCCCCCGCATCGTTCTGCACCCATTCGCCTTCGGCCCACTCTTCGCCGCCGTATCCCGCCTCCTCTTCGGCCAGTTGGGTCTCGCTCTTGATGTCGATACGCCAGCCGGTCAGGCGCGCCGCCAGGCGAGCGTTCTGACCTTCCTTGCCGATGGCCAGGGACAACTGGTAATCGCTCACAATCACCGTGGCTGTGCCCGTGTCGTCATTGAGTCGCACTTCGCGTACCCGGGCGGGAGCCAGTGCCGATTGGATCAGTTCGACAGGATCGTCGGAAAACGGAACCACATCGACTCGTTCACCTCGTAGCTCGTTGGTGACCATCCGGACCCGCGATCCTCTGGCGCCGACGCAGGCGCCGACCGGGTCGACGTTGGGGTCGTTGGACCACACCGCTATCTTCGTCCGGTGCCCCGGCTCACGAGCCGCGGCCTTGATTTCGACCGCGCCCGAGGAGATCTCTGGTACTTCGAGCTCGAACAGGCGCTTGATGAGACCGGGATGGCTGCGGCTCACCACGATCTGAGGCCCCTTGGTGGTCTTGCGGACTTCGACGATGTACGCCTTCAGCCGGGCACCGTGCTCATAGCGCTCATAGGAGACCTGCTCGGCCTGGGGCAACAACGCTTCCACCTTGCCCAGGTCGAGGAGTGTGTACCGGTTGTCGGTCTGCTGCACGATTCCGGTGACGATGTCGCCTTCCCGACCGGCGTACTCCACATATTTGAGGTCGCGCTCCACTTCCCGGATTCGCTGCAGAATCACCTGCTTGGCGGTTTGGGCCGCGATCCTCCCAAAGTCCTTGGGAGTGTCGTCCCACTCACGGATGACGTTGCTGTCTTCGTCCAATTCTTGACCGTAGACGCGGATTTCTCCCGACTCCGGATCAATGGTGACGACCGCTTCCTCGGCGGCGTCAGGCCGGCGCTTGTACGCCGCCACCAGCGCGTTCGCCAAGGCATCGAGAAGCGTCTCGACCGCAATCCCCTTATCGCGGGCGATCTGACCGAGTGCATCGAGGAACTCGAAGTTCGGCTTGCTCATGGCGTGGTGACCTGCTTCCTCTTCTCGGTCGTCTTCGTAGTTGTCCTGGCCGCACCAGACTTGGCTCCACCAGAGGGAGGTTTCGGCCCCCACGCGAAGACCGTCCGAGCTCGATCCATGTCCGAATAGGACAATCGGATTCGACCCTCGGGTACGTCTTCGGTGGTCAACTCGATACAGTCGGCGTCAGCGGCTGACAGCGTGCCCTTCAACCGGCGAGGGCCGACCACCTGCGGGCGTGTCTTGACGGTCACCGTCTCCCCCACCGCTTTGACGAAGTGGGCCGGTATCCTCAGGGTCCGCTCGACCCCGGGACTCGATACCTCGAGCGTGTAGGGACCAGAAATAGGATCACGCTCATCGAGCACGGCCGACACCACTCGATTGGCATCGGTGAGTGCCTCGAGATCCACGCCTCCGACCCGGTCCACGGTGACCACCACCACGCCCGACTTCAGCTCGACGTCAACCAGCTCCAGCCCGGCTCCGGCCACCACAGGTTCGAGAATTGGAAACAGGTCTTCGGTCATACTCGCTGTCTCCTCTCTCGCTCGGTGCCGTGTCGCTCATCCGTGTGCTCGTCATGCATCTGTCACCCATCATCTGCTGTCCGGGTCGAAGTGCCTTTGACCAAAACAAAAGCGTGGGCTGTCCGCCCACGCCTTACCAGCGTCACTACACCCCAACCAAACGAGCAGAAATTGCAGTATAGCAGCGCCAGCCTCAAATGGAGGCGGCCCTGACCCTCCATTTTGGCCCCTCTGGCCCTGTGGACAAGGATCCGAGCACCAGCCATGCCGTCCGGATCTTGGTCGAGGTACGACACCCGGTGGGTGACCTCGATGTCAATCGGCAGTGAGCTCCGCCACCGCATCGACCATTGCCAGTTCCCGTTCTTCGCCCGTGGCTCGGGACCGCCATTCCACCAACCCCCTGTCCAGACCCTTTTGTCCCACCACAACCCGGGTGGGGAGGCCCAGCAGGTCGGCGTCCTTGAACTTCACTCCGGGAGAGACATCCCGGTCGTCGTAGAGGACGGCCACCCCGCCGGCCGACAAGCCCGCGTACAGCTCATCGGCAGCCGTGGCCACTTCCGGAGACCGCCCGGCCCCCAGTGAGAGGAGGTGTACCTGGTAGGGAGCCACCTCTTCGGGCCAGACCAATCCGTTGTCGTCGTGATGTTCCTCGGCTACTACCGCCAGGAGCCGACTCACACCCATGCCATAGCAGCCCATGGAGAACCGGCCCTCGCTCCCGTCCTCGGCCACAAAGGTCGATCCGGGCATCACATCGCTATATCGGTACCCGAGCTGAAACGTGTGCGCGGCCTCGACCGATCGCACCAGGCCCACGGTCTGACCGCATCTCGGGCACGGGTCGCCGGTTTCCACCTCGACGAAGGAGCCCCACTCGTCGACCGTGAAGTCACGGTCCAGCGTGACCCCGCTCACATGGTGATCCTGCTGGTTTGCCCCGGTTATCCATGCGCCCGCACGGCGAATTCCGAGGTCGGCCACCACCCGGATCCCGAGTTGCCGTTGACCCACCGGTCCGATATATCCCTTGACCAGGGAGGGATGACTGGCGAAATCCTCGTCGTCAAACAGCCGCCACCCGTAGGGCAGTCTGGCTTCACGGTCGCCCGGCACCAGCAAGAGAGTGGCCCGGCCATCGTCGTCCATGATGGCCAGGCTCTTCATCAGATCGGACGCCGTAACCTCCTGATCGGCGTGATCGGCGAAGTAGGCGACCACCTGAGCGATGCCGGGACGGTCGGGAGTGTGGTGGTCGACCAAGGCCGGTGCTGGGTCGATGACGGCGGCACCCCCACCGGAAGGCATGTCCGGCTCCGTCCGCCTCTCAGCCGCTTCGACATTGGCCGCGTACCCACACGAGGCACACTGCACGAAGTGGTCTTCACCCACCACCGAGGGGACCATGAACTCGTGGTTCACATCGCCGCCGATGGCGCCGGAGTGGGCCTCCACCGGAAAGACGTCGAGACCGAGGCGTCCGAAGATCCGGAGGTAGGCATCGAAGACCGCGCCGTACGACTGCTGCATCGCCTCTTTGTCGACGTCGAAGGAGTAGGCGTCGGCCATCACCAACTCCCGGGTGCGCAGGAGGCCGAATCGCGGGCGGGCCTCGTCGCGGAACTTCACTTGAACCTGGTACACGGTGACCGGGAGCTGTCGGTACGATTCGATCTCGGCGCCGACCGTCACGGTGACGACCTCCTCGTGGGTGGGGCCGAGGACAAAGTCTCCTCCCCGACCGTGGACCACCATCGCCGGCATTGCCTCGGTCCCGAACAGGTCGGCACGACCACTCTGTTCCCACAATTCGATGGGGTGGAGGGCAGGAAGCAGCAACTCCTGGCATCCTGCCGCATCCAACTCCTCGCGTATCACCCGCTCGATGTTGTGCAACACCCGCACGCCCAGGGGCAGAAACGTGTAGACGCCGGATGCCAGACGGCGGATGTACCCGGCTCGGACCAGCAGCTGATGGCTGGCCACCTCGGCATCGGCCGGTGCTTCTCGAAGGGTGCGGACAAGAAGCCGGGACATTCGCATGGTCGGCGATCCTACCGGGCCACGCCGATGCCCTCCGGCGAACGGCAACCTTATCGAGGTTGGTGGCCGTCCCCGAATTTCTTGCGGATCAACTCCACCTTGGTCTCCGAGGCGTTGGCGTCGGGCCCTTTGGCATCGAGCAGTTCCCGGCGGTCGGCTTCGGCTTCGGCTTCGGCCCCGGCGTCCGCCGCCGCCAGTCGAGCCTCCACGCCTTCGCTGACCAGCTTCTCGGCTTCGGCCAGCAGTGCCTCGACCATCTCGTCCTCGGGTACCACCCGGACGATCTTCCCCTTGATGAACAGGTGGCCCCGCTTGCGGCCGGCGGCGATACCCAGATCGGCCTCCCGAGCCTCGCCGGGTCCGTTGACCACGCACCCCATCACCGCCACCTGGATGGGCAGGTTGCGATTCCCGAGCGCCTCCTGGACAGCGTTGGCAACCGCGATGACGTCGATCTCGGCCCGACCACAGCTCGGGCAGGCGATGAGGTCCAGGCCCTTTCGCTCCCGCAGCCCCAGCACTTCCAACAGCTGACGACCGGCCCGGGCCTCTTCCACCGGGTCAGCGGTCAGTGAGTAGCGGATGGTGTCACCGATCCCCTCGGCCAAGAGGGTGGCGATGCCGGCGGTGCCCTTCAACAGTCCGGCCGGGGGCGGGCCCGCCTCGGTCACCCCAAGGTGGAGCGGGTGGTCGAAGGTCTCCGACGCCAGGCGGTACGACTCGATCATCAGGGGGACCGACGAAGCCTTCACCGAGATCTTCACGTCGTCGAAGCCCACCTCGGCGAAGTACGCCAGTTCCATCCGGGCCGACTCCACCAGCGCCTCGGGGGTGGCGCCGCCGAACCGCTTGTAGAGGTCCGGGTGGAGCGAACCGGCATTCACCCCTATCCGGATGGGAACCCCACGGTCCTTGGCCTCGCCCGCCACCTGTTTGATTTCGGCTTCCTTGCGCAGGTTGCCCGGGTTGAGTCGCAACCCCTGGACACCGGCCTCCAACGCGGCCAGCGCCATCTCGTGATGGAAATGAATATCGGCGATGATCGGCACGGGTGAGCGCGGGACGATCCGGGCCAGGCCCTCGGCCGCCGCCTCCTCGTTGCAGGTACATCGCACCAGATCGGCACCGGCGGCGGCCAGGGCGTAGATCTGGGCCAGCGTGCCGTCCACGTCGGCCGTCTTGGTGGTGGTCATGGACTGCACGGTGACCGGGGCACCGCCGCCGACGGCCACTCCCCCCACGTGAATCTGGTTGGTCGGGCGCCGTTCGGTGGTGGTCCAAGCCGTTTGTCCCATACCCCCATGCTAGGGGCGCCGCCCAGGTGTCAGGTGGGCACCGACGGGAACGAGGCTGCGACCACAGTCATCCGAGCTTTCAACTGAACGGGTTGGCCAGCGGATGAAGCAGGTCGTTCAAGAGGGTGGTGGCGAAGAGCACGCCCAGAAAGGCCAGCATCAACCAGGTGAACGGCATCAGCTTGGTCACGTCGGCGTGGTAGAGCACCTTCCGTCTCCGGGTCCGGACCTTCTCATAGACGGCGATGACGACGTGGCCACCGTCGAGCGGAAGCATGGGGAAGAGGTTGAAGACGCCGAGGAACAGGTTGATCGAGACGAGGAAGATCAACGTGTCCCCGATGCCCGCCTTCACGGCCTGACCGCCGGTGCTCACCGCGCCGATGATCGATTCGACCCGGGTGCCGTTGGCCGACGCCTGGCCGGCCGCCTTTGCGTTGGCCACCTGGTGGAACCGGGCGGAGATCCCTGACGGGGAAAAGAGACCGGCAACGCCGGCCACCGTCGCCCAGGTGAAGTGGCCCAGGTCGACGACCGTCGAACCCAGTGCATGGAACGGGTCGGCTCGCACGATGGGCGAACCGAGTTGGACACCGATCACCCCATAGGGCGCTGATCCGGGCGGTCCTTCCGCGCCCGGTTGGTGCGCAGAGCGACCGTTGGCCGGGGTCACCGGCAGACTCAGCCTGTGGCCACCTCGATCCACCACCACGGTCACCGATTGGCCGGCATGGCTCTGGATCGTATCGGTGAGGGTGTTGACGTCGCCGTTGACCGGCCTACCGTTGATCGCCACCACGATGTCCCCGGCCTCCAATCCGGCGGCTGCGGCCGGGCTGGGCTTTCCGGCAATGGTGGACACCCCTTGAATCTGTATCTGGTTGGCGCTGGCCACCCCCACCAGGGTGAGGAGAGCCCACAGCAGCGCGAACGCCATGAGAAAATGCATGGCCGACCCGGCCACCGCTACCAGCAGACGGGCACGGAACGGCTGCTGGCGGTAGGTGCGGGACTCGTCGGCGGGATCGACCTCCTCGAGGATGGTCATCCCCGGGATCTTTACGTACCCCCCTAAGGGGAACGCCTTGATCCCGTACTCGGTCTCCCCCCGCCGGAAGGACCAGAGGCGGGGACCGAAGCCGAGAAAGTACTCGGTCACCTTCATGCCACCCCGCTTGGCCGCCAGCAGATGCCCGAGTTCGTGGACCATCACGATGACGATGATGCAGGCCACGATGATGGCCACGTCCGTCGTACCGGTGACCACCGTCAGCGCCACAATGGTGGCGACGACCAGTGCCAGTTCCAGCGCCGCCCGTCGCGGGGACTTCACCCGGTCGGGCAACAGCGGCGGCTCGGCCGAAGACGCTGGAACCGGTTCGGCGAGCCTCCCGGTGTCCGTCTCGGGGGCCCTCATGCCGCAAGCACCCGATCGGCAACCACCCGTTCGGCGGCGCGGCGGGCGGATGCATCTGCTTCGAGCACATCCTCCACCGAGCGATTCGACATCCCATCTGCGTCCACGGGTGGGCCGGTGGATACCTCATAGCTGTCGAGGGTGCCGGTCACCACGTCGCCGATGGCGCACCACCCGATCCGACCATCCAGAAATGCGGCCACCGCCACCTCGTTGGCCGCATTCAACCAGGCAGGGGCCAGGTCGCCCTCTCTCCCGGCGCGGTAGGCCAGGTCGAGACAGGTGAACACCGATCGATCCGGCTCCTCGAAATCGAGTCGGGTCAACTCCTTCCAGTCGATAGCGCCGAACGGCACCGGCAGGCGATCCGGATACATCAGCGCGTACCCGATCGGAAGGCGCATGTCCGGCATCGACAACTGGGCCACCACTGCGCCGTCGGTGAACTCCACCATCGAGTGGACGATCGACTGGGGATGGACCACGACGTCGATGGCGTCGAAAGGGATGCCGAACAGCTCGTGGGCCTCGATCACTTCGAGGCCCTTGTTCATCAACGTGGAGGAGTCCACCGTGATCTTCGGCCCCATCGACCAGGTCGGATGGGCGAGCGCCTCGGCAACCTCCACCGATGCCAACTCGTCGCGGGTGCGACCTCTGAAGGGACCGCCCGAGGCGGTAAGCAACAGGCGAGCCACCTCGGGGGCACTACCGGACCGGAGACACTGGTGAATGGCGCAGTGCTCCGAGTCCACCGGGATGATCTCTGCACCGGGCGTACTCCGGGCCCGCTGCACCACCGGCGCACCGGCAATGATCGACTCCTTGTTGGCCAGACACAGGCGGCGGCCTGCCTCGAGCGCCGCCAGGGTGACCGTCAACCCGGCAAAGCCCACCACGCCGTTGACAGCCACGTCGGCCAGAGTGGCGAGGTGGGCCAGCCCATCGCTGCCGGTCACCACCTCGACGCCGGAAGGCAACAGCCGGGCCAGTTCCGATGCCAGTGATGCATCGCCGATGGCCACGACCGGGGGGCGGAATCGCCGGGCCTGATCGGCAAGAGCCTCGATGGACCGTTGGGCTCCGAGGGCGGCCACCGTGAACCGCTCGGGGCACGACTCGATGACCTCGATGGCCTGGGTGCCGATGGACCCGGTCGACCCGATGAGGCTGACAGTGGTGGGGGTCACCCTCTAAGCCTGCCCGAACTTCACGCGATATTGAGGGCGCGCACCAGATAATACGTGGCCGGAAGCACAAACAAGAGGGCGTCGATCCGATCGAGGACCCCGCCATGGCCAGGCAGAAGGGAGCCCATGTCCTTCACTCTGAAGTCCCGCTTGAGGAGGGACTCGCACAGGTCTCCGATGGGGGCGACCACCGCCACCACCAACCCGAGGATGGCGGCGTGGCCGGGTGTCCATGGGTGAATGGCTCCGACCACAGCAGCCGAGATGGCGATGGAGAAGATGCCTCCTCCCAGCCAGCCCTCCCACGTCTTATGGGGGCTGACGTTGGGGGCCAGGGCATGGCGCCCGATCCATCGGCCGATGACCAGGGCACCGATGTCATTGGCCACCGTGGCGATCACCGCCCCCAGCAAGAAGGCGATGCCCTCGCGACGTGGGAATTCCGACGGCGAGAGCAACAACCCGGCGTAGGAGCCGAGCAGGGCGATCCACCCGATGGTGAACAGCGTGGCCGCGCTCCCGGCGATCGGTGAGCCCCGCTCGATGCCGAACAGGTACCACAGCAGGGTGAAGATGACGATGAGAACCAACACCAGCGGGATCGCCGACGGTCCCTTGGTATAGGCCGCCACCATCAAGGAGACGGTGCCGACCAGGCCAAGCAGGGTGGCGGGGTGGTAGCCGGCTCGTCGCAGCACCCCAAAACACTCACCGGCGGCAAACGTGACCACCACAATGCTCAACGCCAATGCCGGTGCCGTCCCCAATTTGAAGACGATCAGGCCGACGGCAGCGGCGATGATGCCGGTGATGACCCTTAACCTGATGCTGCTCCCACCCTCACGCCTTTCAACGTGTGCGTCCTCGTTCCCACCGGCTCGGTGCCGCAGCCGGAGATGCCTGGGAGGCGGAGGTCCGCCGCCCAAGGGCCCGCCGGTCTGGTTCTGGTCGGCGTCCTTGTCGGCAACATCATGGATGCCGCCTGCCTCGGCGTCGGAGGCGGTGTGTCGGTCGGAGGCGGTGTGTCGGTCGGCGACGTCATGACGGGTGGCGACGTCATGACGGGTGGCGACGTCAGCGGCAGTGGCAGTGGCGGCCTCAGTGCCAGCGGCGACTTCCGATTCGCCCCTCTGGCGTTTGTCAGCGCGGCCGGCAGAGCGATCCGAGGCACTGTCGGCAGCGGCCAACCCGGCCAAGCCACCCCGGCGGCGCCCAGCGCCCGGTACGGCAGTCACACTCGCGCCGGGAGGCTCCGCCGCCAACGGTGCATCGGTCAGCGCATCAATGTCCGCGGGCCGTTTTGCCCTGATCCGGCTGGACCGCATTCCGCCCTTGCGGACGCGACCGACCCTGGCCGGCTCGGTCGGGCGGGTCCCCGGAAGACCAGGGAGGTTGTCGACGGGCTCATCGGGCACGTCTCCGTGGTCGGGCCCGTCCAACCCTTCGCCCGTAGGGCTCGGGGCCAACGCCCTGTCACGCCCCTCATCGCGTGACCCGGCGTTGCTGCCAGAGCCACCGCCGCCCTCGGACGATTCCGGCTCATCGGACCAGGACGAACGCGGTGGCACCACGGGAATCTGGGTGGTGAGATCCTGGGAGCCCGCGGCGCGATCGGCACCGGCCCCTCGGGACGGGCTGCGCTTGGGAGCGTCGGGGCCTCGTGAGCCGCCCACCACAGGCGCTCCCGAGGAGGGGAGATCGAACTCCCACGGGCGTCGATCCACATCGGTCCGGTCAGTTTCATCGAGCGATCCGAGGGCAGCTTCGTCGTCGCCGAACATGGCCGGCTCGAATTCCTCCTCGTGAGCGACCCAATCGCTGTGACCCTCGCGCCAGGTTGGCGCGGCGATCCCCGCATGCGATCCTCCCCCGCCCTCACCGGTATCGCGGGACAGAACGGCGGGGACCTGTCCGGTCGGAGCTTCAGTCCAGTGCGGAAGCTTGGGCGGCGAAGGTGTGCCTCCGGGTACTGCGGTCTCCCCGGGAAGGAGTGGCTGCACCGCATGACCCATTGTCTCGGGGTCGCTCGGTTCATTGGTCAGATGGACTGCCGCCTCGGTCGAGTCGTCGCTCTCGGGCTCGGGGGGAGCGTCGGCCCGGGACACGATCGGTACGAGGGCGGTGGCCTCACCGGCCACCTCCGCCCCCACGATCCTCACCTGGTCTGTCGACGGACCGCTCCGCTCCGCGACGAAGCCCTGCGGGACCTCGTCCTCATCTTCGCCTTTTCGCCGGTCATCACCGTCGTGCACGTCGATATTCCCTCCCATGGGCAAGGCCGTTCAAGGACCCGGCCATGTCTCAGATCTCGAGGAGCTCTTGCTCTTTGTGGGCCAGCAATCGGTCGATAGCCGCCACTTGGGCCTGGGTGATCTTGTCGAGATCTTCTTCTACCCGCTTGAGCTCGTCGCTCGACAGATCGCCGTCCTTTTGCAGCGCGTCCAGTTCGTGTCGGGCGGCCCGACGCAGGTTGCGGACTGTGACCCTGCCGTCTTCCGACTTCTGTTTCACCACTTTCACCAGCTCTTTACGTCGTTCCTCGGTGGGTACCGGGAACGAAAGGCGAATGACGGTTCCATCGTTCGAAGGGTTGATCCCGAGGTCGGAGTTCTGGATCGCCTTCTCAATCGAACCCAACGAACTCTTGTCGTAGGGAGAGATGACCAGTAGCCGTGCCTCGGGAACACTGAAGCCCGCCATCGCTCTCAACTCGGTTTCTGTGCCGAAATAGTCGACCTTCAGATGCTCGACCAGGGCCGGTGTGGCTCTCCCGGTGCGGATAGCGCTGAATTCGGCCTGGGCGTGCTCAACGGCCTTTTCCATACGTTCCCGTGCATCTACGACAACTAAGGCGGTCAGATCGTCGTCCATTAGCTGACCAGCGTAGCGATCGCTGCCACCCTGTACCGGGTGAACCCCGTGACCAGGAAGTTCTCCCTACTCATCGGACCAACGTCCCGATGGGTTCGCCACCCAGTGCTTTCATGATGTTGCCCGCGCCCATCAGGTCAAATACCCGGATCGGGAGCCCGTTGTCCTTGCAAAAGGTGATGGCGGTGAGGTCCATGACCCGAAGATCCTTCGACACCACTTCCATGAACGACACTTCGTCATACTTGGTCGCCGAGGAATCGAGCCGGGGGTCGGCAGTGTAGACACCATCCACGCCCCCGTGGGTCCCTTTGCAGAGGATCTCGGCTTCGATCTCCGCCGCCCGCAACGCCGCCGACGTATCGGTGGTGAAGTAAGGATTCCCCATCCCGGCGGCAAAGACCACCACGCGGCCCTTTTGGAGGTGGCGGATGGCTCGACGGCGTATGTACGGCTCTGCCACTTCAGCCATCTGGACCGCCGAGAGGACCCGGGTCACCTGACCTTGGTGCTCGAGTGCATCCTGGAGAGCCAGGGCATTGATGACCGTCCCCAACATGCCCATGGTGTCCGAGGTGGCCCGATCCATGCCGGCGCCGGCGCCGGTCGTCCCACGCCAGATGTTCCCCCCCCCGACCATCACCGCCAGTTCGAGATCGAGCTCATCCCGGGCCCTGGCGATTTCGACAGCAATGCGTTCGACCATGGAAGCATCAATGGTCTCGTCGGACGCGGAGGAGGCCAACGCCTCCCCCGACATCTTCAGTACGATCCGCCGTCGTTCTCCCACCGTGGCCTCAGTCGCCGATGACAACCTGGGCGAACTGTGTCACTGATGCCGTTCCGAGGTATTTTGCGACTGTTTGCTTCTCATCTTTGATATAGGCCTGGTCGAGTAGGACCCGTTCCTTGTACCAACCGTTGAGCCGGCCTTCAATGATCTTGGGAAGCGCCGCATCGGGCTTTCCCTCTTTGCGGGCAATCTTTTCCACCGTCTCGCGCTCAGCGGCCACGGCCGACTCCGGAACTTCGTCACGGCGCACATACACCGGTCGGGCGAAAGCGATGTGAGCGGCAATGTCGTGGGCGAGTTCTTCGGTCCCGCCCGATACCGCCACCACCACTGCGTTGACGCCACGGCCTGCCTGTAGGTGGAGGTAGCTGTCAACTGCGCCATCGGCCGGTGCCTCGATACGAACGACCTTTCCGATCGAGATGTTCTCTTTCAGTCGCGTCTTCATATCCTCGAGGTCGGAGGTGCGTTCATCCAGGGCCGACTCGCCCTTGGCCGCCACCAGATCGGCCAGTTCCGACACCACGTTCTTGAACTCGTCTGACTTGGCCACGAAGTCGGTTTCGGACCGCAACTGCACGATTGAAGCGACGTTGCCGGAGCGGCCGATGGCCACTGCCCCCTCGGTCGCCTCGCGATCGGACCGTTTGGCCTGACCGGCCAGGCCCTGTTCGCGGAGCCACACCACTGACTTTTCGTAGTCGCCTTGGTTCTCCTCGAGGGCCTTCTTGGCATCGAGCATTCCGACACCAGTGGACTGGCGCAGTGCCTGGACGTCCTTAGCGGTGAAGGCGGGCACGATCAGGCCTCTTCGGATATGGCGGGTGCGGGTGCGGGTGCGGGTGCGGGTGCGGGTGCGGGTGCGGGTGCGGGTGCGGGAGTCTCATCGCTTGCTTCGGCTTCGGCTGCATCGGGAGCGGCGGCGGGAGCGGGTGCGGGTGCGGGAGTCTCATCGCTGGCTTCGGCTTCGGCTGCAGCGGGAGCGGCGGCGGCGGGAGCACTGGTGACAGGAGCGGACGGCGGCGGCGGTATCGGCGCTGCGGTAGCTGCCTTCGGAGCAGCCGGGGCGGCGGGAGCAGGTGGGGTCGGGGCTTTGGGTGCTGGACGCTGTTCAGCGATGAACCGGCCCTCGACAACGGCGTCGGCGATGACCCGGCAAAGCAGAGCACCAGAGCGAATTGCATCGTCGTTGCCCGGAATCACGTACGTGATCACATCAGGGTCACAATTGGTGTCGACCACCGCCACAATCGGTAGCCCCAGCTTGTTCGCTTCGGTCACGGCAATGTGTTCTTTGTTTGTATCAATGACAAAGACCGCTTCGGGGAGTTTGCTGAGGCCGCGGATGCCGCCCAAGTTGCGCTGCAACTTCTCGAGTTCCCGGCTGTGACGCAACGCTTCTTTCTTGGGCATCGCCTCGAAGTCGCCAGCCTTCTCCATGGCTTCGAATTCCTTCATACGCTTCACCCGAGTCGAGACGGTCTGGAAGTTGGTCAGCATCCCGCCCAACCAGCGCTCGTTCACATACGGCATGCCACAGGCATCGGCATACGCAGCGATTGGGCCTTGTGTCTGCTTTTTGGTGCCCACGAAGAGAATGCTTCCGCCCCCGGCGACCAGGTCACGGGTATAGGTGTACGCCTCCTCGATGCCCTTCATCGTCTGTCGGAGATCAACCAGGTAGATCCCATTGCGCTCGCCGAGGATGAACCGGCGCATCTTGGGGTTCCAACGGCGGGTCTGGTGGCCAAAGTGGACACCGGCACTCAATAGTTGCTTCATCGTGACGACAGCCATGTTGTTGCTCCTCTGACGGTTGGTCCTCCCCGGCGACAACACCCCCTGGGGGGCGACCGTAGACGCGGCCGGGTGCGTGATGATCTCTCGCGTATGCCTACCGAACGGTAAGGCGGCACAATCCTAGTGCCCGTGGAGGTGCCATCTCCACTCGCGGCCCGAATGGGAGGGAGATCCCATAGATCTACCGGGTGACAGGGGCGACCTCAGCTGGCTGCGACGTCAACGGCGGGAGGCACAGTCCGGCTGTCGCCATTGGCGCCACCATCCCTGTCGGGTCCTGCCCCCTCTGGCCGGTCGGCCAGTTTGGCTCGTAGCTGGAGCAAGGACTTGGTGTGGATCTGACTTACTCGACTCTCGGTGACGCCGAGGATCTCCCCGATCTCGACCAGGGTCAACCCCTCGTAGTAGTAGAGCGTGATGACCGTCTTCTCGCGATCGCCCATCTGGTTGATGGCATAGATCAGGACCTCTTTGTTCTCTTTGTCCTCGAATGCCTCCATGGGCCCATCACCTCTGTCGGGGACACTTTCACCCAACGTGCGGCGATCTGACCGGTCGCCACCCCCGAAGAACTGGTCGAGTGCCGCCACCCCGGTGAGTGAGACCTGCCGCAATACTTTCTGAAACTGGCTATCGGTCATCTCCAGGTCGGCAGCCACCTCGGCGTCAGTGGGGGTCCGGTGAAGGGTGGCTTGCAGCGTTGCGTATGACTGCTCGACAGCCCGGGCCTTGGTTCGCACCGA
Organism: Acidimicrobiales bacterium; assembly: GCA_017883075.1. Taxonomy (GTDB): domain Bacteria; phylum Actinomycetota; class Acidimicrobiia; order Acidimicrobiales; family RAAP-2; genus DASZIT01. Next base: position 13,907 of record JADGOI010000037.1, read on the forward strand.
ACGTGGAACCCAATCAAACGACCGGAGTTCGTCGATGATGGCCCCTCTGATGCGGGGCATGGCGTACGTCTCGAATTTCACGTTGTGACCCGGGTCGAAACGCTCGATGGCATCGATCAATCCGATGATGCCGTAGCTGGCCAGATCAGCCTCATCGACATAACGCGGAAGTCCGGCCGATATCCGCCCGGCCACAAACTTCACCAACGGTGCGTAGTGCACGATCAACTGGTCGCGAAGCTCGCGAGTTCCCGAACTCTTGAACACTGCCCATTGGTCCGCGACCCCGTGACCTCTGACGTCGTGATCATTCGTCTCAGTGAGCGAGGCCAATACTCCCCCTACGCGCGCGGGTGCGTTCCTCCATAGACAGCAAGTAACCGGTCCTTGCTGACATGAGTGTAGACCTGCGTGGTCTGGAGACTTGCGTGACCCAGCAGTTCCTGGACAACCCGGAGATCCGCCCCTCCATCGAGCAGATGGGTGGCAAAGGTGTGACGCAGGGCATGGGGGTGGGTGGGAACTGGTGATCGCCGGTCAAGCAATCGCCGAACGTCTCGTGGGCCCAGTCGATTCCCCCGGGCATTGAAGAAGAGTGCATCCCGGGGACTCGTTGAACGGGTCATGAGGGCTCGCGCTTCGTTGATCCATAGCTGCACTGCCACCGCGCACCGGTCGTGCATCAATACCTGACGCTGCTTCGAGCCTTTCCCCATCACGGTGAGCACCCGGTGGTGCAGATCAATATCGCTAAGGTCGAGGCCGCACAGTTCAGCCACCCTCAGTCCGCTGCCATAGAGCAACTCCAGGACGGCATCGTCGCGACGATTGATCTCGGGAGGCATCTTGCGGGTCGGACCCACCTTCGGATTGGCGGTTTGGGCCGGGTTCACGCCCGGATCGAGCAGCTGACTGATCTCGGATTGACCGAGAATCCGGGGAAGCCGGGAGTCCGGTGCCGGAGCCGAGAGCCGGGCAGAAGGATCGGTGGTGATCAACTCCCGGCGAAGGCACCACTGGAAATACGCCCGGAGCGATGCTGCCTTCCGGGCGATGGACGCTTTGGCATAACGACGGGTGGCCAGGTAGGCAAGGTAGCGGCGCAACACCAGCCGGCTCACGTCGCCCGGCCCGCTGGCTCCACCCCGACCGGCCCATTGGACGAATCCGTCCAGGTCGGACCAGTAGGCCTTCACCGATGCCGGGGACATTCCTTCCAGCGAAAGATGGAAGGCATCGAGTTCCCACGACATGCGACCAACAGTACCGGCACCCCGACGCCAAACCCTGATCATCCCCATTCTCGTACCCGAAGTGGTAGGACAGTAGATGTCACAATCTCGTCACCACGATTTCAGGGGGAATTATGGCTGAGCGCATTGACCGACGTTCGTTTTTGGTACGGGGGGCCGTTACCGGAGCGGGGATCGTTGCCATCGGCGCCTCCGGCGGGCTTCTGGAGTCCTGTAGCTCCGGGTCCAGCACCGGAACATCCACCGGTTCCGGGTCCCACCCCAACGGAGTCTCGACCGCCACTCCCAAGCCCGGCGGGAAATTGATCTTCGGGGTCGAAGCCGAAGAGAAGGGGTTCGATCCCACCACCGCCACCTTCGACACCACCGGCATCCTCTACGCCCGCACCGTCTTCGACCCACTGGCGGCCATTGCTGCCGACGGCAGCGTGCAGCCCTATCTGGCCAAGTCCATCACCGCGAACGCCGACCACACGGTGTGGACGATCGTCATGCGTCCCAATGTCGTCTTCCATGACGGCACCCCTTGCGACGCTGCCGCCGTCGCCTACAACTTCAACGCCCACAAGGCATCGGCTCTGACCGGACCAGCAGTGACAAACATCGCCACCATCGCCGTCGCCGATCCGATGACGGTGACCGTCACGATGCACACCCCGTGGGTACCGTTCAACTACTACCTGTGCGGCGGGATCGGCGGTCAGATCGCATTCATCGCCGCCCCCAGCATGTTGAAGAACAAGGATGGCACCATGAACCCGGTCGGTACCGGGCCGTTCGTCTTTGGGGGATGGGTCCCCAATGACCACTTCACCGGCACCAAGAACCCCCACTATTGGCGGCAGGGATATCCCTACCTCGACACCATCCAGTACAAGCCCATTCCCGACAGTGACCAACTGCTCAACAGCCTGATGTCCGGGAGTGTCGACATCATCCACTCATCCGCATCGGTGGTGACCAAAGGCCTGCGTTCCAATACATCTCTTGGGTATATCGATGACTCGACCCACGTGGCCGGTGAGCCCGACATGGCCTGCATGCTTCTCAATCTGTCCAAGCCACCGTTCGACAACCCCTTGGTCCGCCAGGCCGCGGCCATGGCAATCGACTCGAAGCAGTACTCACAGGTAATCGACTCGGGTATCAACCCGACTTCCAACGGTCCCTTCGTGCCCGGCTCACCCTTCTATGCGCCGGACGGATATCCGGCCTACAACGTGGCCAAGGCCAAGCAACTGGTCCAGCAGGCGCAGCAGTCCACCGGTTCGCCGGTAACGGTGACCCTCAACCACGTGCCCGATCCGTTCACCACCAAAATTGCCGAATACCTGCAGCAACAGCTGAACGGTGTGGGAATGACCATCACCCTGAACCCGGTTCAGCAGGCACAGATCATCAATACCGCGCTGCTCGGCGGATTTGAGGCCCAGGTGTGGCGCCAGTTCGGGGCCATCGACCCCGACCTCAACTACATCTTCTGGAGCCCGACCCAGATCAACTCCGTCTACTCCATCAACATGGCACGTAACACCGACCAGGCCGTCGAGACTGCCCTGCAGAAGGGACGCCAGACCGCCGATCCGGCGGCACGTGCCGCCGCATATCAAGAGGTGGCCTCCTTGATGGGGAAGGACATCCCCTACATCTGGGCCGATCGGACTGTGTGGTCGATCGGCGCCCAACCCAAGGTTCAGAACTTCGACAATCCGACGTTGCCGGAGGGCGGAAAGGCCTTCGGGATGATCACCGGGGCGATCTGGCCGACCCAGGTCTGGATCGGTAGCTGACCGGAGGCGACCGATCGGTCCACCGAAGCCGTTCCATCGTGCCATGATCATCGGATGAGCCGCATCCTTGTCGTCGAGGATGACGAGCGGATCCGGCTGTCCATGCGTCTTGCCCTCGAAGACGAGGGGTACACGGTTGATGACGTGGCCAGCGGTGAAGAGGCTGTCGCCCATTTCGCCAACGACCCATCCGAGTTGGTTCTCATCGATCTCATGCTGCCGGGCATGGACGGTTTTGAAACCTGTCGCGCCCTTCGCAAGCAGAGCACGGTCCCGGTGATCATGGTCACTGCCCGATCGGATACCCATGACGTGGTGGCCGGTCTCGAAGCCGGAGCCGACGACTACGTCACCAAGCCGTTCGTGGCCAAGGAACTGGCCGCCCGTATCCGAGCCCTGCTCAGGCGAAGCCGACCAACCGAAACGGGTGCCTCGGTCCTCTCCTTCGGGGATGTCGAAATCGAGCCGGATGCCGGAGTGGTCAGGCGGGGTGGTGAAGAGGTGCACTGCACCCGTACCGAATTCCGGTTGCTTTGCGAACTTGCCGTCAACACCGGAAGAGTTCTCAGTCGCGAACAGCTCCTCGAGCGCGTGTGGGGTTACGACTACTTCGGTGATGGGCGGCTGGTCGATGTTCATGTGCGGCGCCTGCGCATCAAGGTGGAGCCCGACCCGGGAAACCCTCGGTTCATCCTCACGGTCCGGGGTATGGGCTACAAATTGGCGGTCTGAGCGTTGGGGGCGCAGGGTCGTACCCACCTGCTGAATCGGCTGGGCCTGCGGGCGCGGGTCACCGCCGCCTTCGCTGTCGGAGCCTTCGCCTTGTCCGCGGCATTGGCCGGAATCACCTACTTCACTGCCCGTCAGAGCTTTCTCAACGAACGCCAGACGGCCGTCCAACGCCAAGCATTCGTGAACGCCTCACTGGTCCAGGACTCATTGCGATCGTCGGGCATCCAGGTCAATCAGTTGCTCGAATCTGTCGACACACTTCCCGGTTCGAGGTCGGTCCTTCGTTGGCAGGGTCAGTGGTACGCAACGTCGATTTCGGTGGGCCAGAACGCCATCCCCGACAAGGAACGGGAACTGGTCCTCGGGGGAAAGCCGGCGACCCAACGGTTCTCGCTCAACGGCTCTGTCGAGCTGGTGGTGGGCGTGCCACTTCCCGCTGTCCACGCCGACTACTTCGAGGTCTTTTCCCTTCAGGAGCTGGCGGGGACCCTGCGGACCCTGGCATTCGCTCTCGGGGCGGCAGCGCTGGTGACCACCGTGGCCGGCGCCGCCGTCGGACGCTGGGCCAGTGGCCGCGCCCTGCGTCCGCTGGCCGGCATCACCGATGCCGCCGTGGCCATCGCCGGCGGCCAACTCGGTACCCGGGTCGAAGCCGGCGAGGATGCCGATCTTGTGAAACTGGCATCGGCATTCAATCGAATGGCCGGCAATCTGCAAACCAGGATCGAGCGCGAGGCGCGCTTCACTTCTGACGTCAGTCACGAACTCCGTTCCCCTCTTACAACCCTGTCGGCGTCGGTCGGGGTGCTTGAAGGCCACCGGGATGAACTCGATCCCCGGGCTCAGCGGGCGCTCTCGCTCCTCAGCGGGGATCTTCAGCGTTTCAAGCGGATGGTGGACGATCTCTTGGAGATTTCGAGATTCGATGCCGGATCGGCGGAGCTCTCACTCGACGAAGTGGACCCGGGCGAACTGGTGCGTCAAGCGGTCACGATCACGTCGCCGATCGGAGAGGACGGGAGGCGAACTGAACCGGTGTACCCGGTGGAGGTCGCCCCTGGCGTCGATGGCTTACGGCTTCGAGTCGACAAGCGTCGATTCGAGCGGATCATGGCCAACCTTGTCGACAACGCAAGACTGTATGCAGGTGGGGTGACCAGGGTCATTGTTGATCGTGACCCACCTGGGACCGGCCAAGGCGCCAACTCCATCCGCGTGATCGTCGAGGACCATGGTCCCGGGGTTCCACTCGCCGACCGAGCAGACCTTTTCGAACGTTTCTACCGCGGTACTCGCTCGGGCCAACGAGCGTCGGGCGATGGTACCGGGCTGGGTCTGTCATTGGTGGCCGAACATGTGCGCCTTCACGGCGGATCTGTCCGGATAGAAGACGCGGAATCGGGTGGGGCCCGTTTCGTCGTCGAGCTGCCGCTTACCGATGAAGGTGGCGAAGGTGGCGCTGACAGCGAAGGTGGCGGTGGCGGTGCACAAGGGGTCCTCTGGTGATCCAGCTACGTCATCGGGTCGGATTCGGAGTCGTGGGGTTGATCGTGTTCATGGCGATTGGAGCGGCCTCGTGCGGTATTCCGACCGAATCCGTCCCCTCAACGATCCCGACCAGTGCAGTTCCTTTTGATCTCCTCAACCCCAGCCCCCCCACCACGACCATCGTCACGGCCCCTCCGGTCGCATCCGTTTCCGTACCGATCTACCTGGTAGCTCCGACCCAGCATGTCTCTCCGGTTTTTCGGAATGTCGCACCCCCGGCAAACCTCACTCAGGTACTCGGCGCACTTCTCGAAGGTCCCACCTCCGCAGAGTCAGCGACCGGTCTCCAGAGCTTTCTGACCGGCAAACCCAATGATGTTGTTGCGACGGAAGTCAATAGAATTGCCACCATCAACTTCACCACCAACCCGGTGCAGGTGGTGGGGCCCAATCAAATTCTGGCTATCTCCCAATTGGTATTCACCGCCATGTCTCAGCCAGGCGTTACCGGCGTCATCTTCGAAATCGCCGGCACCCCCGTCGAGGTGCCCACGGCAGGAGGGGCACAGGTGCCCGGTCCGGTGACCGATGCCAACTATGCACCCCAAGCGCCGCTGATTCCCCCTGTCACTCAGACGACAGCCCGCTGAGCGGCTACCCACCGACAAGCTGTCCTGAGCTCGGGGCAGACCTTCGACACAACCCTCGATCTCCCTTCATGAGTCACGATCGAGGGCCAGGCCGAATCGATCGCTCTATATCCCATTGGTGGTGAAAGGCGTCGTGGGCGTTGGATCGGATCACGTCGACAAGGCTCTGCAGACCCCTGTCGGGGTGGTCAAGGAAGATGTCGGCAACGAGAGACTCGTCGACCGCCCGTTTCCACTCTTCGACAGCCCGTTCGAGCGACCACATCGCCGCTTCGATCGCTATCCCTTCGTATGCCCTGGCCACCGCCAGAAGTCCCTCATCGTAGGAAGCGACCACGGGAGAAGCCCCCCGACAGACACCTGCCAATCGCTCCGCCCAAATCCGCAAGTTGTCGCCCACATGGCAGATGTAGGCACCAACCGACCATGTCAGTTCCGGATCCCTCTCAGACCCATCAGCATCGGCATCGGCATCCGCGAGCACCTGGGCATACGAACGAGGCGTGTTCACTACCGACTTGATCGCTTCGTCGCGGGAGATGGCCCAGTCAAAACCGCATTCATGACACGGATCTCCGTACAGGTTCTCGCCCCAATCACTCACCGTCGAAGTATCGCGCGGCACATACTGCCGGACCCGGCCCCTCCAGGGCCCGGCCCCTGCTGGACGCCTCCCCGGCCCCTCCCCGTCTGACCCAGTGAGACACCCTCCGGTCATCATGGGGTCATGGCGTTGGCCACCCACAGGGAACCCACCACGGGTGCCACTACCAACACGGAGCCCACTCACGCGGAGCCCACCAGTGCTGCTCTTGTCCGGGCCATCGAGACCATCGCTTCGTTCGTGGGGTCCTTCGAGCCCGGGCGCTACTGCGGGGAT
>JADGOI010000038.1 GCA_017883075.1 Acidimicrobiales bacterium
TCGTGTCGAACATGGAGGCAACGCTCCAGCGCCTGAGGGCTGCGACAGAGGACCTCGACGGTTCGCATTGACCGAACTGAACTGCAGGATTCCGCTCCCTGGAGTTGACCCACTCGTGCCGATTATGGGCAGGCAACTATCAAGCGAGCGCGAGCCTGCCCAGGCGGTCACACCCCGCTTAGATCCGGAGAGCCCCATTACCCAGGCTGTGACGGCGGCCTGAACATTCCGAAGCGCTCAACCATGAGGTCCTTCGTAGCGAGCGCCCCTCTACGGCCGACGAGGACGATCGGATCATGCACGGGAAGTCGTTCATCCGGGCATGCTCCCCGTGCCGTGCAGATCGCATCGAGCCGGCAGATGGACCATACGTGTTCAGGCGATGTGGGAAGCCCGTCCGAGGATGAAGCCGAGTCGCTTCGGTCTCCGGCCTGAATGGCCGAGAAGTAGGGTCAGGGCCGGTCGGCGAGGGTGGTGAGACCGTCGCCGGTGAGGTCGGGGTGAGCACCCTTGCGTCCTGTCATGGCCAGGATCAGTGAGATCAACGGACCGGAGACTTCGGGACCATCGCCGTGGGCCCAGCTGCTGTCGGTAGCCCGAAGTCGCAGCCCGGCGATTCGCCTCTTGGCCCCGATCAGGAGGTTCGAGTTCTTCCAGCTGTCGGCGACAGCCACCAGGGCCCCCTCCGGTGACCTGTGTTCCAGGCCCAGAGGTCGGCGAATGTCCTCACCGTGGACGACGATTTCGCCGAGCATGGCCATGACGGGAGCGGGTGGATGGTTGGTAGTCGAGGTCCGGTCACGGAGGCGGCGCACCAGTTCATCCGGACCGACGGAGGCGAGGCGCTTGGCGGCCCTGTCTGCGAAGACGTTGAATTTGAAACCGGCCGAGATCATCTCCTTGTAGAAGTTCAAGGGGGTCTGTTCGGCAGCGGCAAGGACATGGCCGGCGGTGTCTTGCACCGACCAGCCCTCACACCAGGAGGAAGTAGCCCACTGGTCGGAAGACAGGTCGGCCCAGGTATCGGCCATGTGGGCCCGTTCGGAGTGGATGTACGTCCAGGTCTCCTCGGACTTCATGTCTGGCCCTGCCTTTCCTGTCGTCAGTCCGCCTCACACTATCGACGGGGCGGGAGGCTTGCCCCTGACCCGATCGCTCCGGAAGATGCAGCAAAGGGCACATGGCCGGCGATCGGGGATTTCCACCAGGTGTCGGCAGCCTTCGGAAGCACCTTCCAATACCCGTTGATATTTCCTCGTTCGTCGGATACGGTCACCGATGCATTCCTAGGCAGCGAAACGCGTTGCTCACGCGGAAAGGGTTGGTGCACCATGGCACTTGGGATCTACTTCATGCACGGCGGATTCACGCCGGAGAAGTACGACAGCGCGATCAAGCAGCTGGACTCAGCCGGTGTGGGGAGTCCCAAGGGGCGTACACTCCACGTCGCCCTCGAATCAAACGGTGAGATCCAGGTTTTCGATATCTGGGAATCCCAGGAAGATTTCGATGCATTTGGACCGACTCTCATGCCGATCCTCGGCGAACTCGGCGTCGAACTGGGACAGCCGATGGTGGCAAGTGTGCACAACGTGATCAAGGGCTGACGCTTCCTGCCGCACCGGCGCACCGGCGCACCGGCGCATCGGTGGGCAGGCGGGCAGGCGGGCAGGCGGGTGCGTGGAGTCAGGCCGCGGGGCGGCGCGCCTCGAGGTCGGTCAGCACCTGGTCGGGCACTTTCAGGTCACCCCGGCCGGTGCCCACGGTGAGATCAGGCTTGATGGTGCCGTGGTGGTCGGAGCCGCCGGTGGCCACCAGGTCGAACCGGCGGGCCAGGTTGGAGAGATCCTGGCGTTGACGAGGGGAGTAGCGACCGTAGATCGCCTCGATCCCCCCGAAGCCGGCCGCGGCCAATTCGCCGACCACCGCGGCCAGGTCCGCACTTTCCAGCTCGAGACTGTAGGGGTGGGCCAGTACCGCCACTCCCCCCGAGGCAGTGGCCAGACGGGCCACGTCGAGGGCCTCCAGGCGGGACTTGGATACGAAGCCAGGTCGGCCGTTGGCCAGGTACCGGTCAAAGGCATCCTGGATGGAGTCGACGGCACCCGCTTTCGCCAGCACGGAGGCGAAGTGGGGACGACCGATACCCTCCTCGCCACCAGCCTCGGCCACCACCTCCGCGTAGGTGATGGGAAGGCCCAACGAGGCGAGCTTGTCGGCCAGGCGGATGTTGCGCTGGTGTCGGTCGACCCGCAAGTGGGCAAGTTCCGCCGACAGTGGGCAATCGTCGTCATCCACAAAGTAGACCAAGACGTGCATCCCACCCTTGCCCACCGACCGGCACGAGACCTCGCACCCCGGGATCAGGGTCACACCGAGCTCGGCGGCACGTTTGCGGGCGGCAGCCAGGCCGGCCAGTGAATCGTGATCAGTGAGTGCCACCGCGCTGCACCCGGCCTCGGCGGCCAGCTCGGGGATACGTTCGGGAGGGTCGCTTCCGTCGGAGACGGTGGAGTGGGTGTGAAGGTCGATCATCGGTCCCGAGGCTACCGGTTGCCAACTCCGACCCCGAATGGCCACCCGTTCACCGTTCGGTCACACGGGACTAGTCTGGCGGAGAGCGGTTTGTTCGCCTGGCGGACGGATCGCGACGAGCGACGAGCCCGACGACCCCCGGTGAATACGGTGACCAACCGATGATGGAGGCCAAGGAAGCGTGCGGAGTCTTCGGGGTCTACGCCCCGGGGCGCTCGGTCGCACACCTGACTTTTGACGGTCTGTTCGCTTTGCAGCACCGTGGTCAAGAGGCGGCCGGCATGGCCGTCAGTGACGGCGAAGCCATCACCGTGATGAAGGACATGGGCCTGGTCACCACCGTCTTCGACGAGCGAAAGCTCTCGGGTCTCCGGGGAGACATGGCCATCGGTCACACCCGGTACTCCACCGCCGGCAAGAGTGACTGGATGAACGCCCAACCGGTGTTCAGGGGTGTGGGCCGGGCCGGGTTCGCCCTCGCCCACAACGGCAATCTCACCAACACCGACGCATTGGCCGAGACCGCCGGCATGCTTCCGGGCCTGGTGGACTCCGACAGCGACCTGGTGGCTGAGTTGTTGGGTCAGGTCTTTCCCCCCGATGCCCCCCAGCGCACGCGTGAGGAGCTGGCCGAAGACCTCGAGTCCGCGCTCACCGCTGTGCTCCCTTCCGTGGAAGGTGCATTCTCCTTTGTGCTGCTCGACGCCGAGAGGTTGATAGGGGTCCGCGATCCCAACGGGTTTCGCCCCCTCTGCCTCGGCTGGCTCGAACCCACCGACAAGTTCGAGGAGGGCTGGGTGCTGGCCTCGGAGTCACCTGGCCTCGACGTCATCGGCGCCACCTTCATCCGCGAACTCGAGCCGGGTGAAATGGTGATCATCGACGGGAAGCAGGTCCGCTCCGTGCGGCCCTTCCCTATCGAGCGGGTCGATCCCAAGCTCTGCATCTTCGAGTTCGTCTATTTCGCCAGGCCGGACACCATCCTCTACGGCAACGAGGTCCATGGTGCCCGACGGCGCATGGGTCAACTGTTGGCTGCACAGAGACCAGTGGATGCCGATCTGGTCATGGGCGTCCCCGACTCCGGCGTCCCGGCCGCAGAGGGCTACGCGCTGGGATCGGGCATTCCCTACGGGCAGGGCCTGGTGAAGAACCGGTACATCGGCCGCACCTTCATTGCGCCGACCCAGTCGGAGCGGGCCGACGGTGTCCGCCGCAAGCTCAATCCACTCCGTGACAACATCGCCGGGAAGCGACTGATCGTGGTGGACGACTCCATCGTGCGGGGGACCACCACCCGGGCCATGGTGATCATGTTGCGCGAGGCGGGAGCCCGGGAAGTCCACCTCCGGATCTCTTCGCCGCCGTTCCAGTGGCCCTGCTTCTACGGCATCGACACTCCCGACAAGAGTGAGTTGTTGGCGTCGATCAAGACCCTCGACGAGATCGTGGAGTACCTCAATGTGGACTCGATCGAGTACCTCACCATCGAGAACCTGAAGACTGCCATCGATGCCCCGGGTGCCGGGTTCTGCGATGCCTGCCTCACCGGCACCTATCCGGTGCCGGTCCCGGTGCCCGTCGAACTGAGCGTACGTAGTCCGCTCGGCGCCGTCGCCGCCGGGACCCCGGCGTGACAGAACCGACGTCGACACCTGCCACTTACGCCGGGGCCGGCGTTGATATCGATGCCGGGGAAGAGGCTGTCGACCGGATCCGCCCATTGGTGGCCACCACCCTGCGGCCCGAGGTGCTCGGGGGACTGGGTGACTTCGGCGGCCTGTTCGCGGTGGATACCGAGAGGTACAGCCGGCCGGTGCTGGTCGCCTGTACCGACGGGGTCGGCACCAAGGCACTGATCGCCCAGGCCTGCGGTCGCTACGACACCATCGGTGTCGACCTGGTGGCCATGTGCGTCGACGACCTGGTGTGCCAGGGGGCCGAGCCCCTGTTCTTTCTGGACTACATCTCCACCGGAGCGGTCGATCCCACCCAGATGACCGAGTTGGTGGGCGGTGTTGCGAACGGTTGCCGCCAGGTGGGGGCGGCACTGCTGGGCGGCGAGATGGCGGAGCACGCCGGGGTCATGAAACCGGGCGAGTTCGACCTGGTCGGCTTCGCTGTCGGAGTGGTCGAGCGCGAGAAGATCCTGGGATCGGGTCGGGTGCGGGACGGCGACATTCTGATTGGCCTCCCGTCGCCGGGACTCCGCTCCAACGGCTACACCCTGGCCCGCCACGTGCTGCTGGAGCGAGCCGGCCTGGCCCTCGACGCCCCGGCGTGGGAGGGGGCGACCACCTCGGTGGCCGATGAGCTGCTCCTTCCCTCGGTGCTCTATACCCCGGCCGTGCTGTCGGCCATCGCCGCCGCCGACGTTCATGCCGTGGCCCACATCACCGGCGGGGGGATCCCCGGCAACCTGCCCCGAGCGCTTCCGGACGGCCTGCGGGCGGTGGTGGAACGCGGCACCTGGGGAGTTCCCCGGATCTTCGCCGAGGTGCAGCGGCTGGGCAGGGTGGAAGACGAGGAGATGCTCCGGGTGTTCAACCTGGGCCTCGGCATGGTGGTGATGGTCTCCGCCGACGGTGTCGACGTCGCGCTCGATGCGCTGCGCGGGGGCGGTCTCGACCCGGTGGTCGTCGGTCGGGTGGAGCCGGGGCCGAGGGGTGTGGAACTGACCGGTCCCGAGCCGTGGGGATCCCGGGAGGTTTGATGAGTGCGACCCGGGCGGAGTCCCGATGAGTGCGACCCTTCCGCCGACCCGGTTCGAGGCGCTCCGCGACCATCTGCTGGCCCACTCGGTGAAACGCGGAGATTTCGTACTGAAGTCCGGCCGACACAGCAGCTGGTTCATCGACTCCAAACAGACGGTGTGCCGACCCGAGGCCATGGTGCTGGTGGCAGACGGGATCCTCTCGATACTTCCCGACGACGCCACTGCCATCGGCGGGCTCACCATGGGTGCGGACCCGGTGGCCTTCATCACCGCGGGGGTGGCGGCCGGCCGAGGACGGATGCTGAAGGCGTTCAGTGTGCGGAAAGAAGCCAAGGACCACGGCGGTGGCGGTCGGATCGCCGGCGCCCTCGACCCTGGTGACCGGGTGGTGGTGACCGAGGACACGGTGACCCGGGGCACCTCGCTGATCGAGGCCGCCCGGGCGGTTCGCGAGGCGGGAGCTGAAGCGGTGTTGCTGGTGGCGGTGGTCGATCGAGGCGGAACCGCGGCAGCGATGGCAGCGGCCGAGGGGATCCCCTTCCGGGCGTTGTTGACGGCGCCCGATCTCGGCTTCGACTACGAGGGCGGCTGAGGCGGTGGCAGCCGGTCGGCGTTCACCGGGCCGGCGGCGCAGCATCTCCCTATAGTGAGGGTATGAACGACTTCGCCTCGGCGCTCGACACCGCCGCGGCCATCCGTCGCAAGGACGTGAGCCCGCTCGAAGTGCTCGACGCCAGCCTCGATCGCGTCGACAAGCGAAACCCTGGGCTGAACGCGGTGATCTGGCGGAACGACGACGAGGCCCGGGCCGAGGCGAGGGTGCTCGGTGAGCGGATCGCCGCCGGGGCCGATGACCTCCCACCCTTCGCCGGCGTGCCCATCCCCATCAAGGACCTCACTCCGGTCGAGGGTCAGCCGGTGACCTACGGCTCGCTCGGCGCCCCCGACGGGGCGAGCGATCACAGCGAACGGGTGGTCGATGCCTACCGGCGGGCCGGGTTCATCCTCACCGGCCGCACCAACACTCCTGAGTTCGGATCGATCACCGTCACCGAAAATCTCCGTTACGGGCCCACCCGCAATCCGTGGAACCCCGGGCACACCCCGGGCGGATCGAGCGGCGGGGCGGGAGCCGCGGTGGCTTCGGGCATGTTCTCCGTCGCTCACGCCAACGACGGCGGTGGTTCGATTCGCATCCCGGCATCGTGCTGCGGGCTGGTCGGCCTCAAGCCGAGCCGGGGGCGGGTGGCATCGGTGATTCCGGGATGGCAGGGCATGGCCACCGAAGGGGCACTCTGCCGGACAGTGGCCGACGCTGCCGCGCTGCTCGACGTGATGAGTGCACCGGACCACGACGCCTGGTGGAATGCGCCGGCGCCGGCGGCCCCTTTCATCACGGAGCCCGGAAAGGATCCCGGGCGCCTGCGGGTAGTGCTCAATACGGTGACCGCCTTGGGTGTCCCCGTCGACGAGGAAGCGGTGGCGGCGGTGGAAGCCACCGGGCGGTTGCTCGAGGCCGCCGGCCATCAGGTGGAACGACTGGATGCCGACGTCTTCGACGCTGCCGCCCTCGGGCCGTTCCTCCATGTCGTGAACGGCGGCATGGCCGAACACGAGGGAATCGACTGGGCAAAGGTCGAGCCGCACAATCGGGCCGCCTATGCAGCGGCCCAAGAGGTGGACAGCTTGACGCTCACCCGGGACTTGGGCGAACTGCAGCGCATGACCCGCCAGATTGTGGCCCGATGGGGCGATGAGTTCGATCTGTTGGTCACCCCGACCATGGCCATCGAGCCTCCACCGGTGGGAGTCTTGAAGGCCGTGCACGAGACCCCCGAATTCCCGCCGATCGAAGTGCTGTCCATGGCCGGCTTCACGGCCGTGTTCAACATCACCGGTCAGCCGGCCGTCAGCCTTCCCCTGCACACGGCTGCCTCAGGGCTGCCGGTCGGTGTGCAGTTGGTGGCGGGACCCTGGGAAGAAGGACTGTTGTTGCGGGTGGCGGCCCAAGTCGAGGCGGCGGCACCGTGGTCGGACCGGCGGCCCCCCGCCCAACCCTTCGGGTAGGCACAGGCGAGCGGCCGGTCGGGTAGTTGCGGCGGCGACTCCGGGTAGCGACTCCGGGCAAGGATGCGGGCGGCGGCTCCGGGACCGGGCGGTGCATGGGTAGGCGCCGGGCCTGTGTAGGGTTCATCCATGGCCGACCAGGCGGAATTCTCCGACCTTGCCATGGAATACATGTCAGCGCTCTACTCGGCGGCGCTACGTATGACCCGCAACCCCTCCGACGCTGAGGATCTCGTCCAGGAGACCTACCTCAAGGCCTATCGGGCCTTCGGGGGCTTCGAAGCCGGCACCAACCTCAAGGCCTGGCTCTATCGAATTCTCACCAATACCTATATCAATACCTATCGGGCCAAGAAACGTCGCCCCGAGATTGCCGATGTCGAGGATGTGGAGGACCTGTTCCTCTACCGGCGCCTTTCGGCCAACCAACCTGCCGGACTCGGACGGAGTGCCGAGGACGAGGCGCTCGAACGAATCACGGATACCGAGGTCAAAGAGGCTATCGAGTCATTGCCCGACACTTTTCGGATGGCGGTGCTGTTGGCCGACGTCGAGGGTTTCTCCTACAAGGAGATCGCCGAGATCACCGAGGTACCCATCGGCACGGTGATGAGCCGCATCCACCGTGGAAGAAAGGCCCTGCAGAAAGCGTTGTTCGAATTCGGAAGTGCACGTGGCCTTGTCGGTGCCTCCGGCGACGGCAAGTAGGGAGGCGTACTCGTGGGAGAGCAGAAATCGGATGATGCAGGCCATGCGGGACATGATCCGATGATGCCCGGGCGTGCGCACGTCCCCGGGTTCGTGAACTGTGACGAGACCATCGAGCGTCTGTATTACTACCTCGACGGCGAACTGACCGAGGAACGCCGGGTGGAGATCGTCCGCCATCTCGACATGTGCGGTCCGTGCGTGGGTGCCTTCGGCTTCGAAGCCGAGTTGCGCAAGGTCATCGCCAACCTTTGCAAGGATCACGTTCCCGATGCCCTGCTCGACCGGGTGGCCCACGCCCTCCAAGACGAACGCGTGCGCCAGGGCAACTGAGCCCGTGGCCCCGTGACCCGCCTCTACCCGTGACCCGCCTCCACCCCTGTCGATCAGGTCTGACCCCCGCCCGACCCGGGTCGTCCCTACACTTGTCCTCGTGACACAAACCACCGCCACTGAAGCTGAGAGTCCGAAGACGGCACCCGGCGCCATCTCGTGGGATGTGGCCGAACGGGTGGCCGGTTGGGTGACCAGCCGCAGTGCGATGCCCACGCCCTACCGCCCCGACCTCTTGCAACAGGATTTCGAGGAGCTCACCGCCCAGGCCGAAGAGTTGGTGGCGTCCTCAACCGGTCTCCGGTCCGCATCGGGGCAGGCGCGGGCCCGGGTCACCGACCGTAACGGATGGGTGCACGCCAACGTGGCCTCGTTTCAGCGTCTGGTCGGGCCTCATCTCGATCGCTTCGCCCCGCCCCGCCTGGCCGCCACCAATCCGGTCACCGAACGCCTGGCCGGCCCACTGGCCGCCGCCGGCCGGGTGGCCACGGGAAGTCAGTTGGGAGCGGTGCTGGGCTGGCTCTCGACCCGGGTCCTCGGTCAGTACGACCTGCTCCTCACCGAGGAGGCCGTCGAAGATCAGGACATCGTCTACTTCGTCGGCCCGAACATCGTGATGCTCGAGCAGCGGTATGGATTCGAGCCCCGCGAGTTCCGGCTGTGGCTGGCGCTGCACGAAGTGACCCATCGGTGCCAGTTCACCGCCATCCCCTGGATGCGCGACCACTTCCTGTCGTTGGTGGAGGAAGGGCTCGGCTCGCTCGATCCGGACCCGACCCGCTTGGCCGAGGCGTTGAGGCGCCTGACCGAGGAGATCCGCGCCGGGCGCAACCCGCTCCGCGACAACGGTGCTCTCGGGCTGGTGGCCACGCCCGAACAGCTCGAGGGTCTCCACCGGATCCAGGCCCTGATGAGTCTCCTCGAAGGTCACGGCGACGTGACCATGGACAGGGCCGGGGCGGCGGCCATTCCCAGCGCCGCGCGTTTCAGCGAAGTACTCCGCCAACGCCGCAATCAGACCAAGGGCCCGGCCAAGCTCCTTTTGCAGCTCATCGGGATGGAATCCAAGTTCCGCCAGTACGAAGAAGGCGAGCGGTTCATCGCCGCGGTGGAGAAGTCGGGGGGCCCCCAGCTTCTCGGCCATGCCTGGCGGGGCCCGGAGTGGCTGCCGTCCCTCACGGAGATCCGGGACCCCTCGGTGTGGATCTCCCGCGTCGGTGGCACCCTTTCCCTCTCCACTTGATCCGCTGATCGCCGACCTGGTCGGCCGATGCGCGTTCCCGGCTTCCGGAACGCCGCTGGTCTGTGCCGTTTCGGGCGGGGCCGATTCGTTGGCGTTGCTGGTCCTGGCCACCGCGGCCGGCTGTGAGGTGACCGCGGTCCACGTCGACCACGGGCTGCGGCCCGGTTCCGCGGCCGAGGCCGATGTGGTGGCGTCCGCCGCCGATCGTTACGGTGCCGGCTTCCGCAGTGAGCGGGTGGTGGTGGCCGACGGGTCCAACCTGGAGGCCCGGGCCCGCGCCGCCCGGTTCGGAGTGCTCGGTCCCGACGTGGCCACCGGGCATACCTCCGATGACCAGGCCGAGACGGTGTTGGCCAATCTGTTGCGGGGTGCCGGGGTCGACGGTCTGGCGGGCATGCGGGCAGGTCCCCGTCACCCACTTCTGGCCCTACGGCGGGCCGAGACGGTGGCCCTCTGTCGCCAGCAGGGGTTGGAACCGGTGAATGACCCCAGCAATGAGGATCCGCGGTTCTTGCGCAATCGGATCCGGGCCGAGCTGGTTCCGCTGTGCTCGGAATTGGCGGGGAGGGATGTCGTCCCGGTGCTGGCCCGCCAGGCCGGGTTGCTGGCCGGTGACGCCGAGGTGCTCGCCACGGTGGCGGCCCTGGTGGACCCCACCGACGCCAAGGCGATCGCCGCCGCCCCCGAAGCGGTGTCGAGGCGGGCCGTCCGGGGGTGGTTGACCGGCGACGGTGCCTATCCGCCCGCCCTCGATGCCGTCGAGCGGGTTCTCGAGGTGGCCAGGGGAGCGCGGCGGGCCGCCGAAGTGGCCGGTGGGGCCCGAGTGGCCCGGTCGGGCGGGCGGCTGTCCCTCACCCCACCCATGAGGTCCACCGGGGACCCAACCGATACAGTCGGCCCGTGACCGCGCCAGGAGATGAGTCGGTGGGCCAGTTGTCCCGGCTCGAGTCGGAGCCCGAAGTCGGTGAGGTCATCGTCTCGGAGGCGGACCTGCAGGCGCGGATCACCGAGCTCGGTGCTCGTATCACCGCCGATTACGCGGGGCGGCCCCCCCTCCTGGTCGGGGTGTTGAAGGGCGCTTTCATGTTCATGAGCGACCTGTCCCGGGCCATCGAGCTCCCGGTGGAAACGGACTTCATGGCGGTGTCCTCCTATGGCAGCGCCACCCGCACCTCCGGCGTGGTCCGGATCGTGAAGGACCTCGACGTCGACCTTGCCGACCGCCACGTGTTGGTGGTGGAGGACATCGTCGACAGTGGCCTGACCCTCAACTATCTGCAGCGTTACCTCCTGGCCCGGAGCCCGGCCAGCCTCGAGGTGTGTGCCCTTCTGGTCAAGGAAGGACAGCAACGCACCGCCATCGACCTGCGCTACGTCGGGTTCCACATCCCGCCGGATTTCGTGGTCGGCTACGGCCTCGACGTCGGTGAACGACTCCGCAACCTCAGGGCCATCCACGCCTACTCCGGCGATCCGTCCGGCCGCTGAGGAGCCCTGATGAGCGTCGATACCGCCCGAATCGAACGGGCCATCCATGAGATTCTGGAGGCCATGGGCGAGGACCCCGGACGTGACGGCCTCCTCAAGACGCCGTCCCGGGTGGCCCACATGTACGAGGAGCTCTTCTCCGGTCTGGATGAAGACCCGTGCCATCACCTCGAGGTCACCTTCGCCGCCGAGCATGACGAGATGGTGATGGTGCGGGACATTCCCTTCGCATCGTTGTGTGAGCACCACATGGTGCCGTTCATGGGTCGGGCCCACGTTGCCTACATCCCCGGCGATGACGGGCGGATCACCGGATTGTCCAAATTCGCCCGTCTGGTGGACGGCTATGCCCGGCGCCTGCAAGTGCAGGAGCGGATGACCACCGAAATCGCCGATGCGGTGGAACGGGCGCTGGCCCCCAGGGGCGTGCTGGTGGTGGTGGAGGCCGAGCATCTCTGCATGTCCATGCGGGGGGTCAAGAAGCCCGGCACCTTGACCATCACCTCAGCCGTCCGGGGCCAGTTCCGGACCGACTCGGCCACCCGAGCCGAGGCCATGCAGTTCATTCACGGCCGGTAAAAGACCCCGATCCCGGCCACGGGGGTCCCTCCCCTGGTTTACGCTGTGACCTCATGGTCCCCACCTCCACCGAGCAACGCCCGATGGTCATGGGGGTCCTCAATGTGACCCCCGACTCGTTTTCTGACGGGGGTGAGTGGTTCGAAGGACAGCGAGCCATCACCAGAGGGCATGAGATGATCGCCGAGGGGGTCGACATCGTCGACGTGGGCGGCGAATCGACCCGGCCCGGTGCCCGGCCCGTCCCCACCGACGAAGAGCTGAGACGGGTGATCCCGGTCATCGAGGCGCTCTCCCCCCACGTGCGGGTATCGATCGACACCACCAAACCGGAAGTGGCCCAGGCCTCGGTGGCCGCCGGGGCCACGTTGGTCAATGACGTCTCCGCCTCGCTGTGGCCGGTGGCCGCCGAGTGTGGGGTGGGATGGGTGGCCATGCACCGGAAAGGGACGCCCGCCGACATGCAGGACCACCCGCACTATGACGACGTGGTGGCCGAAGTGGCACAATTCCTCGTCGACCGGGCCGAGACCGCCGCCGCCGCAGGGATTACCGATGTGTGGATCGACCCGGGCATCGGATTCGGCAAATCCGGCGAGCACAATCTCCGATTGCTGGCGTCCGTGGACCACCTGGTGGCCACCGGTCATCCGGTGATGGTGGGCACCAGTCGCAAGAGTTTCCTCGGATGGTTGGCCCCGGAGAGGGACGGCACCCCGGCCCCGGTCGACCATCGCCTCCCCGGATCGCTGGCCACCGCCGTGTGGGCCATGCAGGCGGGGGCGGGCATGGTGAGGGTGCACGATGTGGCGGCCACCGTCCAGGCGGCGACCCTGGTTGGGCCCCGGCATCCGGCCACAGTGGTTCCGGTCCCATCCCGATCTCCCGACTATCCGGAGGTGGCACGTTGAGGGGCAAATGGGCGGCGGGCATCCCGCCCCGCCATTTCACCTGGGTGATCAAGGACGGCCTGGCGGTGAGCGAGCGCCCCGGTGGTTTCTCCCCCAACCACCGCAAGGTCCGCCGCCAAGAGGAGATCATCTGGCTGCAGGCCCAGGGCTTCACCCGGGTCGTCTCCCTGCTCTCGTCCTCACACAACCTGCAGGCCTATCAGGACCACGGCCTTCCCAGTGTCCATTTCCCTCTGCCGCTGTCGGGTGATGTACGGATCAGCCTGCTGGAGTTGTTCAAAGATCTGCACAACCGCCTGGCCAGGGGCGAACGGCTCCTCATCCATCAAGACGCGCTCGGGGACCGGGTCCTCGGAGTGGTGGCCGGGTACCTGTTGTGGTCAGGGCGACTCCCCAGCGGGCCTCAGGCCGTCACCGTGATCGAGCACATCACCGGCCACGCCATGGGCCCGTCCGGACGCGAGCTGGTGGCGTTCGCCGACCAACTGCCTCCGGCCGCCGCGGTGCGGGGCAAGCCTGGTGCCTCCGGGCCGAACCCCGCTGCCGCCCAGAGCTGAGAATGGCCGACCTGGATCGGATCGAACTTCGGGGGCTTCGGGTGCTGGGGACCCACGGGGTGCTGCCCGAGGAACGGGTCGATCCCCAGCCCTTCGAGCTCGACCTCGATCTGGACGTCGACCTCGCCGCCGCCGGCCTCTCCGATGACCTGGCCGATACCGTCGACTATTCCGGGGTGGTGGACAGGGCCGGTGCAGTGATCGCCGGATCGGGTCGGCTCCATTTGCTCGAAGCCTTGGCCGAGGCGATCGCCGCCACCTCTCTGGAAGATGAGCGGGTGGTGTCGGTCACGGTGGGACTGCGCAAGCTCCGGCCCCCACTGGCCGCGGATATCGCCACCGTGGGCGTGCGCATCACCCGCCACCGATGACCTCCCCGCTGTCCGAGTCGCCGAGCGTACGGGCGTTCCTCGGGCTCGGGTCCAACCTCGGGGACCGGTGGTCCCACCTCCGTCGAGCCGTGGACCAGCTCCGGGCCGGGAGCGCCATGCCGGTCACCGCAGTGTCGCCGGTCTACGAGACCGAGCCGATCGGTGGGACCGAGGACCAGGGCCCCTACTTGAATCTGGTGGTGGAGTTGGCGGTGGCTCCCGGGGTGGATCCCTATCGGATACTGGAGGAGTGCCGGAGGCTGGAGGCCGCCGCCGGCAGGGTTCGCACCGTGCGGTGGGGTCCCCGCACCCTCGACGTCGACGTGCTGTGGGTCGACGGTGTCATCCTCGACGACCCCGAGCTCACCATTCCCCACCCTCGTTGGCGGGAGCGGAGGTTTGTGCTGGCCCCACTGGCCGACCTGGCTCCGGACCTGGTCGACGCCGCCACCTTCGAACTTTCTGGTGGTGAGGTCACATTCGTGGGTACACTGTGAACGTCTACTCAAAGATTCTCTGACTCGAACGGCACCCACCGGGGCCGGAACGTTGCAAAGGGGTCTCGTGACCAGAATCCGTGTGATCGGCCCGGGTCGGGCCGGATGTTCGTTGATGGCAGCGCTGCGGGCTGCTGGGGGCTACACCGTGACGGACGTCTATGACCGCGCCCGCTCACTCGCCGATGCCGCCGGCGGGGTCGATGTGTTGGTCATCGCCACGCCGGACGCCGCGGTTTCCGGCACTGCCGCCCAGGTGATCCCTGTCCCGGGCACGGTGGTCGTCCACCTCTCGGGATCGCTCGGGCTCGACGTCCTGGCCCCCCACGTCCATCGGGCCTCACTTCACCCCCTGGTGCCGCTGCCCAACCCCGAGGTGGGGGCGGCCCGATTGCGCTCGGGAGTGACCTTCGCCGTGGCCGGTGACCCGGCAGCTCGGGCCATTGCGGTGGCCCTGGGCGGTCAGGTGGTCGAAGTGGCCGACGAGCTGCGGGCGAACTACCACGCCGCCGCCACCATCGCCGCCAATCACCTGGTGGCCCTGCTCGGACAGGTCGAACGGGTGGCCGCCAGCGCCGGGTTGCCCCTGAGCGCCTTCGCCGGGTTGATTCAGGCCGCCACCGAGGATGCGCTGGTACTCGGGCCCTACGCCGCCCTGACAGGACCGGCGGCCCGGGGGGACCGGGCCACCATGGACCGGCACCGTTCGGTGCTCGCCTCCCTGTCCGGGAGCCGTACCGAACTGGCCGCTTACGACGCCATGGTCGCTCTGGCCCGCCGGCTCTCCATGGACACTCCCGGGGCCGGGTCCTGGGCCGGGGCCGGCGCCTGGATCGGCGCCGGGGCAGATCTCGAACCTTCGACCCTCGACACGTTCGCAGCCCCGTCGACCTTGGCCCCGTCGATCTTGGCCCCGACGCCGAGGGTGGAGCAGGTGGCATGACCACCACGCTGTTTCCCCCATCACCGACCACGCTCGGGATCGAGCGCCAGGTCGCCGGCAACGTCCGGGTCATCGAGACGATCAGCCAGTGCGCGACCGCCCTCGATGCGGCCCGCGCCGCCGGACTGTCGGTGGGCCTGGTCCCGACCATGGGAGCTTTGCACGCCGGGCACTGCTCGCTGGTGGAGCGGGCATCGGCCGAGTGCGACCTGGTGGTCGTCACCGTCTTCGTGAATCCCTTGCAGTTCGGCGACCCCGACGACATCGCCCGCTATCCGCGGACCCTCGAATCCGACGTGGAGTTGGCCGGCACCGCCGGCGCCGGCATCGTCTTCGCTCCGCCGGTGAAGGAGATGTACCCGGGGTTTCCGGCTGCTGTCGCCACCACGGTGTCGGTGGCCGGCCTGGGCGATCACTGGGAAGGGGCGTCGCGCCCCGGACACTTTGACGGTGTGAGCACCGTGGTGGCCAAGCTGTTCGCCATGTCCGGCCGGTGCCGGGCCTACTTCGGCGAAAAGGACTTCCAGCAGTTGGCGGTGGTGCGCCGCATGGTCAGGGACCTCTCCCTGCCCATCGAGATCATCGGCTGTCCCACCATGCGGGACGAGGACGGCCTGGCTCTGTCGAGCCGGAACGTCCGTCTCTCCTCGGATCAACGTCGGGTGGCACTGGTGCTGTCGCGTTCGTTGCGGGCCGGGGCGGCGCTGATAGCCCGGGGTGAAGGACGGGCGCAGGTGATCGAGGACGCCATGGCACGGGTGGTGGCCGAGGAGCCGTCGGTGGACCTCGACTACGCCGCGGTGGTGCACGCCGACGATCTCCGTGGGGTGGCGTCGATCCGACCCGACGTGGCCATCCGACTCCTCATCGCCGCCACCGTCGGGGGAGTGCGGCTCATCGACAACCTCGACCCCAGGGCCCACTCCGCCGAGAGAACTCCCCCACCCATGTCTTCCGCAACCGACCCGAAGGGAATCAGCTGAGCGATGCGCCGCCGCATGATGAAATCGAAGATCCACCGGGCGACCGTGACCGACGCCGATCTCAACTACGTGGGTTCGATCAGCCTCGACCCCGAGTTGATGCGACTGGCCAACATCCTCGAGTGGGAACAGGTCACCGTGGTGGACATCGACAACGGGGCCCGTTTCGAGACCTACGCCATCCTCGGTGGCCCGGGACAGGTGTGCCTCAACGGCGCGGCCGCCCGGTTGGTGCACCGGGGTGACAAGGTCATCGTCATCACCTACGCCGATTACGAGAACGAGGAACTCGACTCGTTTGCACCGAGCATCGTGCACGTGGACAGGGCCAATCGGGTGATCGACGAAGTGTCGGCCCGACTCGATGCCGAACTCGAGATCCTGACCGAGGCGTGACCCGACCGGGAGCGACGCGGCCGGCATCGCCGGCGTTGCCGACCTCACAATCCTTGCCGGGCGAACTCGATGTCCTGGTCCTCGGGAGCGGGGTGGCCGGGCTGTCGGCCACCGTGCGCCTGGCCTCACCCCCGGAGACGGGCACGTCCCCCGGTGGTGGCTTGCGGGTCGGAGTATTGACCAAAGCCGAGTTGTGGCGTTCGGCCACCCGGTGGGCCCAGGGTGGCGTGGCCGCGGTGCTGGGCGGGGACGAGGATTCGACCGACCTTCATCTGGCCGACACCCTGGCCGCGGGCGCAGGTCTGTGCGACACCGACGCGGTACGGATACTGGTCGACGAGGGCCCGTTCCGGGTCCATGAATTGATTGCCATGGGTGCGGAGTTCGACCGGCACCCCGGGGGCGCCCTCGATCTCGCCCGGGAAGGTGGCCATTCCACCGCCCGGGTGGTCCACGCCGGCGGGGCGGCCACCGGAGCAGAGGTGGAGCGGGCACTGGTCGATGCCACCCGCCGGACCGCGGCGGCGGTCCTCGAAGAATGGTTCGCCCTCGACCTTCTGGTGGAAGGCGGACGGTGTTGCGGGGTGCGGGCGCTCGACGCCGGGGGACGGGTGGTGGATGTACGGGCCCGTCATACCGTCCTGGCCACCGGCGGGGCGGGCCAGCTCTTCGCGGTGACCACCAATCCGGCCGAGGCCACTGCCGACGGTCTGGCCATGGCCCTGCGGGCCGGGGTTCCGGTGGCCGATGTCGAGTTCATGCAGTTCCATCCCACCGCGCTCCATCACCCGGCCATGCCCCGGCCCCTCCTTTCCGAGGCGCTGCGCGGGCACGGCGCGTTGATCCGCGACGCCAACGGGGAGCGTTTCGTCGACGAGCTGGCCCCCCGTGACGTGGTGAGCCGGGCCATGGCGGCAAAGCTCAGCTCCCAGGGGGTCGAGCACCTCTGGCTCGATGCCACCGGGCTCGACTCCTTCGGCTCGCGATTCCCGACCATCAAGGCCTCGCTGGAGGCCATCGGCCTCGATCCCCACGTCGACTGGCTGCCCATCGCTCCGGCTGCCCATCACCTCTCCGGCGGGGTGGTGACCGATCTGTGGGGAGAGACAGCCCTCCCGGGATTGTGGGCAGCGGGCGAGGTGGCGTGCACCGGGGTCCACGGGGCCAACCGCCTGGCGTCCAACTCGCTGCTCGAAGGAATGGTGTTCGGTGCCCGCTTGGCCGAGGCCATCCGCCGTGGCGATGACGGCCCGTCTGCCACCGGCGCCATGAGAGCGGTGCTCCACGGTGGACCCGACGGCGGCGATCCCGATGGCGACTTCGGGGTGGGCGTATCGGTCCGGTCCGGCGGGGCCGGCCGGGCCGACCGCACCGACGAGGTCATCGCCATCGATGTCGAGAAGACGGTCGACCGGTTGCAGCGGGCCATGTTCGATGGTGCCGGGGTGGTCAGGGACGCCGGGTCGCTCCAAACTGCCGCCACGGTGATCGGGTCGGTCGCCACCGCGGTGGGCACCGCGACCCCGTCCGACCGGGCCCACGGAGAGTTGGCCAACCTGGTCACCGCGGCCGAGGCCCTTCTCACCTCGGCCACCCTGCGCACCGAGACCCGTGGTGCCCATGCCCGAGCCGATTTTCCTCAGACGGCTCAACGATGGCGCCGGCGGATCGTGCACGTGGACGGCAGGGTCACCGTCTCCAGCGAAGTCGTCGACTCACCGTGACGTTCGACCACCGGGTCTCCGACCTCGCCGATGCCTCGCTGTTCGATCCCCCCCGTTCGGCGGTGGTCGACGCGGTCAGGAATGCCTTGGCCGAGGACATGCTGCCGTTGGGGGACCTCACCGCCGCCCTGGTGCCGCCATCGGTGATCCGGTCGATGTCGGTGGTCAGCCGCCGGCCCGGCGTGGTGGCCGGCCGGGCATGTGCCATCGAGGCATTCGCCCAGGTCGATCCATCGGTAGAGGTGGAGTGGCGCCTGGCCGACGGTTCGGGGGTGACCCCGGGTTCGACGGTGGCGGTGTTCTTCGGCCCTCTGCGTTCCATCCTCACCGCCGAGCGGACCGTCCTCAACTTCCTCGGGCACCTTTCGGGGATAGCCACCCTCACCCGGAGCTATGTCGACACGGTGGTGTCGGCCAACCCGGCTACCAGGGTGCTGGATACCCGCAAGACGACCCCCGGGCTCCGCTCCCTCGAGAAAGCCGCAGTCCGGGCCGGAGGCGGCACCAACCACCGCGGCAGCCTGTCGGACGCGGTGCTGGTGAAGGACAACCACCTTGGCGGCGTCTCCATCACCGAGGCAGTCCATCGGGCCCGCCGGCTCTGGCCCGGTCGGATGGTCGAGGTCGAATGTGACCGGGCCGGACAGGTGGACGAGGCGGTCGCCGCCGGGGCCACCGTGGTCATGCTCGACAATATGACCCCTGACCAGGTGAAGACATGCGTGGCCCGGGTACGGGCCAGCGGGACGGCGACCCTGGTGGAGGTGTCGGGTGGCGTGGATCTCGATTCCGCCCCGCTCTATGCAGCCGCGGGCGCCGATCTCATCTCGGTGGGGGCCCTGACCCACTCCGCCCCGGTGCTCGACCTGGGCCTCGATCTGACGTCGGATGCCGGCGGGAAGGACTGACCATGCTGCTGGCCATCGATGTGGGGAACACCGAGACGGTCGTCGGGCTCTTTGCCGACGACGTCGGGGTTCCGCTCGAAGAGACCGGTCTACGGGACGGGAAGGAGCCGACCGGATTGGCCCATCACTGGCGCCTCTCCACCGTGCCGGAACGGACGGCGGACGAGCACGCGTTGCTGCTCACCCAAATCCTCGATCTCGATGGGCTGAATATCGACGGCACCATCACCGGCATCGCGGTGACCTCGTCGGTGCCGTTGGTCACCGCCTCCCTTCGCCAGATGGTGCAGCGGTGGTTCGATGTTCCGGCGCTGGTGCTCGAGCCCGGGGTGAAGAGCGGCATGCCCATCCTCTACGACAACCCCAAGGAGGTGGGAGCCGACCGGATCGCCAACGGGGTGGGCGCCTACGACCTGTTCGGCGGCCCCTGTGTGGTGGTCGATCTGGGTACCGCCACCACCTTCGACGCCATTTCGGCGGCGGGCGAGTACCTGGGAGGGGCGATCACCCCCGGTGTGCAGATCAGCCTCGATGCCCTCTTCGCCCACGCCGCCGCCCTGCGACGGGTCGAGTTGGTCGAGCCTCGCAGCGTCATCGGCAAGTCGACAGTGGAGTCCATCCAATCCGGTGCGCTGTACGGCTTCGCCGGACAGGTGGACGGCCTCTGTCGCCGGTTCGCCGGGGTGTTGGGCGAGTGCACGGTGGTGGCCACCGGCGGTCTGGCCGAGCTCATCGCTCCCTACTCCGACGAGATCGAATATGTGGAGCCGTGGCTGACCCTCCATGGGTTGCGGATCATCTTCGAGCGCAATTCCAACGGGAATGCCCAACGGCACGCCTGAGAGGCGGCACATCCTCACCGATCCCTAACATCGGGATGATCGACTGATCATGCGCACCGGCGAAGATGGAGGAACACACCGGAAGAACCGGAATGTTCGAGGAGGAACGAGTTCCATGTTGAAGAAGGTCTTGGTCGGCTCGGCAATCGCAGTGGCCGCCGGAGCGCTCTCGTTCGGAGCATCAGCCATCGCCGATGCCTCTCCGGCGTCGTCGGCGCCTACCCACGCGGCGGCCACCGGCACCGCGCATGCGACCCGGGTTCCAAGGGTCGGCAAGAATTTCAACTGTGCCAACGCCGACAAGGTGCTGGCACGCATCCAGAAGGGTGAAGCCGGGATCGCCGCCGGCCTTCCGAAATTGACAGCTGCCCAGGCAAAGGCGCAGGCAGCCGGCCACACCCAGCGGGCGGCTCGTCTTCAAAAGGTGATCACCCGTGCCAAGAGCGCCACTTTTGCGGCCAGGCTGGACAAGGTCTCGCAGAAGATCGAGGCCCAGTGCCACGTGCCGGCACCGGCAACCCCGGCGCCGTAAGGCGGCACTTCGAATTCTGAAGGAGTGAGCCGACCGGGTGGGAAGGCCGTCAGCTGGTGGGGAGGCCGTCGACCAGGGAGTGGGCCAAGCGAGCGAAACCTGCGGCCAGGTCCGCTGACGGGCAGGAGGCCGCAGCCTCGGCTGCCTCTTCCGCGTACCGGCGAGCGACCGCCACCGATGCCGGCACCCCGCAGGATGACGCCACGATGGAGCGGGCCCTGTCCCGTTCGATCTGGTCCAACGGCTGGCCCAACATGGGCTTGAGCTCGGGTCCAACCACTGGATCGGCCAGGGCCAGAAGCGTGGGCAGGGTATAGATCCCCTCCGCCAGGTCCTGGCCG
>JADGOI010000039.1 GCA_017883075.1 Acidimicrobiales bacterium
GCCGCGTACCAACCGGTACTGCAGGTTTTGGGTCCGTTATTGGTGGAGTTCGCCAAGGAGTACGCCGTCGCCGAGCCGTCGTTGACACCGTTGATCAACCAGGTCAAGAGTCTCGAGAACCAAGGGTTCACCGTTCTCTCGCCGCTCTACGGTCCCTATCGCACTTACGTTTTGAGCCTCGAGACTGCGTTGGCGACCGCGCTGCCCCATTTGCTCAGCTGGCGGCGTCGAATCCTGCATCATCGTGTCTGGTTGACGTCGAGGGGATTCTCACCTCAGCGATTGGAAGCTGACCGATCGAAAGGCGCCGTTTGGCGTCCCGCAGTTCCCATCGATGACCAGTTACGAGAGTTGCTCGGGCTGCGTCGTGACCACCCGGTTGCTCTCACCAAGGAGTTGGCCGGACGCCCAGCGGCGTTCGGCTCGGCATTGCCTGTGGGATCAGCCGTCCGTGGTCTACGGGCTCGTGGTGCTCGTCGGGGTAGTGGTGCTGGTGCTCGGCGATGGAGTGGATCCGGTCGAGGTATTCGATGCGGTGCCGCTGGGATTGAGCACCGTCACGTTGGATATCTTCCACGTGGGTCCCTGCAAGGTGAGGTCGGTGACGACCTGGAGCACATCGACGGATGGCGACGCCATCTTGTTGTTTATGTACGTCTGGTCGATCACCGAGTACACGGTGGCGCTGGTGCCGTTGATCGACTGCACGTACTGGCTGCGGATCTGACCGCGAGACGAAGCCAGGGCGGCCTGGAGCTGGCTACGGATGGTGGATCCGAAGAACTGGTTCGACTGCTTGGCAAAGTCCCCGGTGGCATAGCTCTGGATACGGTTGAAGTCGGCGTCGACGCTCTTGGCATCGAAATTGGTCAGAGCTGTCAGGAAGTTACTTGTCGCCGCGCGTACGTCGGCCTGTTGTCCGAGTCGGCCACTGAGCGTCGCCCATGCGTGACCGAACGCCGCGGTTCCGATCACCCCGAGGATGGCGATGCACAACAACACCACCTGGCCCTTGCGCCCCAAGGTTCGAGGCGGCCAACGGTGTCCTCCTGTGGCCGGAGTCCCATGGTCGGCCACGTCGTCGTTGGACTTGCCGGCATCCTCGGCGTCGGAGTCATCGGCATTGTCGGCCTCCGCTGTTCCGGAAGGGGCCGCCGCACCCGAAGTCCGACGACTGGGCCGGGTACTTCCGGTATCACGGTCGACCACCGACACTTTGTAGGCCTTGGGATCCTGTTCCTCGGTCATTCAGTCGTCTCCTGTCGATGGCGCCGATTCCGCAGGCGGCGCCTGACCGGGCTTTGTAACAGTATCGCTGCACCCATCAGCGGCAGCACCGCAGGCGGCGCCGATGGGTAGGGGGACTGCTTGTGGCTGGAGGCGGTCGTCGTGGTGAGGGGGGAACCCACTACCGGGGTTCCACCCCCCCGCACCTGGGATGCTGCCGCCGGGGGGGTGTCGATGGCGACAGGGGCGGCGGGTACAAACCCGGGCTGGGAGGCGGCGCTCACGCCGTTGCCGAACTCGGTGGAACATCCGGCCGCCGGGATGATGGGGGAAAGGCTGCGGGGAGGCGAGTAGGGGAGCGCTGCCGGTGAGAACACCGGGGGGAGGAGGACGCGGACCCGCAGCCATAACTGGTTGGTACGGGCCGGTTCGCTGGCTGTCAACTGCCGGGCGGGCCCCGTCGGCGTCAACCCATCGATGGCTCCGAAGAACTGCCGGTTGGTGGTCAAATCGGTGGCCAGATTGTCGAGGTTGGTGGGCTGGGACAGATTGGTGGAGGTGGCGCCCAGGTCGTGCACCAAGCAAGCCAGGTTCGGACGTTCGGCCACCACGAGCTGATTGAGGAGTTGGGACGCATCTCCGCCGTTGTGGAGGAGATTCAGAAAGTCCCCTTGCCGGTTGGTCAACACGTTCAGGAACACCGCGGTACTGGCAAGGGCGGTGGTGAGCTGCGGAGCTGATGCGGTCACCGAGTCGAGCACCGGGGGGCTGCTGGCCAGCAGGGACTTGAACGCCTGTTGATAGGCCAGGAACTCCTGAGCGAACTGCGTCCCCGAGGTGATGATGGTGTGCACATCCGCACCTCGACCGTTGAGGGCCACCGCGGTCTGATGGAGCAGGTTGTTGAGGTCGTTGACCGGAATGGCCTTCAGGAACTGGGTGGCCGTGGCGATGACCTGTCCGATGTCAGCCGGCGCCCCGGCGGGCGAGACCGGAATCTGGGCTCCCTCCACCAGCGGAGGGGCGGTACCCCCATGCTGGGACACCAGGTCGATCTGCTGTTCGCCCAAGGTATTGGCGATCTCAACCTGGGCGGCCACATCACCGGGGATCTTCACCCCGTGGTCGATGGCGATGTCCACCCGTGCCCCGGCCGGGGTGAGGGAGACCGAGCGGACCGACCCGACCTGGACCCCGTTGAGTGTCACCGAAAAGTTGGAGTAGACCCCGTAGGCGTTGGGGAGGAGTGCCGACACCTGCATCGGCGATTGGAATGGGTTGCCCAATAGGTTGATCAGACCGTAGACGATCAACAAAACGGCGACGCCGAAGAATGCGAAGAGGTTGACGATGATCCGGCGGGTGATCATTTGGATCCCGCGCAGGTCTGTGACGGGATGGCCGGATTGGATCCGCCGCCGGGCAGGCCACACACGACGAAGTCGGTGAGGATCTGCACCTGGTTGTCCCGGGTGAGCTCCTGTAGGGCTGCGTTGTGGCCGGGCAGGAAGTCGAGGAAGTTCCCGAGGTCGCCCTCGCTCACCTGCAGGGCCTGGGCTGTCGATGCCAACCCGGACAACTCATCATTGATCTGTGGCGTGTAGGACTCCAGGATGCTCCGGCTCTGGACGGACAGGTCATTGAGGGACTGGAGCAGAGTCTCCAAGCGGGCCGACTGGTTGGCCAGTACCCCGGTGGTCTGGGACAGCGTGGTAATCGCCTGTGCATTCTGGGATGCCTCTGGGGCCAGGGTCGAGCTGAGCTGATCCACGTTGGTGATCAGGGACTGAATGGTGGCTGTTCGTCCGGAGTAGCCGTGCACCACCGTGCTCAAACTATCGAGGAGTTGGCGCAGGTTCTGACCCTGACCGGCGAGCCCCTGGGCCTGGGTGGCCACCAGCTCGGCCAACTGGGTGCTGTTGATCGCCCCGATCACCGATGCCCCCGACGAGAGGAGCTCGGAGATACCGGGTTGCACCGACGTATCGCCGATGACCTGGCCGTTGCGGAATGGACCGCCCGGGAGCGTGCTGTCGGGGATCAGATCGATGTACCGCTCACCGAGGATGGAGGTCCGCCGCAGCTGGGCTGACACGTTCTGGGGAATGTCGGCGGACCGGTTGAGCACCATGGTGATTCGGGCCTGGGTGCCACGGAGGCTGATGGAGGTCACGTGACCCACCGGGATGTCGGCCATCTCCACCGATGCCCCGCTGGCCAGATCGGCGACGTCGCTGAACATCGCCGACGCGGTGAGGGGCGCCTGACCGCTGAAGGGGAGCTTGCATCCGGTCAGGGCCAGACCACTCCCCACCAGCACAACCAGAGCGAGACGTTGACCCCGGCGACCCAGGGAAACCGCGCCGCATCGCGCGACGGCTGAGACGGCACGGATCAGGGCATTGAGGAGGTTGCGATGACAGGTCATCTCAGAGACCCCCCAGGAAGCCCTTGAACAGCCCACCCAGCCCGCCTCCGGATGACGGGTTGGTGGTGGTGGTGGTGGGCATGGGTGGGAGTTGTGAGGCTCCCGGCGTGGAAAGGGACGGGGCCGGCGGGGTCGTCGATGCGGGCGGGGCGGCCGGGGCCGCGGTGGCCGGAGCCTGGATGGCGGCGGCGCCCGGGATCATGCTCATTCCTTTGGCGATCAGAGCCGCCAGGGCGGTGGCCGATGGACCCCCTCCGGGCCCACTGGTCAGCGTGTCCAGGATCGACGGGATGACCGCCAACAGCGGATTGAAGAACCCGGAGTTGGGATCGCCACAGAGGCCCAGAGTCTGAAGGGTCGAGGCCGGCAGACCAGCAGAATGGTTGGCCAGCAACCGGCGACAGATCCCGGCCAGCCGGTCGCGGACGAGACCGGATACCAATGAGGCAGTGGCACCGGCCGGTAGGGCCAGGTTGAGGTCGAGCCAGTTGTGGGAGGGGTCGTAGGCACGCCCGGCTGCGGCAAAGAGCAGATTGGTGGAGTTGAGCAGTGTGTCGAGGTTGGCGAGGTTGCCCGACACCGTGCGCCCCACCTGGGTGATGCCGGCCACGTCATTTTCGAGTGGTACCAGGTTTGGCCCCAGGAAGCCGGAGAGTTGATTGGTCGCTCCGGCCAGATCGGTGATGGCTGTCCCCAACTGGCTCTGATGGGAAGCCACGATCGACGACACGGTGTTGTAGTCCCGGATCAGGTTGGAAAGGGTGCTGGTGCGGCTCTGCAAGGTGGCGGTGATCTGAGCAAGCGAGGTGGTGAGCTGGCCGAGGCTGTTCCCTTTTTGGGCCAGTAGTTGGATGGTGCCTGCCGCGTTCCCCAACAGTTGGTTGAGCCCGGCGCCCTGGTCGGTCAGATCCTGGGAGAGATTGGTGATCAGATCGCCGGTGGCATGGGGATCGATCTGGGACAGGAAGCTCTGGATGTCCCTGAGGAGTTGATCAGTCGACACCGGAACCGTGGTCCGCGACTCGGGAATGGTCTGGCCCGGCGCCATGGTGGGCCCACCGGTGTACCCGGGGGACAGCTCGATGGAGGGCTCGCCGAGCACCTGGGGCGACTCCAGCGCCGCCAACACTGCGGCCGGCATCTGAAACTGCTTCTGGACCTTCATGGTCACCAGGACGGTGTTGCCGGTGTTGACAACGTCGGTCACGACACCCACCGGGGCGCCCAGCATTTCGACGGTGTTCCCGGGGAACAGACCGTTGGCGCTGGCGAAGACCGCCCGCACCCGATAGGAGGGCGTGGAGCGCAGCACGATGACCGAGACGGCGGCAATGACGACGGCAACGGCCACGGCAACAGCCGTGAGCGTGATGATCCGGCGTCTCACGACCCGCCCCCGAGCAGCGGGGGAAGCAGGCCGCCGCCACTTGAGCCGGATGAGCTCGGCTGAGATCCAAGGTTCGCCAGACCCAGGATGCCGGTGATCCCGTTACCGATCGGCAATGGCGTGGAGGTGCCGGAGTTGGCACCCGCCGCAGTGGGCGCAACAGTGGCGCCGGTGGCCGCCGGCGTGGCCGCCGGGCCGCTGATCAACGGCCCGTTCTGCTGGCTGCAGGGGAGGGGGTCGGGGCCCAGTGCTTGGGTAAGGACGAGGTCGAGTGTTCCGCAGCTACCCAGCACCCCGTCCAGTGGGGTGGAGCCGATTACGTTGAAATAGATGTTTGCCCAGCTCACAGGGGTGGCCGGCGACCCCGAATAGCCGATGGAGGAGAATCCGGTGACGGCCGTTGCCGCGCTCGAGATTCCCTGTGCCAGGTCCAGCTGGTGTTTGGACAGGACCCCGAGCACCGACTGGAGCTGGACCACCAGCGCCTGCAGCTGCGGGCGGTTATTGGTGACCAACGTGTTGATCTGACCGGCGGCTTGCTGGGTGTTGTCGATGAGATTGCCGAGATCGGTTCCTCGTTGGGCCAAGCCATTGATCACGGTGGAGAGATTGTCGATGGCCGAGCCCAGCTGGGTGTCACGGCCGGCCACCGACTGGGACAGGGTGTTGGCCGCGTCGATGAGCTGGCTCACCTGGGTTTGGCGTTGGTTGATCACCCCGGTGAACCCATTCAGGCCGTTGACGATCTGTGCAACCTGCTGTTGCTTGCCCTTGGTGATGGCCGCCAAGGACTGGATGAGCTGGTTGATGGCGGCGGCGTTGGTGTTGGTCAGCAATCCGCCCGCGTCGTTCTGGATATTCTGGAACTCGACAGGGACGCTGGTGTTGGTCAACAGCGCCCCATCGCGTAGCGGATGGCTCCAACCGTTGATCGGTTTCAGGTTCACCACCAGCTGACCGAGCAGGGTTTCCACGCTGATGGCGGCGGTGGTATCGCTCGGCAGCACCACCCCTTGGTCGAGTGTCATGTCCACCGTCACGTGATTGCCGTTGAGGTGCACGGTGCTCACCTTGCCGATGTTCACCCCGGCCAGGAGCACGTTGGCATTCGGGCCCAACCCGGCGGCGTTGGAGAACGTGGCCTTCACCGTGTACCCCGAGGAGAAGGTGTTCTTGTTGAAGGTGAACACCGACAACACGGCTACTGCCGTGACGATGAGCACCAACAGGCCGATCCGGTGCGGATTGCGATCGGTGAACGCCTTCACGGCGTACCTCCGGACCCGGCCACCATCTGCAGCATGGCCGCCGGCGAGGAGCCCGCACCCGAGGCACCTGAGGCACCTGAGGCACCTGAGGCATTCGACGTTCCGGTGCTGGCCCCGCCCAACGACGGGGGGGCGCCCCCGAAGGGCCCCGAACCGGGTGGCGGGTTGCCCCCGTTGTTGTAGAAGCAGGTGGTCTCCGCGGCCAGGCAGGTATAGACCGACTTCACCTGGAACCACTGTCCGTAGTTGGAGATGAGCGAATAGGGATTGAATCCGGATCCCAGGGTGGACAGCCCGGCAGCCAGGTTCTTCTCGTGATCCTGGACCACCGAGGTCACCGACTGCAGATCACTGATGGTCTGGGCCAGGTTGCCCTGGTTGGACTGGGCCACCCCGGCGATCTCCCCGGTGAACTTGGAGAGATTGGTCACCACCGTGTCGAGGAGGTCGTTGTGGGAGGCAAGCGTCTGAGAGACCGTCTGTAGATTGTCGAGCAGGGCACCGACGTCGGTACTGCGCTGGGCCAAGGCGGTGAATACCTGATCGAGTGCGCTGATCACCTGCCCGACCTGGGTGTCGAGCGAGCCGACAGTCTGGGCGACGGTGGCCGAGTCGTTGATGAGCTGGTCGACCTTGTCCTGGTTTCCCTGCAACGCGGCCTGCACGCTCTGGACGAACGTATTGGCCTGGGCCGGGTTGACGGCCAACAAGAATGGGCCGAGCGCGTTCAGAAAGGCACCCACTCCGGGGTTGGAGATGGACTGGGACAAGGGGATCACGCCACCGGCCCGGATATCGGCGCCGGTCGATCCCGGATACAGGTAGAGGAACTGCTGGCCGAGGACGTTGTTCTCCTGAAGACCGGACTTGGTGCTCGAGCGCAGGTGTACCGAGTTGTCGATCGAGAAGGTCACCAGGGCATGGTCGTGTTGGACGTTGACACCGGTCACCTTCCCCACGGAGACCCCGGCGATCTTCACGTCATTGTTGGGCTGCAGCCCGGTGACGTCGGTCAACTGGGCCTGGTAGGTGGTCCGATGGGTGAACAGAGAGATGTTCCCCACCCGGATGGCCAGAGCCACCAGCAGGACGAGGCTGATTCCGGTGAAGATGCCGAATTTGAGCAACGTGCCCAGGTGCCCTTTGCGACCCGAGGAGTGCCGCCAGAACCGCAAACGCGCCATCAGAGTCCACCGAGCAACATGGAGAGGTAGCCACCGAGGGACTGGGACTGGGCCGCGGGCACCTGGGGGGTCCCGAGGGCCTGGTAGACCTGCTGGGCCACTTTGGAGCCCTGTTGAGCGGTGGAGGTTGCGGTGGGGACGGTGGCCGCGGGCGGGTTCAACGTGTTGAAGGCGGACGTCTGGGACGAGCAGTCGAACGAACTGCCGGCGCTGCCCAGGGCCGCCTGCAGCGGGGCCAGAGCGGCCAGACCACCGCTGGCCGGGGCGATCAGACTGCAGACCAGGTTGTTCACGTCGGAGAAGTTGATGAAGGTCTGGAAGTAGCCGATTCTCGATCCGTCCGGAAGGGTGTCTGCCGGAGCGGCGGCGAACTTGTAGACGTAGCGGTAGAGCCCATTCACCGTCTGCTCGATATTGGCCTGGTGGGTGAGGAGCACCCGGGTCACGTTGTCGCCGGCGGTCAGCAGTGTGGCGATATCAGGGTGGTACAGGCTGAGGAACTGGGCCAGATTCTCCGCCAATGGATTGATCGACGTCAACAGGCGCTGGAAGTCGTCCTGAGCCCGGTTTATGGCCGGCAGGGCCGCATTGGCGGACTGCGAGACGGCATTCAGCTGCGGGGCTGCCGGCACCAGGGCTGCAGAGAGGGCCGACAGCGAGTCGAGGGCGGTGAGTTGGGCACCGAGGGTGGTGCTCAGCAGCGTCCCCAACTTGGATCCTTCGGCGATTCCGACAGCGATCTGGGCACCGGCGCCACTGGTGGCCTGGTCCAATTCGGACAACGTGAGCGACAGGTCGGTGGTGTCCACCTGCTGGAGTAGGGGGTCGGCCACCGCCATCAGATCGGTGAGCTCACTTGCCACCTTGGTGTGGGGGATGGTCGCCCCGGGCCTCAGCGACGGGCCGCGTTGGCCGGTGGGAGAGGTGATATTGACCTCGTCGGCTCCGAACAGGTTCTGGGGCTGAATGGTGGCGGTCCCATTCGCCGGAAAGTGAAACGTCGGATACAGGCTCAGCGCCACCTCGGCCGCCCGGTCCGCCAGTGAGATGGACGAGACCTTTCCGACCTGTACGCCGGCATAATCTACCTCGGAGCCGGCGTGAAGGCCCTGCCCGGCATTGGGAAAGCGGCCGACCACCTGGTGGTTCCCGCTGTATGCCCCGTTCACCGTCTTTTCGATCACCGCCACTCCGGCTACCACGACGGCGATCACGATCAGTACAACTGCGGTGCGCCCCAGGGCGCTGAGCCGCCTCATCCCACCAACCTGGCAGTGGACGAGGCGCCACTGAAGAGAATGGTCGACAACAAGAAGTTGAGCACCACTACCGCGATGAGTGAGAGCCGAATGGCCCGGCCCGCGGCGACACCCACGCCTGCCGGTCCTCCCTCGGCCGCATACCCGTAGTAGCAGTGGATGAAGGTCACCGCCACGATGAAGACCATCGCCTTCAAGAACGAATAGAGGACATCGAGCGGCGGGAGGAACAGCTGGAAGTAGTGGTGATACGTGCCCGGTGACAGGTGGAAGAAGTCGGTGACCATCAACTGGGAGGCGATGAAACTGGCGAAGAGGGCGGCTAGATAGAGGGGAATCATGGTG
Organism: Acidimicrobiales bacterium; assembly: GCA_017883075.1. Classification (GTDB taxonomy): domain Bacteria; phylum Actinomycetota; class Acidimicrobiia; order Acidimicrobiales; family RAAP-2; genus DASZIT01. Next base: position 9,099 of record JADGOI010000039.1, read on the forward strand.
ATCAGCGCCGCCCAGACGCGCGTGGCGACCAGGTAGGTGACGCTGTCCACCCCGATCACCTCGAGGGCATCGATCTCCTCGGAGACCCGCATGGCCCCGAGTTGCGCAGTGAAGCCGGCGCCTACCTGGGCGGCGAATGCCACCCCGGCCACAAGAGGGGTGATCTCACGAACGTTGGCCAACGACGAGATGACACCGGTGAAGGCCTGGGCCCCGATCTGGGACAGCCCGGTGAAGCCTTCCAGGCCCACTTCGGTGCCGGTGAAGAAGGCGATCCCCACCACCACGAAGAACATGCCGCCCCCGACCACCAGGGCACCGGCGCCTACGGTGATGTCGGAGACCAGCAGGGTGATCTCCCGGCGGTACTGGAGGGCGCTCGGGAGGGATCGGACGGTGCGCAGCCCAAAGCGCAACTGCTTGTAGACGAGGCTGACCGGACCGGCGAGGGTGGTGGTGGCCATCTAGATCCCCCGCTGGGGAATGAAGTTGAAGTAGATGACCGTCAACACGAAGTTGATGAAGAACGACACCATGAAGGTGATCACCACCGCCTGGTTCACCGCGTCCCCGACGCCCTTGGGGCCACCCTTGGCCGTCATGCCCTTGTAACAGGCCACCATGGCGGCGATGAACCCGAAGATGACCGCCTTGAACAGGGCCATGGCCAGATCGGCCAGTTGGCTGAGCTCACCGAAGGTGGCAAAGAAGCTGGAGGCGGTGATGTGGATGGACTGGGTGCCGAAGTACAGGCCACCGGCAATGCCCGCCACCGACACGATGCTGTCGAGGAGCAACGCCACCAACATGCAGGCCAGCAGCCTGGGCAGGACCAGGCGCTGCAGCGGTTGGACACCCATGACCTCCATGGCCGAGATCTCGTCACGGATCTTTCGGGAACCGATATCCGCGCACATGGCGGATCCACCCGCCCCGGCAATGAGTAGAGCGGTGGCCAACGGGGCCTGCTCCCGCACCACGGCCAGGACCATGGCGGCTCCGAGTTGGGACTGGGCACCGATCTGTTGGAGGAGACCTCCCACTTCGAGGGCGATGACCGCACCAAAGGGGACCGAGATGAGGATCAGGGGAAGGGTCGTGACCTTGGCCAGAAACCAACATTGGTCGATGAACTCGCCGAACGGCACGCCCAGGCGGAAACCGAGGCGTATCGCCTCGAACCCCGAGGCGAACATGGCGCCGACCTCTTCGAGGAACCAGGAAATCTTCGGGAACACGGGAGGCCGGGACACCCGGTGGCGGGGCATGACCGAGGAGGGCGGCAACCGGGGCACCCGGGGGACCTGTTGGGTAGCCGGGCCGTCCTGGGTAATCACGCGCGTCTGGGCGGTGTCGTCCGCGTTGCCGGTCACGCCCCTGTCGTGCCCTGGTTGCTCCGTCACACAGTCTCCGATGCCGCTACTACTGAACGAAATTGCTTCCGGCAGCCCCCGCCCAGACAATCGTCCGGCGCGTCCCCGATGCTCTAGCCGTATGAGGAACTTACCGGATGGCCGGATCTTGCGGTAATCATGGCATCTCCCATGCCGGCCCGGACCTCGCCTGCGCAATGTTGCCGGCGCCGACCGGTCACGTATCGGTGGAACCCGTGCCCCGGTGTGCGGGGAGGACCAGAAAGTGCGAGTATGAACGGCATGGCTGATCCGCTTGGAGGTCCATCGGCGGTCCCGGACCTTCCCACCCTGGCGGTCCCGGGCCGGCCGCAGGGGGCCCCGGTGCTGCCCTCGCCCCCGGTCGACGCCGTCATCTCCATCCAGAACTTGACCAAGTCGTTCGGATCCCACACCGTTCTGCGGGACATCACCTTCGACGTGCCTCGTGGGGCCATCACCGCCGTGCTCGGGCCGTCGGGAACCGGAAAGTCGGTGTTGCTCAAGGTCATCATCGGACTGCTGAAGCCCGACAACGGCGGGGTCTACATCGACGGGGAACTCATGAGCGGTCTCAGCCAGAAGGACCTGTTCCGGATCAGGCGCAAGTTCGGTGTGCTGTTTCAGGACGGGGCTCTCTTCGGCTCGATGAACCTCTACGAGAACATCGCCTTCCCCCTTCGTGAGCACACCAGGAAGAACGAAGGGGACATCCGAAAGATCGTGCACCAGAACGCCGAGCTGGTCGGGCTCATGGACCACCTTCGCAAGCTTCCGGGCGAGGTGTCCGGCGGTATGAAGAAGCGGGCCGGATTAGCGCGTGCACTGGTACTCGATCCCGAGATCGTCCTCTTCGACGAGCCCGACTCCGGTCTCGACCCGGTCCGGGTGGCCTTCCTCGACGAACTGGTGCTCGACGTGCAACGCGAGACCGGGGCCACCATCTTCATCATCACCCACAACATCTCCTCGGTGATGCGAACCGCTGATCACCTGGGCATGCTCTACCAATCTCGACTTGTGCGGTTCGCCCCCAAGGACGAGATGTTCGAATCGCACGACCCGGTCATTCATCAATTCCTGAACGCCGACCTCGCCGGACCGATCGGCATGGACGAGATGGCCGAGGGCAACGCCCCCCGCCGCGAGCCGGCGGCAGTGGGAGCACCCTCCGCCGGAGAGTGAGCCCCCCTCGGTCCTGACCACTCCGGTCGGCACCGGTCGGCAGGGTGGGCAAATCCCCGCTGCTAGCCTGCGGCCGTGGTCGCCGCTTCCTATCCCGGTCGTGCCTTTCCGGTACGGATCGGGGTATTGGTATCAGGCAGCGGCACCATTCTCGAAGCCATGGTCACCGCCGGGCTTCCGATCTCCCTGGTGGTGGCCGACCGGCCGTGTCGTGCCCTCGGGATCGCCGAGGAGGCAGGACTGGCCTCGTCCCTGGTTGACCGGGCCGCCCATGGGGGGTTCGGTCCCGGGTTTGACCGACTGGGATATACCCGGGCGGTCGTCGCCGTTCTACTCCGGCACCATGTCGACGTGGTGGTAATGGCCGGATTCGGGACGGTGCTCGATGAGCCGATCCATTCCGCCTTCCCCGGCCGTATCCTCAATACCCACCCGGCGCTGCTGCCGGCCTTCCCGGGTTGGCACGCGGTGGAGGACGCCCTGGCCGCTGGAGTGACGGAAACCGGCACCACCGTGCACGTGGCCACCCTGGCCATGGATGCCGGGCCGATCCTCGCCCAACAGGCGGTCCCGGTACACCCGGACGATACGGTGGCGACGCTGCACGAACGCATCAAGGTGGTGGAGCGGGCGCTCTACCCGGCGACCATCCGCACCTTCATCGACAAGTTGGCGGTCCCGGTCGGAGATGAGCGAGGATCACCACTGGAGGTCAAGGAATGAAGGCGTTGCTTTCCGTATACGACAAGACAGGTCTCGAGGAACTGGCTAGCGGTCTCTCCGATCTCGGATGGGAGCTGATCTCAAGTGGGGGAACCTCCTCGGCGCTCGCCTCCGCCGGCATCGCCCACGTCGAAGTGGCCGAGTTGACGGGCGCGCCCGAGATGCTCGGCGGGCGGGTCAAGACCCTCCATCCGGTCATTCACGGTGGCATCTTGGCCGACAGATCCGTGCCCGGACATCTGGCCGACATCGAGAGCCAGGGCATTGGCCTCATCGATCTGGTGGTGTGCAACCTGTATCCCTTCAGTTCGGATCCATCCATCGAGTTGATCGACGTGGGTGGACCCACCATGGTGAGGGCGGCGGCCAAAAACCACTCCCACGTTGGAGTTGTGGTCGACCCCGCCGACTATGACGTCGTCCTGGCCGAGCTCAGAGAGCACGGGTACCTGTCCGACCCGACCCGGCGCCGGCTGGCCCGTGACGCCTTCGCTCACACCGCCGCCTACGACGGTGCCATCGTGGGTTGGTTCGACCGGGAGGCCGACACCGCCATGTTGCCTCCCACCATCCACCTGACCCTGGAGCGGGCCGGCTCACTCCGCTACGGGGAGAATCCCCACCAGCAGGGGGCCCGCTACCGGATCGCCGGCGAGCACTCGTGGTGGGACGACGTCGTGCAACATGGTGGGAAAGAGCTCTCCTACCTCAATCTGTTCGACGCCGACGCGGCATGGCGCCTCGTCCACGAACTACCCGCCGATGGTGCTTCCGAGGTGGCGGTCGCCATCATCAAGCACGCCAATGCTTGCGGCGCATCAGTCGCCGACGACCTGGTCACCGCCTATCAGCGTGCCCTCGAAGGCGATCCTCTCTCGGCGTTCGGCGGAGTTGTGGCCATCGGGGGCCGGGTCACCGTGGCCGTGGCCGAGGCGATCGGGAGCGGCCCTCAGGCCGACGTGATCATCGCCCCGTCCTATGACGACGAGGCGCTGGACCTGCTGTCATCGAAGAGGAAGGCCACCCGCCTGCTCTCCGCCCCTTCCCCCGAGCCCATCGTGCGCCAGTACCGGGGGATGGGATCGAGCGTGCTCGTCCAGGATGCCGACCGGTTTCTCCTCGATCCTTCGACCTGGGAGGTGGCCACCAAGGTGCAGCCCACCGACTCCCAGTGGCGTGATCTGGCCCTGGCCTGGAAGATCTGCGCCCGGACCACCTCCAATGCCATCGCCATTGTCAACAACGGACAGGCGGTCGGGGTCGGGGCCGGTCAGTCCTCGCGGGTGGTGGCAGCAGAGATCGCCTCATCCAAGGCGGGCTCACGAGCTCAGGGTGGGGCGGCGGCCAGTGATGCCTTCTTCCCCTTCCCCGACGGCCTCGAGGTGCTGGCCAACGCGGGCGTGTCGGCAGTGGTGCAGCCGGGAGGCTCCATTCGTGACGGAGAGGTCATCGCCGCGGCCGAAGTGGCCGGAATCGCGGTGGTCATGGCCGGTGGCGAACGCCACTTCCGGCACTGAGGAGACGTAGATGACCGCCACACTGCTCGATGGGGAACTCCTGGCCGCCCGAATCCGGGCCGAAGTCGCCGATCGTGTCGCCCGCCTGGCCAGCGCCGGAGTGACCGTAGGGTTGGGGACGATTTTGGTGGGGGACGATGGCCCGAGCTCTCGGTACGTGGCCATGAAGCACGCCGACTGCGCCGAAGTCGGGATTCACTCGGCCCACCAGCACCTGCCCGCCGATGTCTCCCAGGCCGAGCTTGTCGCCGCCGTGGACCGGTTCAATGCCGATCCCCAGGTCCACGCCTATCTGGTGCAGCTTCCGTTGCCGGCCGGGCTCGACGAGGAGCAGGTACTGCTGGCGGTGGACCCGGAGAAGGACGTTGACGGGTTGCACCCGGTGAACCTGGGACGCCTGGTGATGGGAGCCAACGGTCCTCTGCCCTGTACCCCGGCCGGGATCGTCGAACTCCTTCACGCCAACGACGTCCCGGTCGAGGGCATGCATGTGGTGGTGATCGGGCGGGGGCTGACCATCGGGCGTCCCCTGGCACTCTTGTTGGCCACCAAGCGACAAGGGTGCAACGCCGCAGTCACGGTGGTCCATACCGGCGTCAGGGATATCGCACCTCTGGTCCGCCAAGGTGACGTGGTGGTGGCGGCCGCCGGTCGCGCCGGCCTGGTGACGCCTGCGATGATCAAACCCGGCGCTGCAGTAGTCGGCGCCGGCACCTCGTGGGAAGGGAAGAAGCTGTTGTCCGATGTCGATGAGTCAGTGGCCGAGGTGGCGGGGTGGATCACCCCCCGCATCGGCGGGGTGGGCCCGATGACCCGGGCCATGTTGTTGCGCAACACGGTGAGAGCCGCGGAGCGGGCATCGTGAGCCTCTCGGGCCGACCCGGCGCTCCCGAGACGGACCATCGACCGTGGGGAAGCTATACGGTCCTCGACGACGATGGGTCCCACAAGGTCAAGCGGATCGTGGTGCTGCCGGGAAGGCGGCTGAGCTATCAGCGGCATGCCCGGCGGTCTGAGCACTGGTTCATCGTGGCCGGCACCGCCCTTGTCACCCTGGATGGGATCCGGACCGAGTTCACCGCGGGTGAGTCAGTGGACATCCCGGTCGGGACCGATCACCGGATCGAGAATCCGACCGATACCGACGTCGTATTTGTGGAGGTCCAACACGGCGAGTACTTCGGTGAGGACGACATCGTTCGCCTCGAAGATGATTACGGCCGCGCCGGCACCTGAGGCATTTCGGGCGTACCCGGCCGCCATCCCGGCATGCGGGTGCCGCCCCAGATTAGGGTGATGCCGCCCACGCGGGGCGACTGAACAAGTGGAGGTACACGGCATGGTCGGACACTTGGTTGCGGCGTCGTCGCCACCGGCCGTCTGAGGCGTTCGGCCATGGGAGTGACCGACCGGGGGCAGTGCGGTTCGGTGCCGGGCCGAAATCCTGTCGTCCGGCACGTTCGGGGCCAGGCGGTTCGGGTCGCAAGGGCGGTAGCGGGAACCACTCTGGTGGTGGGCGCCCTTGCCGTCGTCGCGGTCGCCCCGGCCTGGGCGGCTACCACCACGACGGTCCCGGTGACGACCACCACGGTTCCCCCGACCACATCGACGTCGACCACCACGACCTCGACGACTCAACCCACCACGACCACCACGGTTCCCCCGACCACATCGACGTCGACGTCGACCACCACGACCACCACCACCCCCGCACCGGCGGCAACGAAGAGTGGTGGATTGACGGGAACGGCGGTGGCGTTGATCGTGCTCGCCATCATGTTGGTGGTGGCCGTGATCCTGGTGGCGGTGTTGTTCCGACGTCGGACAAGACGACAGGCGGCCAATGACTGGCGCGGCACAGTCCTGCCGGCGATTGTCGATGCCCGGCTGGCCCGCGAATCGCTACTGTCGGGCAGCGCCACCTCCGACAATCCGGAGCTTCGGGGATCGGTGGACATCCAGGTCGACAGAGCCGCACGGGCTCTCGAACATGCCACCCGGTATGCACCCAACGAACAGGCCCAGAACGCCACCGACGCGGTGGCCGGATCATTGCGCGGCCTGGCCTTCGCCATCGAGGCGGACCGTCTCCTCCGTCAGGGAGCCGCTTCCCCGTCGGGCATGCAGTTGGCCGAGGCCGACGAGGCCCGTCGCTCGCGACTCTCCGAGCTCGATACCGCGCTGGCGCGCATCTCCCCCCATCTCGGGGCTGCATCATCGAGACGCATGGACCGTTGATGTCGAGTGGCGACCCCCGGATCCGGATCGACCGTTCGCAATAAGATGTCGGGCTTATGACGCGAATCGCCGACCTGTTGTCGAAAGGGCCCACCTACTCGTTCGAGTTCTTTCCCCCCAAGAACGACGCCGAGCAGGCCACCCTGGTCAAGACGCTGCGCGATCTCGAGCAGTTGGGCCCATCCTTCGTTTCGGTCACCTACCGGGGTGGCGCCGAGTCGCGGCAGCGGACCTACGACCTGGTGACCGGGATGCTCCGTACCACCACTCTGGTGCCGATGGCCCACCTCATCTGTGTGGCGCACACCCGGTTGGAGCTGGCGGAGATTCTGGTGGCCTACCGAAAGGCGGGGGTGGAGAACCTGATGGCGCTGGGCGGCGATCCGCCCGCCGACCCAGGCGAGGGGGTGGGAGAGCTTCCCCACGCCTCCGAGTTGGTCGAGCTGGCCCGAGCCATCGGTGGTTTCTCCATCGGGGTGGCCGCCCAGCCTGCCGGTCATCCGTTGTCACCGGATATGGCGTTTGACCGCGATCGACTGGCCGAGAAACTGCGTATGGCCGACTTCGGCGTGACCCAATTCTTCTTCGAGGCCGAGGAGTACCTCGGACTGGTGGCCGACCTTGCCGCCCGTGGCGTGGAGACGCCTGTGCTCCCGGGCATCATGCCGGTGACCAACCTCAAGTCGGTTCCCCGCATGGCCACCATGGGCGCGGCGGTGCCGGCCTGGATGGTGGAGCGCTTGGAGAATGCCGACGCAACCGGTGGTGCCGATACCGTGCGCCGCGAAGGGGTGTTGATTGCCACCGAGCTGTGCCGGAAACTGCTCGATGCCGGGGTGCCCGGGCTTCACTTCTATACGCTCAACCGGTCGAGCGCGACCCGTGAGATCTACGGTGCGCTGAGCTTGGGCGCCGTCGACGGCTGACCGGCTGTTCGCAGGTCTCCGGTTCGACCCGGCCCCGGGCTGTTCGGGCGGCGAGCGCTCAATGATCAACCGATAGGCTCCCTCCATGGCTGAACTTATCTCCTTTGGCGTCGATGGCGCACTACATGTGCCCGAAGAGCCCGTCATTCCTTTCATCGAAGGCGACGGCATCGGCGTGGATATCTGGCCGGCGGCCAAATCGGTTCTCGACGCCGCCGCGGCCAAGCGTGGCAACAAGGTGGCGTGGAAGGAAGTCCTGGCCGGGCAGAAGGCGTTCGACGAGACGGGGAGTTGGCTGCCCGACGAGACGGTCGAGACATTCCGCACCCATCTGATCGGCATCAAGGGCCCGTTGACCACGCCGATCGGTGGCGGCATGCGGTCGCTGAACGTGGCCCTGCGCCAGATCCTCGACCTCTACGTCTGCCTCCGCCCGGTACGTTGGTTCACCGGAGTCCCGTCGCCGGTGCTCCACCCTGAACTGGTCGACATGGTGATCTTTCGCGAGAACACGGAGGACATCTACGCGGGTCTCGAGGTCGAGGCGTTCACTCCGGAGGCGGCCAAACTGTCGGAATTCCTCCGGGCCGAGATGGGATGGGAGATTCGGGAAGGTTCGGGTATCGGCATCAAGCCGATCTCCGAGTTCGGCTCCAAGCGCCTGATCCGGGCCTCCATCAAGTACGCCCTCGAGCACGGCCGTCCCAGCGTGACCATGGTGCACAAGGGGAACATCCAGAAGTTCACCGAAGGTGCCTTCCGGAACTGGGGATATGACCTGGTCAGGGAGGAGTTCGCCGACGTCGCCGTGGGTTGGGACGAGTGCGGCGGAAAGCCGGGCGACAAGCTGTTGGTGAAGGACGCCATCGCTGACATCACCCTGCAGCAGGTGCTCACCCGTCCGACTGATTTCGACGTCATTGCCACGACCAACCTCAACGGGGACTACCTCTCCGACGCACTGGCCGCCCAGGTGGGTGGGATCGGTATCGCCCCGGGCGGGAACATCAACTATGTGAGTGGTCACGGCATCTTCGAGGCCACCCACGGCACGGCTCCGAAGTACGCCGGTCAGGACAAGGTCAACCCCGGATCACTGTTGTTGTCCGGCGTGATGATGTTCGAGCACCTCGGGTGGGCAGACGCTGCCGCTGACATCGTGGCCGCCCTCGAGGCGACCATCGCCGACAAGGTCGTCACCTATGACTTCGCCAGGTTGATGGAGGGTGCCACCGAGGTGAAGTGCTCGGAGTTCGCCTCGGCCATCGTCGACAAGCTGTAGAACTCGGTCAGCCGACCGGCGGGCGGGCCGCCACGGGTATCGCATCTGTGCCGGCGTGGCCCGGGTTCGACCTCGTGAAGCCGGCCCGATTAGCCTCATGCCATGGCAGCCAAGACTCCCGTCCACGTCACCGTCACCGGGGCCGCCGGCCAGATCGGGTACTCCCTGCTCTTCCGGATCGCCTCGGGGCAACTGTTGGGGCCCGACCAGCCGGTGGTTCTCCGCCTTCTGGAAATCGAGCCCGGAATGAAGGCCCTGGAAGGGGTGGTCATGGAGATCGATGACGGGGCATTCCCCCTGGTCAGCGACATCGTCGCCACCACCAACCTGAAGACGGCCTTTGATGGCACCTCGTGGGCACTTCTGGTCGGGTCGGTTCCCCGCAAGGCAGGCATGGAGCGTGGGGACCTGCTCACCATCAACGGTGGGATCTTCGGCCCGCAAGGCCAGGCCATTGCCGCCAACTCCGCCTCCGATATCAGGGTCCTGGTGGTGGGCAACCCTTGCAATACCAACTGCCTGATCGCCCGGTCCAACGCTCCCGAAGTGCCGTCCGACAGGTGGTTCGCCATGACCCGGCTCGACCAGAACCGGGCCACCAGTCAACTGGCCAAGCGGGCCGGAGCCCCGGTTGCCGCCGTGACCAACCTGGCTATTTGGGGAAACCATTCCGCCACCCAATTCCCCGACTTCGCCAATGCCCGCATCAACGGAAAACCGGTTCCCGAGGTCATCGACGACATCGAGTGGCTGCAGGGCGAGTTCATCACCACGCTGCAGAAGCGGGGCGCCGCCATCATCGAGGCCCGGGGCCTTTCCTCCGCCGCCTCCGCCGCCAACGCCGCCATCGATTCGGTCGTGAGCATTCGCACGACTACCCCCGATGACGACGTGACGTCTCTGGCCGTCGTGTCCAACGGTGAGTACGGGGTGCCGGCCGGACTGCAGTTCGGCTTTCCGGTGCGGGTGAACTCGGCCGGCGCTTGGGAAGTGGTGGAAGGACTGCACCATGACGACTTCGCTACCGAGCGCATCCGGATCACCACCGAGGAGCTCGAGTCCGAGCGCGCCGACGTCGCCGCTCTGCTGCCCTAGGACTCGTCGAGATCGCGGAGGTCGCGCCGTAGCGGGTGGTCCGCTGGGACTTCGACGATATGAATGCGGATCCCGTCTGGATCATCGACCCAGGCTTCGATAAGACCCCACGGCTCGAGCACCGGCTGGCGGACGACTGCCACGCCGCGCCGGCCGAGTTCGGCGACGGTCGCTCCGGCGTCTCGGACCTGAAACCACAGGGCTACGGCCGGGCCGGAGCCGGATGACAGATGTTCGGCATCGCCGGGCCCGGTCTCGCCCACCACCTCGAGAAGCCCTCCTCCGGCGAAGAACACCACTCCCCGATTTGACCCGGATCCGAACTCTCGGGCGACGCCGAGCCTGAGCCCGTCCCGGTAGAAGCGGATGGTTCGTTCGAGGTCGATCGGATGGATGATGGTCCGACCACTCAGGATTTCCACGGTGCCCCCTCGGTATGCGGCTGAAACGGTGCGACGCCTGGCATGGGCCTCTACCGTGCCACCGCACGGAGCCGTCTGCACGGAGCCTGGTCGGAACGGGGCCTAGTAGGTGGTGTCGGCAGTGAGCGCTTGCACGTACGGCTGGGCCGACGCCAACATCTGCTGACTGGCCACCAGCACCGACAGGTCCCCGCGCACCCGGACACGCCCGGCGGTCAACGCCTCGGCGGCCACCAATTCGCCCTTGGAGAGAGCGGCGGCATCCTCGTAGGAGAGTGAGATGGCCACGTCGGCCATCTCGGCACCCGACACCGGATCCGCGGCCAACGACACATGCACCGTCCCGTCATCGACGGTCAACACCACGGTGACATCGCCGGTTGGGGTGCCATGGACCTCTTGGATCACGGTGAACCGGCCGTCGATGGCGGCCAACCCGGCGTCATCTCCGGGGCCGGGTATGGCCACACCGGCGAGGGCACCATCAAAGGCGGCCACCCACTCGGGACTCAAGAACTGCGGCATAGCCGGCCAGTCGGGGAGGAGGTGTGGTGCCCGGGGGTCACTCGCCGACGGCAGTCGGGATCCCGCGAACGGCAGCATCGGGTTGCACGGCCGGGGGTCCGCTCACCGGTGAGGTCGCTCGAGCTTCGGCCACCGATGCTTTGGTACGGCGAAGAATTTTGCGTCCCAGCCATGCCACCGGATCGTAGGAGGCATCGACCACCCGTTCCTTGAGCGGAATGATGGCGTTGTCGGTGATCTTGATG
>JADGOI010000126.1 GCA_017883075.1 Acidimicrobiales bacterium
CGACTGTGCCGCCTGCAGCGCCTGGAGCTGAGCGGCGTAGTACTGGTTGTTGACGATGGGCGTGGCCGTCGTGATCACGTGCGGTAGCACGAGGAACGACGCGGCCACCACGATGCGGAGGAGCCAGCCCCACACGGCCAGGCCGGTGGCGGCCAGGGCCGGGTTCCGAGCCTCGACCGCCTCGGTGTACGCGGCCATCCATGGGGTGTAGGCAACAGCGATGAAGACACCGAGGAAGCTCACCACGGTCACCAGCGAGTAGTAACTCGTGTGCGGATGGTTCACCATCTGTATGAACACGTACGTCGTGACAATGCTGCCGATGGCACCGAGCACCATGAACGGCTTGCGAACCCGGACCTTGTCGGAGATCACCCCGATGACGATGAGCATCACCGAGTCGAACGACCAGTACCACGTGTTGATGCCGTTGGCATCCGAAGTCGTCTTGTTGAAGACCACGGCCCAGTAGATGACCAGCACGCTGACCGAGGCGAAGTAGATGAGGAGGAACAGCGAGATCGCCAGGGACGACGTGACGAGGTCCCACTTCATCATCGTGCGGAACGGGTGGGCGATGGCCGTCTCGACATCGATACCGCGGGCCCGCGCTTCGACCAGGGCCCGCTCCTGCATCGAGACCATCAGCTGGTCCCTGAGCTTCGGGGCCAGGTCCTTCAGAAAGAAGAAGGAGATCGCGAATATCCCCATGCACACGATCCCGGAGATGATGAACTGGTCCTGCCATGGGTGCAGGTGGTTGACCGTGCGGGTGGCGACCACGCTGGCGACCAGGCTCCCCACTGTCGGCCCCAGGGCCCAGAACCCCATGGCCGCGCCCCGTCCCATCTGGGGGGAGAAGTCCCGGATGAGTGCCGGCGTCACCACCAGGATGATCCCCTCGAAGAACCCGATGAAGGAGTAGGCGATCGAGAACTGCAGGCTGGTATGGGTATGGGGGATGACAAAGAGTTGGATCAACCCGACGATCAGCACACCGAGGATGGTCAGGTTCGCCCGGCCGACCCTGTCCGAGATCCCACCCAACAACGCGCTGAACGCCCCGATGGCGTTCGACACCACCAGGAGCAAGAGGAAGTAGGTGAACGACATGTGGAAGTACGGCAGGAACAGCGTCGTCGTGGTGCCGACCACGTAGTAGAGGTAGTAGAGGACGATCGTGGCCGCGACCACGATGGCCAGGTAGCCGTAGCGTTTACCGGTCGGCGGGTAGTGGTCCAGCTCCCGATTGAAGAAGCCCCTGGCGCCGCCTCCGCTGTCCGGCGCCGCCCCCCTTCCTGCTGTCGCCTCGTTGCCCGTAGAGCCGCCGCCGGTATCGGTGATCGTCATGAATTCGCCCCCTGGGGTCGGTTGCCTGCGCCTATGCCGACGACAGTACTCCGATGGAGCGCCCGACGACGGCATGCGCGAGCCATCGGCTAATCCCCAGGAGAATTGGGGGGATCCACGAGCCGGTGCACCCTCGCTCCAAGTCAGGAGAGGACAGGGTGGCGGGTCGACGATGGCGGAAGTGCCCAGCTCCCCGAGGTGCCGCGTATCCCTCCACGACAGCTGCAGCTGCTTGGCCCGGCGGAACCACGGCTGGGTGTCGAACTCGAGCGCGAATCCGCTGCCGCCGAGAATCAACTGGGCCATGGCCGTCACGTCGCGGAAGGTCTGGGACCCGAAGAGCTTTGCCGTCAGTGCCCGTTTGGCCACGTCACGGCCATCGGAGTGGGTCCAGACTGCCGAGTGTGTCGATACGGGCCCACATCCGGGCCGTATCGGCTGGACTACGGGTCAGGTCGGCCTCGACCAAGGCGTGTCATTGAACCGGTTGAGTACCGGACCGTCGGCACCCCAGGACACCCGGGTGATCGATGCGGTGGCCAAGTAGAGCCTCCACGCTCCCTCGTCCCCGAGCCCCAGGGTCCAACAGGTGGCCGCTTTGATGGGTGAGACATGGCTCACCACCACGACATCTCCATCTCCCCGCGCCCCGTCGCCGTGGGTGGCGAATAGCTCCTCACACGCCTTGCCCACCCGGACACCCACCTCGGCCAGTGTCTCGCCCCCCGGAGGCCGGAAGTGCCGATCCTCTCGCCACCTCAGCCACACTTCGGCGGGCACCGCACCGAGTGGCTGGCCATCGAACTCGCCGTAGTCGACTTCGATCCACCGGTCATCGATCTCCACGGGTAGTCCCAGACCCAATGCCTCGGCGGTGTCCCGCGCCCGGGCCAACGGGCTCGAGATCACCCGGGTGGCACCGGCCAGCGCCGACCCAAGTGAGTGTGCCTGTTCGAGACCGCGTTCGGTGAGGGGAGCATCCAGACGACCGAGGAGCAGGCCGTCGGCGTTCCCTGTCGACTCACCGTGCCGAACCAGAATCAACACGATCGCAAACTCCTCATCTCTGTGGTCTCAATGCACCAGGATGCGACCGCACTGCTCGCAGGTGGCGAACTCCTCGGCGGGGAGGCGACGGATACGTTCCACTTCTTTGGAAGGGAGCGTGAGGTGGCACCCGTCGCAGCGGCTTCCGATCAGGCGGGCCGCCCCCACCCCACCCAGATGCGAACGCAGCTTTTCGTACTGTTCGGCCAGACCGGATGGCAAACGGGCCCATTGTGCGGCCCGTTGTGCCTCCTCAGCGAGGATCGTCTCCTCGATCCGCGCCACTTCCTCGGCGATGGATGTCTGAAGTCGGCCGGCATCGGCATTGAGCGACGCGGCTGCGTTCTCGTTTTCCGCCAGCGCCAGGTCCAGCGGGTCTTCCTCGCCAACCAGTTCGAGCTCCTGTTCCTCCAACTGCGACTGTCGGTCGGCCAGGTGGCGCACTTCTCCATCCATGGCTTGCAGGTCACGGGAGGCAGTGACACCACCCGTCAACATCCGCCGTTCGATATCGTGTCGACGTTTGGTCGCCGCGCCGATCTGTTCCTCGAGCGACAGCTGCCGGGCCTTGAGGTCCTCCACCTGGCTTCGGATCGCGGCACCCTCAGCCGTGACCCTCGTCCGGTTGGCCTCTACGAGAGCCAGCTCGGCTTGCTCGGGCAGGGATTGCTTCCGGTGCCGGAGCTGGTCGAGCGTCGTGTCGTGTTGCTGAACTTCCATCAGGGTGTCGAACGGCTCAGCCATCGCGGGTCCTCTCACTCGTCCCCGGGGTGTGATCCGAGGTATCGATGACTCTACGGGCCGACCGCAGTGCACCGAGTAAGGCATCATCGGCCACCTCGGCGGCATGTTCCCACGAGAACCACGCCACCTCCTGGCTCTCGTCGGGGGGAGGCGCCGGATCCTCATCGGGGGCGGACATCAGGTACCGAACGTCGAGGTGGACATGACCGTTGGCTGCCGGGTGGACATCGACGTGCAGTATCACCGGCCCAGACGGCGGGTAGGACACTGCCAGTCCTGTCTCTTCGGCGCATTCTCTCAGCCCGGCCTCGGCCGGTGTCTCACCTGGTTCGATATGGCCACCTGGTTGCATCCACCTCTTCAGCCGGCGGTGCTTGTGGAGGATGACGCCCCGAGGACCGGCCACGATTCCCGACGCTGTCACATGGGTGAGGTCGGCGTCTTCGTCAAACGGTCGATCGAGACTGTCCAGCTCGGCCAAGATCGTGGTCCGCGCAGCTGATTCGCGTTGATCCCCCGGTTGATGCGACTCGATGGCGGCTCGGAGTCGTTGGACCTCGTTCACTGGCCGCGGTCGATCTCGATGCCGAGTTCGGCCCTCATCGCATCGAGATCGCGACGCAGCCCGGCCACCTCTGCGGTCAACGACTCCACTCGCTCGAGTACATTCGACTTCAGTTCCTTCTGGTCATCCCCCTCGGGCGGAGGCTGCGCCACCGTCAGAGACTCGTCAGTGCTCAGCAGGTGGACGAACCGCCCATCTTTCTGACCTGGACGGCGGGGCACCGGCCCGACGAGGCCTCCGCCGTGCTCCTCGAGGAGGTCGAGCTCGTGACCGACCTGCTCCAGGTCGTCGAACTCCACCATGCGTTCACACCGAGTGCGGATCTCACCCACCGTCTGGGCGCCGCGGAGCAGCAAGACAGCGAGGATCGCCAGTTGCGGCTCATCCACGCCCAGGGCATCTCGGAGCACGTGCTCGTAGCGGACCACTGACCGGCCGTGGGTCGGATGGACGAAGCGGGTCAGGCCCTTTTGCTTCAGGGTCCGGACGGCAAGCTCGGCAGTGGTGTCGTCGTAAGAGACGACCGGATGGCGATTCGAGGACTGGTTACAGGCCAGCACCAATGCGTTGAGGGTCAACGGATACTGCTGCGGAGTGGTCAGCTGTTTTTCGATCAGGCAGCCGAGGACCCGGATCTCCTCAGCAGTGAGATCGGGCCGGTCGACGCCAGTTGTCATCGTCATTCGGCTCCAGTCATCGGTGGGTCACACCAGAATCTACGTTTGACGTGGAGGTCTCGTGCCGTTCGCCCTGCTCTACCGGGTATTGGGGTTCCGACCCCTGGCAACGGGATCAGGCGGACTTGCGACGCTGGCGGTGGATCCGACGACGTTCGCGCTCAGTGGCGCCACCCCAGATGCCCTCACGCTCCCGGTTGGCCAGCGCATGTTCGAGGCAAGCCTCCCGAACTGCGCACTGATCACAGATAGCCTTTGCCTCGCCTGCCTCCTCATCGGAGACCGGGTAGAAAACATCTGGATCGATGCCCCGGCAGGCTGCGTGCTTGCGCCAGGTGGCACTCATGGCAACGTCACTTTCTTGCTGTTGATAGGGGATACTGACCGTTCCGCCAAGGTGATCGCTCCAGTGACCAGGGATTATGCGGCCTACCGGCGAAAACTGGCGGAACAGACAGTATGGCCCAGGAAGTGTCGGGATGTCCACCCTTAGCACCAATTTGCCGCGACTCATTCAAACTCGATGAACCTCCGGGGCTCAGCCTCTCCCCTGGGATCGCCTCAGACCCCATCCCCTAGGATCGGCTGAGATCGGATCTCGGTCTCGGGATCGGGGACAAGGGGGATTTCGTGTCGGCAGAGCCATTGAGCGGAAAGACCATTGTGATCACCGGGGCCACCGGACAAGTGGCCGAACCGGTAGCCGTGGCTCTGGCCAAAGAGAACCAGGTGATAGGGGCGGCCCGGTTCCGGAACGACGTGGCCCGCAGTCGGCTCGAGGCAGCCGGTGTGCGCTGTGTCCCGATTGATCTGGCATCTGGTGACGTATCCGGACTGCCGGTCGACGCCGACTATGTCGTCAGCTTCGCGGTGGTGAAGTCGAACGACTGGAATATCGACCTGGATGCCAACTCCGGCGGCCTGGCGTTTCTGATGGAACACCACCAGAACGCCAAAGCCTTCATCCACTGCTCATCGACGGCCGTGTACAAGCCGATGGGCCACCATGTGTTTGCAGAGGAGGACCAGTTGGGTGACAGCCACGGCGTCTGGCCTTTCCTCCGCACGTACAGCATCTGCAAAATCGCCGCCGAGGCCACCGCTCGGTGGGCGGCACGGCGGTTCGAGTTGCCGACGACGATTGCCAGACTCTCCGTTCCCTATGGGGACCGGGGCGGGTGGCCGGCCATTCATCTCGAGATGATGCTCAACGGTGCTGCCATTCCTGTCCATATCGACGCTCCGAGCGTGTACCACCCGCTTCACGAAGAGGACATCTTCGGGATGATCCCCAGCTTGTTGGCGGCGGCACGGGTGCCGGCCACCGTGGTCAACTGGGGAGGAGATGAAGGGGTCAGCATCGAGGCCTGGTGCGGTTATCTCTCCGAGCTGACCGGCATCGAGGCCCGTTTCGAACCAACGGCATCCACCATCGACAGCGTGCAGATTGATCTCTCCCGCATGCACGCATTGGTCGGCACGACAACGGTACCGTGGCGAGACGGACTGCGCCGGATGGTTGCGACCCGTCATCCCGAGCTCCTCAAGGATTGATCGGTGCGCAAGTACGTCATCATCGGAGTCCAAGGGAGTGGCAAGGGCACTCAGGCGAAGCTTCTCGCTGAAGGGCTCGACCTGGTCCACATCAGCGTCGGTGACCTCTTCCGCTCGCACATCCAGAGCCACACCAAACTCGGCGCCCAGGTGAAGAGAATCGTCAATGACGGCCACCTGGTTGATGACGACTTGGTCGAGGCTGCCGTGCAGTTGCGGCTGGCTGATCACGACTGGAACTACGGGTTCATCATTGACGGCTTCCCCCGCAATTCGCGCCAGGCCGAATTCTTCCTCGAGAGTTACGACATCGATGGCGTCATCAATCTCCATCTCCCCGATGACGAGGTCAAACGCCGGGTACTGGCTCGTCGCTACTGTGAACAGTGCGGCCTGGACTACAACCTCATCTTCAGTCGCCCCGCTGAACCCGATATATGCGATGTCTGCCGAGGTCGTTTGGTAACGCGAGATGATGACACTCCCGAGGCGCTGGCCATCCGCATCCGCGAGTACCACGAACACACCGCGCCGGTCCTCCGCATCTTCGAGCGCAAGGAGTACGTAGCCACCATCGACGCCACCGAGTCGGTCGCCACGGTACAGGCGGCGATCCGTACCCGGTTCGGTCTCCCGCCAATGACGGGCTGATCCGTGGTGCCGGTGTGATCCGGCAACCGGAGGGTCTGCTGATCTGGGGAGTCAGCCGACGACGATGTGCCCGTATGCACCGCACAGGCCGAGGGCTTCGAGGACCACGAAGGTGGCCACGATCACCAGCACGACCGGTACTTTCCACCCCGTGACCGGCCGGGCCACGCCGAGAGGCATGTACCATTCGGGCAACAGCCCCGGTGCCTGCGCCAGATAGATATCCATCGGCACCGCGTCAGCATCGAGCGCCGCCTCAGGATCGGCACCCAGCGCCAATGCCGTCAGTTCGGCATCAGTAAGGCCCCGGTCAACGACACCATCATCCACAGGCGCACCCTATGCGACGTGGTGGGCCGGGGCCGGGCACCTGCCCCCGGCAAGAGCCTGAATCAGGAGTGCTGCTGCCAGACCCGAATGTATCGGATCTCGCTGGTCGCCGGCAACGGGGTGGCCGACGGATTGAAGTTGTTGGTTGCGATACCGAGTGCCTGGGGGAGGTTGATGAAGAACGGTTGGTCGAAGGGCTGGGGCTGGTTCTGGGGGAACAGCGGGTTCCAGTGGTCGACCAAGCAGGTCTTCCCGTTGTAGATCATGGTGATCGTGCTGTGCGTCCACTCGACCACGTAATCGTTGAACTGGTTCGGGTTGATGTTGCAGTTGTAGGCGGTGACGGTATTCCGATTGGTGGCGGAATTCACGTCGAGCGGGTCGAAAAGGTAATGGAGATAGGGGACAGCCAAGCCCGGGTACTCACTGTACGTCTCGGCGATGTCGATCTCACCTGATGCCGG
>JADGOI010000040.1 GCA_017883075.1 Acidimicrobiales bacterium
CCGGGGGCGAAGTCGGTGGTGGTGCCGTTCCCGTAGGCGACGATGACCGTCCCTTTCGGGCATGCCCCACCGGTCACGTGACCCAGGTTCGGGAAGCTGTTTCCCGTAAAGACGGCATCCCGTGTCCCCCCCGCGTAGATGCCCATCTGGGCCCATGATGGGAGACCCTGGCTCGAGTTCCCGATCCACTCCGCACCGTTGGCGTTCCTCCCACCGCCGCAGGTGGCGCGCCCACCCGAGTTGGGCAGCAGGCAGTTCTGATGGACTGTCGAGCCGAAGAGCTCGTGGGTCCCCGAAGAGAGGATCACGTCGAAGTGGGTGCGGTCGCCGGACCACAGGTGGTTGTCACGGATGACGGCCGAGGCGTTCGGTCCCGCCGCGAAGGAGCGGGTGACGACGCCGACCGGATCACCACCAGGGATCGCCCCGAAGTGCAGCGACCAGAACGGGTCGGTGACGATGCCCCAGTAGAGCGAGTTGCCGGCCGAGATGATGGTGTTGTCCGCCACCTGCGAAAGCTGGGCCGGAACGGCGGTCGGCTCGGGGCTCCCGTCGAACAGGACGATGGCGGCATCCGAGACGTCCACGATCGAATTACCTCTGACCTCGGTTGATCCGCAGTAGATACCGAAACCGTCCGCTTCGGGATGGTCGTTGACGTTCTCGTTCGGAACTGTCCCACCGTGGGCGGTGGCATAGCCCTCCACCAGGTTGTCGGACACCACGTTCCCCTTGCACCCGGTGGGGTCGTCGGCGGTAGGCGGTTGTACGTCGTCCTCGAGATTGCTGGCACCGTACGAGTTGCCGATCCGATCGAACTGCACGGTGGTCCCCACGCCGCCCAACATGCGGATATTGAAGACGCCCAGCGAATTGGGATCCGGTCCGTCCCGTTGCCCATCGACCCAGAGATGGACGAGTTTTGCCCCCGGGCCCAAGCGGACGAGCTCGGAGCTGGAGTAGCCGGGAAACGTGGTGAACGACGGCAAGCGCACCAACCGGGCCATGTCCGCATACCGGGTGGGGTCGGGATCACCGGCGGTGGTGAGCGTCACGTTGCCCGGGATGGTGAGGGTGGTGGCCAGGCCCACCACCTGCCGCTCCGGTAAGGCAACCACACCTCCGCCGAACAAGGACAAGGTGTCAAGCCTCTTCTGCAAGGCCGCACCGGGTGCATCGGGTAGGGGGGCGCCGGTGGACGGAGTCGTAATTGCGGGATATCCGGTCAGATTGCCGGGCCTCCCGAAGTAGTAGCTCGGATTGGTGGCGTTGCAGATGGCCGGCTGAGTGAGGGTAGCGAACTCAGGGCGCTCATAGAGGGAGGTGCTCGCGTCCACCGGTGTGAGTTGTGGGGTTGCTGGGGTACCGGTGAGCTGGTCCCTCATGGCGACGTACTCGGTCTCATTCGGTTCCCGATTCAGGACGAAGCGGTAGAGGGTGAGCACTATTGAGCCCGCATCGTTGCCGGGGTAGTCGTGGCGGTATTCGGATGACGCCACGATGGCGTCGCCGAGTTGGATGAGCCCGGCGGTCGTGCACCCTCCGGTCTCGAAGGACACCACCGCTCGGGCCCACTCGGTGGCGGTAGGTGCCCGGCCCAGGAGTTCCGTATACGCCTTGGCGACATATTGGAAAGGAACGAGGTTGACGGGGGGCGTCGGTCGGGCCGCCATCTTGGAGCCGGTGCGGGTGACGGCAGCGTGGACGGTGACCGATACCGACGCCACAGCCAGCACGACGGCAGCGGTGGCAGACATCCGGCCCGCCCATCTGGACCCGGACTTCATGGAGCGCATCCTCGAACCCATCGGATCCTTTCCCGTTGCGTGCGAGGTCGACAGTATGGCGTACCTCCACCCACAGCCCGAGCCGGTCACGGGTAGTCAGCTGATGACCAGCACCAAGGCCATCAGCGAAGGTTGGCCTGCCACTGCCTCTCGACCTCGGGGTAGATCAACTCGAGGTCGCGGGGCAGTGAGGCCTTCATGTTGCGTGTTCGTTCGTCGACGAGCAGTTCTTCGTGGCCGGCTTCCACCGCGTCGAGGACCAGTGCCGCCACATCCGCCGGAGCGTGTTTGGCTCCCTGGACGCCGGTGGCCTGGCGGGTGTCGATGAACCCGGAGTGGACGCCGAGGACGAGGGTGCGCTGCGAGCGGAGCTCGATCCTGATCCCGTTGGTCATCGACCACAGCGCGGCCTTGGTGGCGCAGAAGGAACCGATGCTCGGTTGGTTGAAGAACGAGACGATGGAGAGCATGTTCACGATGGCGCCGCCGCCGGTGCGGGCGAGCACGGGTGCGAAGGCCTGGCACATGGCGAGGGTCCCGAAATAGTTGGTCTCCATTTGGGCCCGGGCCGCCTCCAGGGATCCAGCGCCGATGAGCGGGCTTTGACGTGCCTCGACGGCGTTGTTGATCAGCAGGGTGACGTCGCCGCAACGACGGGCCGCATCGGCCACATCCTGGGGGGAGGTGATGTCCAGTTGGATGGGGATGACGTCGGCGTCGGTCACATCCACAAGATGGCGGGCACCGGCATAGACCTTGCGTGCCCCCCGTTCGGCCAGCGAGCGGGCGAGCGCCTGCCCGAGGCCGCGGTTGGCCCCGGTGACGAGGGCCACGGAACCGGCAATCTGCATGATCTGGCACCTTTCTCTCGCGGCGGGCTCGGCGCCGCCCTAGACGTACGTCCGGGGAAGAAGCCTCCCCTATTGTGCCAGTGACTCGGCCAGTGATTGAGCCAACTCGTGGTCGGTACCGAACTGGGTGGCCAGTACCCGCGCCCGCTTGTAGGCCAGATGAGCAGGCACCTCCCAGGTGAACCCCATGCCGCCGTGAACCTGAATGCACGATCTTCCGTTGGCCAGTGCGGCTTCGTCGGCCAACAGCTTGGCCCCGGCCGCGGCCACCTGGGCATCGCCGACATCGGGTTGATCGAC
Organism: Acidimicrobiales bacterium; assembly: GCA_017883075.1. GTDB lineage: Bacteria > Actinomycetota > Acidimicrobiia > Acidimicrobiales > RAAP-2 > DASZIT01. The sequence continues at coordinate 2,939 of JADGOI010000040.1, forward strand.
AGTGACCGCGGCGGCATGGACCGCGGCCCGGGCCACCTCGGTCCGCACCACCATATCGGCGCAGAGGTGTTTGATGGCCTGGAACCCCCCGATCGGCCGCCCGAACTGCTTTCGCTGCTTGGCGTACTCGACGGCCAGTTCGGTGGTCCACGCTGCCGCGCCGATCTGCAACGCGGCGGTGAGCACCGCGCCGTCGCGTCGCCACCGGGCGGAGACGTCAGTGCCGGCCACCGGGATCCCGGACGGCAACGAACTGACCGACCACAACGGGGTGAGCGGGTCCATCGGTCGTCCCATCCGGGTGGCATCGAGGGTGGACGGCTCGATCGAGGTCACCCCCTCGTCGGACACGACCAGCAACACGTCGAGATCGGCGAGGTCTTCGATGACGACCGGGGCTACCGGGATGGCCGGGATGGCCAAGCCCCCTGAGGCCGTCGCGCCGGATCCGCCGCTTGGGCGTTCCACCAGGCCTACCACCACCGACCCGTCGGCGGCTCCTTCGATCAATCCGGCGGCTAGATGGGAGGCGACAAGAGGTCCCGGCACCAGGGCGCGACCCAACTCCTCGAACACCAAGGTGGCGTCGGCCAGCCCCAGTCCCAGCCCGCCGGCATCTTCGCCCAGGCACAGGTTGAACACTCCGGCATCACCCAACTGGCGCCAACCGTCCCGTTCAACCACCCGGTCGGATCCTTCGGCTCGGCGCAGGGTGTCGAGAGCGAAACGCCCCTCACAAAGGCGACGGACCCCGGTGGCCAGATCGGATTGGAACTCGGTGAGCTCAAAGTCCACGGGTGGGCTCCTTGGGGAGCCCGAGGATTCGTTCACCCACGATGTTCCGCTGTATCTGTGACGTTCCCGCCGCAATGGTCAGTGATATTCCGCGCAACCAGTCCTCGACCATGGCCTCGGCCGGCAACGATCCCAAGCCGTCGAGACCCTCGGAGTCGTGGGCGGCCAACCCGGCCCGTCCCAACAGGGACAACGAGAACTCTCCCAACTTCTGCCGGGTCTCGGTGTAGGCCAGCTTGAACACGGTCCCGCCGATACCTGGTACTCCGGTCCGGGCCGCCTGGGACACGTTCCGCTTGGTCAGGGCCCACAGCGCGTCGAGCTCGGCCTTGAGGTGGCCGGCCTGGCGCCGGATTCCCGGGTCCGACCAAGCCCCGGTGCGGTGAGCCAGCGCCACCGACTCCGACAACAGTTCGATGGCTTCGAGCAGGTCGCCCACAAAGGCGGTGCCTCGTTCGAAGCTGAGGGTCACCATGGTCACCCTCCAGCCGTCATTCTCGTCGCCCACCCGGTTGGAGACAGGGATGCGCACTCCATCCAGAAACAGTTCGGCGAACTCGGCGGAGCCGGCGATGGTGGTGAGTGGTCGGATCTCCACACCGGCCGAGTCCATGGGCAGAATCAGCCAGGTGATGCCCCGGTGACGGCTGTCCTCGGCACCGGTGCGGACCAACAGTTCGCAGTAGTCGGCCACTTCGGCGTGTGACGTCCAGATCTTCGAGCCGGTGACCACGTACTCGTCGCCGTCGCGCACGGCGCGGGTGCGCAAGGAGGCGAGGTCGCTGCCGGCATCGGGCTCGGAGAAGCCCTGGCACCACACTTCGTCCCCCTTGAGGATGGGAGGGAGGTATCGCTGGCGTTGCTCGGCAGTACCTTCGGCGATGACGGTGGGCCCGGCGTGGAGCAGTCCGACGAAGTTCACCCCGACGTAAGGGGCGTGCGCTCGTTCGAGCTCCTCTTTGAAGATCAGCTGTTCGACCGGGGACGACCCGCGGCCTCCGCCTTCGACCGGCCAGTCCACCCCGGCGTACCCGGCATCGAAGAGCAGGCGTTGCCAGTGGGTGTCATAGGCCCGCCGGCCTGGCCAGTCATTGGCGGACGGCTTGGATGGCAGGGCGGGCAGGGTGTCGGCGAGCCAGGTTCGCAGGCCGGTCCGAAATGACTGCTCGGCTTGGGTGTAGCGAAGGTCCACCGGCGCCTATTTGAAGTCGAGGTCGTACAGCTTGATGGCGTTGCCCCGGACAATCTTGTAACGCTGTTCGTCGGTGAGATCCTTCATCTGCTTCTCTGCGATCTGGCGGGTGTGGGGCCAGGTCGAATCGGAGTGCGGGTAGTCCGACTCGTAGGTGATGTTGTCCACGCCGATCGAATCCACATTCTTCAGACCGAAGGCATCGTCGAAGAAGCAGCCGAAGATCTGTCGGTGGAAGTAGGTCGACGGTGGTTCCGGAACGATGTCGGCCACGCCGCCCCAGCCCCGGTTCTCTTCCCACACTTTGTCGGCCCGCTCGAGGATGTAGGGGATCCAGCCGATCTGGCCCTCGGCATAGGCCAACTTCAGGTCGGGGAAGCGCACCAGCACCCCCGAGAACATGAAGTCGACCATCGAGTAGGTGGCGTTGGAGTGGGTGAGGGTGGAGCCCACCGCCGGCGGGGCGTCAGCCGACGTCGACGGCATCTTCGACGACGATCCGATGTGCATGTTGATCACGGTGCCGGTCTCCGAGCATGCCCGGAAGAACGGGTCCCAGTAGTGATCAGGGTCGTGTACCGACGGCAGTCCGAGGAACGGCGGGATCTCACTGAAGCAGACGGCCCGCACGCCTCGGTCGGCATTGCGGCGCACCTCGTCGGCGGCCAACTCGGCGTCCCACAGCGGAATCAGGGTGAGGGGGATGAGGCGGCCCTTGGCCTCGGGCCCGCACCACTCTTCGACCATCCAGTCGTTGTACGCCTTCACACAGAGCAGAGCCAGTTCCTTGTCCTTCGCCTCGGTGAAGGTCTGGCCGCAGAACCGGGGGAAGGTGGGGAAGCAGATGGAGGCTTCGAGATGGTTGACATCCATGTCCTCCAGGCGGGGCGGCACCAGGTAGGAGCCGGGCCGCATGTCCTCGTAGGTGATGCCGCGCATCGTGACCTCTTCGCGGGGGACGCCGACGGCGGAATCGACCCGCAGCAGCGGGCGTTTCAGATCCTCGTAGTACCACCAGTCGGTGGGAAGGCCTTTGGAACCTGGCTTCACCGTGAGTTTTCCGCCGATGAAGGTGATCTCTCCCATCGGGGCACGGACGATGCGCGGACCGACCTCGTGGTACTTGGTGGGAAGGCGATCGGTCCAGAGGGTGGCGGGCTCGACGACGTGGTCGTCAACGGAAATAATCATCGGCAGGTCGACCATGGGCCGAGTGTAACCGGTGTTCTGACGGTGCGTCAGTTTGTGAGTTGATTCCCTGGCCGGGTTGCTGAGGCTTGGACCCGGGGCTGATGTCTGGCGCATTCATGGGTCGGCGTGCCACGGGTCCACCAGGTGGATCCCGATGTCATGAGTGCCCTTGGCGTTGCGCGTCGCCAGGGCAGCGTCGTGCATCCGGCATGATGCGTACGGCGGCAACTGATGCTGTACACCACCGATGTCGCCGAAGCGGTGCAACAGCTTCGTGAACGTCCCCCTCGATGGCTTCGGTCGGGTCAGAGCCGCTTCGACCTGATCTCGAGGCGTCCCGGTGACGTCATCAGGCTGGAGGCCCGATAGGCGAGGGCCACCGCACTGCCTTCTTGAACCTGCACGTCTACCGATGCTTCGCCGCATCGGGGTTGGCCGATGTAGTTGAAGAACACATCGATGTGGTGGTCGCCGGGTTCGGTGGGGATGAAATGCTTCCGCCAGGGTCCGACCACCGGCCGGCCGTCGATTTCGACGGTGAGCTTGGTGAAGACGAGGATCCAGGCCATGGGCGAGTGGTGTCCCGAGATGATGATCCCGGTGCGGGGCCCAGCGGGAGGGTCTGCGGAAGGGTCGGTCAGGTCATCGTCGGCCATCAGACCATTGCCACCCCTCCATTGGGTCGCACCACCTGACCGGTCATGAAGCGAGCGGCGTCGGAGGCGAGGTAGAGCACCGCGGCGGCTATGTCCTCGGGCTCGCCGATCGAACGCAGTGGGGTGTGCTTGCGCATGGGACCGATCACCGCCTCCTGCATCTCCTCGTCAACTGTGCCGTCGGGCCGAATGAAGTAGCGACCAGTCATCCCGGTGAGTACGAACCCGGGAGCCACCGCATTGACCCGGACCCCCTTCTTCCCGATCTCGATGGCCAGTGACTTGGTCATTTGAACCACACCCGCCTTGCAGATGGCATAGCTGACGATGTTGGGGCTCGGTGCATCGGCCGCCGCCGATGAGGCGTTGATGATGCTGCCGCCTTCGGGCTGAGTGACCATGATCCGGCCTGCCGCCTGGCACCCGAAGAACACGCCTTTCAGGTTGACGGCCAGGATGCGGTCGAGGTCCGCTTCGGGAGCATCGAGGAACGGGCCCTCCACCATGATTCCGGCGATGTTGGCCCAGATGTGGATGCCCCCACGCTCGGTCGCAACGCGGGCGGCCAATGCATCGACGTCGCCTCGGTTCGATACGTCGAGCCTGACCCCTTCGGCGGTGCCGCCGGCGGCGACGATCTCTTCGGCCGTCTCGGTGGCGGTGTCGTGGTGAATGTCGGCACACACCACCGTGGCACCCGCACCGGCCAACGCCAAGGCACTGGCCCGACCGATGCCGCTACCGGCTCCCGTGATGACGGCGACTTTGCCGTCGACGCGAAAGGAGTTGATGAGCGTGGTTGCGTCCATGGAACGTGAGGGCCTCTCGGATGGCGGACAGGTTGGTACTGGGTGGCGACCCTGAACGTAACGCTGCTGTTGCCCCTGAGACAATCGGGCACTGTGCATGGGAGGGCGACCACGATGGGCACAGGCAGGCGTTTCGGCAAGAAGCACCATTTCACTGGCACGGCAGTGGCGTTGGCACTGACCGCTCTGGCGAAAGCCGGTTGTTCAGCTGGGTCACCGCAAGCTGTGCTTCCGACCAGACCCCTTCGTCGGCGCAGTCGCCGGCCCCGCTGGACAGTCTGCTCGATAGCACCGGTTTCTGGAAGGGCGGAGTAACCCACGATCACCGTCACTGCCGGCCAGCTCGGGGTTGGTGGCGGCGTCGAGAACCGCGGTGACGAACTCGTTCATGCTGTGACCTTGCCGATCGGTAGCCCGCCGGACCAGCTCGAGCAGTTCGTCGGTAGACCGCCAGGTCATCTGCGTCATGCCTGCATGCTGACAGGCATGAAGGTATTGATCTCGGGTGCGCCAACGATCGAGTTGGCGGCTGCGGTGGTTCCGATGCCCCGCCGCGGGGCAGAAGCTCCACCTCGCGGCGAATCGCCCGGGGAATTCGCCGCGAGGTGGAACTTCTGGGGTTGGCAAGGACGCCCGGGTCGGATGTGGATGACCCCTCTGATTGCCCGAAGGGTGTCGTCGGCACCCGCCACCGAGTCACCGCAGACGAAGGCGTCGTTGCCCCGGTCGATGGCCGGGCGATCTCGCCAGTTCGGATACCCGAGGCCACAGGGTGCCTCGACCCGGATCACTCCATCCGCCAGGGACTCGTCGGGGTTCGCAGAGGGACCTGTTCAGGCCTGGGTCTGGTGGAGCTCAACCACCAATGACGCCAGGATACGGCTGCGATGGTCGGCGGACGATCCCCACGACTCGGCCAAGGCCCACGCCCGTTTCAGATACAGGTGGAGGTCGCACTCCCAGGTGTAGCCGATGGCTCCATGCACCTGCAGCGACACCCGGGCCGCTTCGGTGGCGGCATCCGAGGCGTAGGCCTTGGCCAGCGACGCGCCTCGGGAGCCGCTCGGTGATCCGGCTAGATCCACCTGCCCGAGGGACCATGCCGCGCCATAGACCGCCGGACGGGCGAACTCGAGTTTCACCCGGGCTCCGGCCAAGAGATGTTTGACCGCCTGGAAGCTACCGATCGGCTTGCCGAATTGGTTTCGCTCCTTGGCATAGGCGGCCGCGATGGAGATCATCCGATCGGCGAGACCCAACAGTTCCGCCGCAGTCGCCACCGATGCCCGATCGGCCAGACGAACCAATTCCTCACGGGACTCTTCTCCGGATGCGATGAGGGTCGTCGTGGTCGGCTCCCAGTCGATGGTTCCAAGTCGACGGGTGGGGTCGAGCGAGGCCACCGGCGTCACCGTGACGTCGGCGGAGGGAACGGCGTGTACTCCGGATGCGGAGGACAAGATGTACAGGTCGGCGCCCACAGCCGCCGGCACGGTCGCTTCGCCGCCGGTTGATCCGGCTGACCCGCTGATCACTTCGACGGGTCCGACCGCGGCGGTGACCACGCCGATGGCGATGCGCTCCAACCAGTCGACCGCCGGACCGGACGGGAATGCTGCCAACAGTGGAGCCGCCAGGGCAGTAGTTTCGATGAGAGGCTCAGGTAACGCCGAGCGACCGGCTTCCTCTAGCAGCGGCACCAGATCGAGGAGGTCGAGCCCCAGGCCGCCCTGAGGTTCGGGAACCGTCAACCCGACCACCCCCATCTCTGCCAAAGTCGTCCACCGATCGGTGCGGGCCGCGGGGGCGTCGAACGCCGCCCGTAGGTCGTCGGGGGTGCACTCCTTGGTCAGAACCTGGCGTACCGCGTCCCGAAACTCGGTCTGTTGTTCGGTGAAAGCAAATCGCACGGTGAATTCTCCTGATCCGTCAGGCCCGAGGCAGCCCGAGCAGGCGTTCGGCCACCACGTTCCGCTGGATCTCGTTGGTGCCGGCGTAGATGGGACCGGCCAGTGCGAACAGGAAGCCATCGAGCCACGGGTTGCCTGCCACTCCGCCACCCCCGGTGAGCTCGGCCTCGGGTCCGAGCAATCCCAGCGCAGTGCGATAGATAGCCAGGTCGGTCTCGGACCAGTGGATCTTGTTGGCACTGGCCTCGGGGCCAACGGTTCCGCCGGCCAGTACCCGGCTGGCGGTCCAGTACGTATTCAGCCGGTAGGCCTCGGCATCCATCCACACCTGGGCCACCGCGTCGGCGCTACGGGCCGCCCGGGCCGGGTCGCGGTCAAGGCGCTCGGCATAGAGCGAAACCAGACGGGACACCGCTTCGGTATAGCGGGCGGGGCTCCGGAGGCTGAGACCGCGTTCGGATCCGGCGGTGGCCATGGCCACGCTCCAACCCTGGCCGACGCCCCCGAGCACCTGCGAGTCGGGAACGAAGACGCTCTCGAAGAAGATCTCCGCGAATCCGGGCTCACCGTCGATTTGGGGGATCGGCCGCACGGTCACCCCGGGGGAGTCCATGGCCATCAGAAAGTAGGTGAGGCCCCGATGGCGTTCGGCGTCAGGGTCGGTACGGAAGAGACCGAAACACCATTCGGCGTACGCCCCGCGTGAGGCCCACGTCTTCTGGCCGGTGAGCAGCCAACCGTCGTCATCCGGTGCTCGTTCCGCCCGGCTGCGGATCCCGGCCAAGTCGCTGCCGGCATCGGGCTCCGACCACCCCTGGCACCAGATCTCTTCTCCGGAGGCCATGGGCGGGAGGAACCGGGCCTTTTGGGCATCGGTCCCAAACTCGAACATGGTGGGAGCCAGCAGAAAGACGCCGTTCTGGCTCACCCGGACCGGGGCCTGGATGCGCCAGTACTCCTCTTCGAAGATCAGCCATTCGAGAATGCCGACGTCCCGTCCGCCGAACTCCTCGGGCCACGACACCACTGACCAGCGGTCGGCGAACATGGTCTGTTCCCAGGCCCGGTGAGCTTCGAAGCCATCCGGGGTGTCGAGGGACGGCAGCGACCCGGGAGCGGGGGAGTTTGCGGCCAGCCAATGGCGTGCCTCGGCCCGGAATTCTTCCTGGGCGGGGGTGAACCGTAGGTCCATGGCTCCGTCGGTTGTGGTGTTCATGGGTTTTCCATTGGTCGGTCCGTCGGTCGGTGCATGGGGTGGCCCGAGGTGGGCTCGCCGGGGATGGAGAAATCTGACACACTGCCGGACTTTCGGCAATCGTGGTTGATCGGGCACAATGATCCCATGCCGAACGCTGTGATTGTGGATGCCGTCCGTACCCCGGTGGGGAAGAAGAACGGTCGTCTCTCGGGTTGGCACGCTGTCGACTTGGCCGCACAACCGCTACGGGCGCTTCTGGAGCGCAACGATCTCGACCCGGCCCTGGTCGAGGATGTGATCTTCGGCTGCACCATGACTGTTGGTGAGCAGGCCATGAATATCGGCCGAAATGCCGCCTTGGCCGCCGGATTTCCCGACACCGTGCCCGGCACCACTGTCGATCGCCAGTGCGGATCAGCACAACAGGCGGTTCACTTCGCCGCCCAGGCCGTGATGTCGGGAGCCATGGACATTGTCATTGGTGGTGGCGTGGAGGCGATGAGCCGGGTGCCCATCGGTTCGACCACCGAGCACGGCCCGGGAGAGGCCTACGGACCTACCGTCCATGACCGGTTCGACTTCATCCACCAGGGACTGTGCGCCGAGGAGATCGCCCGCCGGTGGGGGATCTCCCGTGAGGCCATGGACAGGTTGGCACTCGAGTCCCACGACCGGGCAGCTCGGGCCACCTCCGAGGGTCGTTTCGAGAACGAGATCATCCCCCTCGCCACCCGGCGGGCCCGGGTCGAGAACAAGATCGCCCAAGCCGGAACCGACGAAGGCGATCCAGCCGAAGAGGGGCTGCTGACCTTCGACGAGGGGGTGAGGCCCGGATCCACTTACGAGAAGTTGGCCTCGTTGCCGCCGGCGTTCGTCGAGAACGGCCTTGTCACCGCGGCGTCTTCATCTCAGATCTCTGACGCGGCGGCGGCGGTGCTGGTGATGAGCGAGGAGAGGGCCAGGCAGTTGGGATTGCGGCCGCGGGCCAGGTTCCATACCTTCGCCGTGGCTGCCAACGATCCGGTCATCATGCTGACGGCACCGATCCCGGCCACGACCCTGGTACTCGAAAAGGCGAAGTTATCCCTCGATGACATCGATCTCATCGAGATCAACGAGGCATTCGCGTCGGTGGTACTGGCGTGGGAGAAGGAGCACCATCCGGACATGTCCAAGGTCAATGTGAATGGTGGCGCCATCGCCATCGGACATCCGACCGGCGGCTCCGGGGCACGGCTGATGTGCACCTTGCTGAACGAGATGGAGCGGACAGGGGCCCGCTTCGGACTGCAGACGATGTGCGAGGGTGGCGGCCAGGCCAACGCCACCATCATCGAACGCCTGGGATAGTCCCCGGCGCTCAGGCCGTCCGGCCGGCGGCCGCAGACCCGAAACGGTCCAACACTTCGGTAGCCTCGGCCACTATCCGCGTGATCAGTTCAGCCACCGTCGGTAGTTCGGTGATCTCACCCACCACTTGGCCGGTGGGTAGGACCCCGACGTCGGTGCGACCATCGACCAATGCCGCTTTGGTCATGACCGGCGCATTGGCCGCCATCACCACCTGGGGCCACGACAACTCGTTGCCGTGCTTCATGGCGCGGCCCTCCCGCAAGAGGGCTCCCAGAGACGAACGGGTCTCGCGTTTGAAGGAGTGGGCGCTGGCTATGGCCCGGGGTAGGTTCCGGAGCCAACTGGCCCGCTCCAGATGGTCGATGAATTCGGTGCGGATGACCCGTTGCGGGGCACCGTCCACTGCGGTCGACACCACGGTGCCGGTCACCGGGGTACCCAGGTAGACCTGCTTCACCTCGTCGGGCACCCGGCTCTCCTGGGTCAACAAGAAGCGAGTACCCATGGCGATGCCGGAGGCTCCGTAGGCCAGGGCGGCGACCAACCCGCGGCCGTCGAAGAACCCGCCGGCGGCGATCACCGCCACCTTCTCGCCCACCGCGTCCACCACCGCCGGCGTCAACAGGGAGGTGGGGACGGTGCCGGTATGACCGCCGCCTTCGCCCCCCTGGGCGATCACCGCGTCGACACCCCACCCCGCCACCTTTTCGGCATGGCGCCGGGCCCCGATGGTCGGCATCACCACCAACCCGGCCTCCCGGCAACGGGTCACCAGTGCGGGCATGGGTGCTTGGGCGAAGCTGGCCACCTTCACCCCCTGTTCGATCATCAGCGCCACCCGGTCCCCGACGTCGGCTACGTCGGTGCGCATGTTGACCCCGAAGGGCCGGTCGGTACGGGCTCGTACATCGGCGATGGCCGCCACCAACTCGTCGAACGTCATGGTGGCAGAGGCCAGGATGCCCAAACCGCCCGCCTCGGCAGTGGCCGCCACCAACCTCGGACCGGCCACCCAGCCCATGCCGGTCTGCACAATGGGGAACTCGACCCCGACCAACTCGCAGAACCGGGTGTGGAGGGCCGGGTGCGCCCGAGCCCCTGTTCCGGTCACGACTTGACCTCGCGATCCCGCAGCCCCTTCGGGTCGAGCACGTCGCGGATCAACTCCAACTCCTCGGGCGTCGGTAGCCGGGTGTCGGGCACATCATCCGGGATGACCAAGGCGAAACCGGTGGCATCGACGATCTCCTCCACGGTGACGCCGGGATGCACCGAACGCAGGCGCATGACGTGCTCAGGTGTCTCGAAGTCGAAGACGCCGAGGTTGGATACCACCTGGCGGATCTGGTGGAACCGGGTTGCCGATGGACCGGCTGACGCGGCCCGTGCGTAGCCCACACCAGAGACCACGTCGACCTGGTCCACAAAGGAGCGGGTGGAGTGGTTGGGGACCCAGTAACTGGTCGGATGGTTGACGGTGTTCCCCGGAGCTCCCCGGACACCCACAAGCTGAGCTTTGGGCTTGGCCCAGTCGCCGATGGCGCTGATGTTCTGGTTGCCGGTGCGGTCGATCTGGGAGGCCATCATGATCAGGTTGCGGCGTCCCGACCACACCACATCGAACACTTTCCGGTATGGCATGTGCGACTCGATGGTGAGCTCGGAGGGTGGGGTCCCGAGCGGCGGAGCCCCGACCATCAGTGCGGCATCACCGTCGGTGAGCACCAGGTCGGGGGTGAAGGTGAGCTTGGCCAGGCGGGCTCCGAGAGCCGGGGCCGTCCCGAAGGCACTGGCCATCACCTCACCATCACCCCGGAATATCTCCGCACAGGCAATGACGCAGAACTCGGCCCGGCTCGCATCTGTCGACTCGTTCATCGGGCCACCTCCTGTTGTCCCCCCACCGGGTCCATCCGGGCCGTCTGGTACCCGGCCTCGTCGACCTCGAGGTAGTGCTCACGGAACGCGGTCCAGGCGTCGGCATCGCCGGCCGCCGATACATAGGCCTTCTGAAATGGCTCGTCGCGGGAGTAGTCGGGGACACAGGCGGTGAAGTGGGCACCGCCCGGGGTTTCGATGACGCCGTCGGTCAACAGGCGACTGATGCACATGGTCTGGATCGGACCTTCAGAAGCGAATTGCTCGGTGGGGACGAGGCGTTCGGTGGTGACGTAACGGCGCTTGGCAGCACCCAGAAAGAGCTCATCGAAGAAGGGGTCGGGACCCAGAATCTGGCCGGATCCCCCGGCATCGGCCCGGTTCACGTGGATCACCGCGGCATCGAGGGCCAAGGCCGGCATGGCTACCAACACCTCGCCGTCGTCATATGGAGAGGTGATGGTGCGAAGAGACGGGTTGAGAGACAGGACGTCCGAGCCCAGGCCGGCACGAGTGGGTAGGAATGGTACCCGTTGGGAGGCAGCCAGCAGGCCCAGGTAGAACATCCCCTCGTCCACCTCCATGGCCTCGATGGCACCGGTTTGGCGGGCAACCCGAAAGTGGGGATCGGTCGGGATCGAATCGAGGGTGACGAAGGCGAAGATCACCTTACGTACTTTGCCCGCCGCACACAGCAGGCCGACGTCGGGGCCTCCGTAGGACACCACTGTCAGATCGGTCAGGTCCGAGCGCAGCATGGCCCGTACCGCGGCCATGGGCTTGCGCCTCGAGCCCCACCCGCCGATCCCGATGGTCATGCCGCTTCGGAGCTCGCCGATGAGCTCGTCCAGCGAGAGTCGTTTGTCTGCCACAGTGTCCGGTCCGTTCCTGTCCGTCGGTTATCTGGTTATTTGGAGGTGTCGGCGTCGCGCTTGTCGACGAAGGCCGCCCTCTGTTCGTCGGCGACCCCTGCCACGTGAAGCTCGTAGGTGAATCCCTGTTCGAGCCGATAGCTGAGTTTCACATCCACCGGATCGATGCCGTTGAGCGACTCTTTGGCCCTCCGCAAAATGGTCGGGCTCTTGGCGGCGATATCGCCCGCCACCTCGTAGGCGGCGTCCATTAGTTCAGAACGAGGCACCACACGCAGCACCGAGCCATAGTGGTGGAGCTCGATTGCCGTGGCCACCTGGGCGGTGTAGACCATCGAGCGCATCCGGTGTTGAGGGACCAGTCGCGACAGGTGGGTGGCGGCGCCGAGGGCCCCACGGTCGACCTCTGGGAGTCCGAAGGTGGCATCGTCCGAAGCCACGATGATGTCCGAATTCCCCGCGATGCCCACCCCTCCCCCGAGGCAGAAACCGTGGATGGCGGCGATCACCGGGATCTCACACTCATACATGGCGGCAAACGCCGCGTAGCAACCCCGATTGGCACCGATCAGCGCCTCGTCCCCCTTGGCCTGGATCTCCTTGATGTCGACCCCGGCACAGAACCCACGGCCCTCAGCCCGAACGATGACCACCCGATTGTCGGACACCCTCCCGGCCGCTACCACCGCCTCGGCCAGGGCGAACCACCCAGCCACGTCGAGTGCGTTGACCGGCGGGTGGTCAATGACCACTTCGGCAATGCCTGGTTGCTTCTGATAGGTCTCAATGGGCATGGAAAACTCCGAGTCGGTAGGTCGTCGGGTCAGAAGTCGGCGCCGGGCGTCGTCCACACGAAGGACGGCCACAGGCTCTCGCCCAACATGATCTGATACACCGTCAGAATAGGACAGTACCAGTCGGAGGACAGGAGGCAGCAGTGGCAATAACCGGAAACACCCGCCCACCGGTCAGCTTTGATTTCGCCGGGCAGGTGGCAGTGATCACTGGGGGAGCCCGGGGGATCGGCCGCGGAATCACCGAAGGGTTTCTGGCGGCCGGGGCCGAGGTGATGGTGTGTGGGCGGTCCGAGACGGCCGAGAACGATCTCCCCTCCGCCCACGATGGCGACGGGGTGCTCCGGCGCGCCGTATTCGTAGTGGCCGATCTCCGCGATCCCGAACAGGCGGCATCGGTGGTGGCACAGGCCAACGGCCGGTTCGGGCGTCTCGATGTGCTGGTCAACAATGCCGGGGGGTCGCCCGAGGCGGATGCCGCCACCGCGTCCCCGCGGTTTGCCGCCTCGATCGTCACCCTCAATCTGCTGGCTCCGCTCTACTGTGCCCAGGCGGCCAACCGGGTGATGCAAGGGCAGACCGAGGGCGGGTCGATCATCAACATCGGTTCGGTCAGTGGGATCAGGCCATCCCCGGGGACTGCGGCCTATGGAGCAGCCAAGGCCGGCCTGATCAATCTGACCCAGTCACTGGCCATCGAGTGGGCACCGAAAGTGCGGGTCAACTGCGTGAGTGCCGGGTTGGTAGCCACCGAGTCGGCAGCTGCCCATTACGGAGGAGCGGAGGGAATGGCGGCGGTGGCGGCCACCGTGCCGATGGGGAGGTTCGGTACGCCGGAGGACCTTGCCAACCTGTGCCTGTTTCTCTCTTCCCCGTCGGTTGCCGGCTACGTATCGGGAGCCAACCTGGTTGCTCACGGTGGCGGCGAATGGCCCGCGTTCTTGACCGCCGGTCGTGGAGTACACCGGTAGCCATGGCTATCCGCCCGCCCTCCACAGCCGCTCTCCGATCGCGCTCCAGCCGGCCTCCGATCGTGCTCTTGGCCCCCCGAAGATGAGACACGTGGTGGTTCCGATCCAGGTGTCCTGACCAGTCGAGTGGTCGGAGAGGGCAATTTCAAGTAGACAACGAGCCGTGAAACTCGCCGTAATCCAAGAGTCCCTCCCGGGCGAGGCACGGGTGGCGATCGTTCCCGAGGTGGCGGCAAAGCTGGCCGGTTCGGGGATCGACGTCGTCGTGCAGTCCGGTGCCGGCACTGCTGCTCGCTTCACCGATGCCGCCTACCAGCAAGCCGGGGCCACGGTGGTCGCCGATGCCGCCGCCGCCCTGACCGGGGCTGACTTGGTGGCGAGGGTGCAGCCTCCGACCATCGAAGAGGTGGCACAGCTCCCCGAGGGCGTCTCGGTGATCAGCTTTCTGCAGCCGGTGGCAGCCCACGACGTGGTGAAGGCCCTGGCGTCCAAAGGAGCCACCGTCTACAGCCTCGATCTGCTGCCTCGGATCAGTCGGGCCCAGTCGATGGACGCCCTTTCCTCCCAGGCCATGGTGAGCGGTTACCGCGCCGGGCTGTCGGCTGCCGAGCATCTGGCCAAGTTCTTCCCCATGTTCATGACTGCCGCCGGCACCGTGCCCCCGGCGAAGGTGCTGGTGATGGGGGCCGGCGTGGCCGGCCTGCAGGCCATCGCCACCGCTAGACGGTTGGGAGCGGTTGTGCGCGCCTATGACGTCCGGGCGGCGGTGAAAGAAGAGGTCAAGAGTTTGGGTGCCCAGTTTGTGGAGCTCGGTCTCGAGACCCAGGAAGGGACCGGCGGCTACGCCAAGGAACAGTCGGCCGAGTACCTGGCCAAGCAGCAGGAGTTGCTGGCTGCGGAGGTGGCCAACGCCGACGTGGTGATCACCACCGCACAGATCCCCGGGCGCAAGGCACCGGTACTGGTGACCGAGTCCATGGTCGAAGGCATGTCCGAAGGGGCGGTCATTATTGACATGGCCGCAGATTCCGGGGGCAACTGCGAACTGTCGGTTGCCGGTGAAGACGTACTGGTCCACGGGGTCACCGTGGTCGGGTTGTCCAATACCCCGGCATCGATGCCGACCCACGCCAGCTTCCTCTATTCGCGCAACGTCGCCAATTTTATGGCTCTGGTGGTGAAAGACGGTGAGCTGGCGCCCGACTTCAACGACGAGATAGTGATCGGCACCTGCGTGGTGAAGGCCGGCACAGTGGTGCACGCCGCTACCGCCGAGGCACTGGGCCTCCCGGCTCCGGATCCGGCTCCGGTGGATGCTCCGCCTTCCGCCCCGGCGACCGGGGCCACGCCGGCTGAAGGGACACCGGCTGAAGGGACACCGGCCGAGGGAAGTCCGGCCGATACGGCTGACGAGAAGAAGGGGGCGGCCTCATGACCGTCGGCATCATCGAACTTCTGACCATCTTTGTGCTGGCCGCATTCGTCGGCAACGAGGTGGTGTCCAAGGTCCCGAGCATTCTCCACACGCCGCTCATGTCGGGGACCAATGCCATTCACGGGATCATTTTGGTGGGGACCATGGCCATCCTCGGTCAGGCACAGGGCGACGTCCAGACCATCCTGGGCTTTCTCGCCGTGCTCCTGGCCACGCTCAACGTGGTCGGCGGGTTCGTCGTCACCGACCGGATGCTCGAGATGTTCAAGGCCAAGCCGTCCGACCGGCCGGCAAAGTCAGCGGGCACCCCTGAGGAGCCAGGTCAGGGAGGTGCCACGTCATGAGCCTCCTCACCTGGGTCGACCTTGTTTATCTGCTGGCCGCCATCGGCTTCATCCTGGCCCTCAAGGGCTTGAGCTCCCCGAAATTCGCTCGCCAGGGCAACATGCTGGGCGCCGGTGCCGCCACCCTGGCCATTGCCATGACGTTCACCATCCCGTCGGTGCGTCATGCCGGCAGCCGTCTCATCCTCATGGTGGTGGCCATGATCATCGGAACCGCCATCGCGGTGCCGGCGGCACGCAGAGTGAAGATGACCGCCATGCCGCAAATGGTCGCCATCTTCAACGGTGTCGGTGGCGGGGCCGCCGCCCTGGTGTCGATGACGGCGTTCTTGATCCTCACCTCGCACGACTCGTTCACCGGGAAGCCGGCCGTCTACAAGATCGTCGAAGTCATCCTCGGCATTCTGATCGGTTGCGTGTCCTTCTCCGGTAGCGCCATTGCCTTCATCAAGCTGCAGGAGTTGATCACCGGCCGTCCGATCACCTATCCGGCGCAGCAGGTGATCAACGCCTTCGTGGGGATCGCCATTGTCGGCTTGGCCGTGGCCACCGTTCTCACCGCCAACGTGGCCTTGTTGGTCGTCATGTCGGTGCTGGCGCTGGTGCTCGGCGTGATCTTTGTGTTGCCGATCGGTGGTGCGGATGTTCCGGTGCTCATTTCGCTGTTGAACTCGTTCACCGGTCTGGCCGTTGCGGCGTCGGGCTTCTCCCTGGGGAACAATCTGCTGATCATTGCCGGCACCCTGGTCGGGGCATCGGGAATTCTGCTTACCCGCATGATGAGCAAGGCGATGGGGCGGTCGCTGGCCAACGTGTTGTTCAGCGCCTTCGGGTCGGTGGTGACGGCGTCCGGTGGCGCTGACGGCGCAGGGGCGGACGCCCGTCCGGTCAAGGTGGGAACGCCCGAGGACATCGGGGTACTGATGGCCTATGCCCGCAAGGTAGTCATCATCCCCGGCTACGGGCTGGCCGTGGCGCAGGCGCAGCACACCGCTCGCGAGTTGGCCGACCTGCTGACCGAGCGGGGTGTTGAGGTCTTCTACGCCATCCATCCGGTGGCTGGGCGCATGCCTGGTCACATGAACGTTTTGCTGGCCGAGGCCAACGTTCCCTATGACGAGCTGAAGGAGATGGACGAGGCCAACCCCGAGTTGGCTACGGCTGACGTGGCGCTGGTGGTGGGGGCCAACGACACGGTGAACCCGGCCGCCAACAACACACCGGGAAGCCCGATCTACGGGATGCCCATCATCCACGCTGACCTGGCACAGCACATCGTCTTTCTAAAGCGTTCGATGCGACCCGGATTCGCCGGCATCGACAATGAGCTGTTGTATGACCCCAAGACCACCATGTTGTTTGGGGACGCCAAGGACACGCTCACCAAACTGGTTGCCGCCGTCAAGTCGGCGTGAGGGCCACGACAGCGAACTGATCTCCGTTAGGGGCCTCAGGGAATCTGGCGAGGCGAACCATTGGTTGAGTCCGATGGCGCGTGCCCTTCGACATCGCCGCCGACACCGGCATCGACCGTCAGATGGGCAAATACCATGAGCCCCTGATTCGTCGGGCGGGTGGACGACACTGTGACGATCACTCCGTGAGCTCCTACGAGGTGGAGAGCGTCGTTGACCACCACCATGTCACCGTCGGGAAGGTAGCCAACCGCTTGGCGGGGTTGGCGCCCCGCCTTGGTGAGGTCGACGGTCAGGCGTTCACCGGGTGTGTGATCCGGGGTGAGTTCACCGGCGACCCGCCGGAGGTCGACGGCGGCGAGGTCCCAATCGCCGGCTTGTTCGACCACCCGGGATGTGCAGGTTCCGATCCGCAGCCCGAGCCTTCGGGCCACCGTAAGGAGCTTGACGGTGGGGTCATCAACCTCGGGAATCTCGTCGGGTGCCACGTGGACGTTGACGCCGAATTCGCGGAGTGCTTCGATGGATTCGAGGCCGCGCCGCGCACGTCGAGACGAGACGGAGTCCGGACCGTCGGCCTGGGTGCGAACCTGGTCGACCACGAACTGGGGGATGACCAGTCCACCCGGAAGCAGGCCGGCGTGACCCAGAACCAGGAGGAACCGGTCCAT
>JADGOI010000127.1 GCA_017883075.1 Acidimicrobiales bacterium
CCAGGGTCAGCACGATGACCATACCGACGGCTGTGAGTAGTTGGCGGCGCATTATTTGACTCCCAACGCAGTGATGATCATGTCGATGAGTTTGATCCCCACGAAGGGGATGATGAAGCCACCGAGCCCGTAGATGAGCAGGTTGCGGCGCAACACGGAGGCAGCGCCGGCAGCCCTGAACTTGACCCCGCGGAGCGCCAGGGGGATCAACGCCACGATGATCAGGGCGTTGAAGATGACCGCCGACAGGATGGCGCTATGCGGCGAGCTCAGGTGCATGATGTTGATGGTGTGCAGTGCGGGGAATACGCCGACGAACATGGCCGGGATGATGGCGAAGAACTTGGCGATGTCGTTGGTGATGGAGAAGGTGGTCAGCGATCCCCGGGTGATCAGCAGCTGCTTGCCGATCTCCACGATGTCGATGAGCTTGGTCGGGTTGGAGTCGAGGTCGACCATGTTGCCGGCCTCCTTGGCCGCCTGGGTCCCGCTGTTCATGGCCACACCCACGTCGGCCTGGGCCAGAGCGGGGGCATCGTTGGTTCCGTCCCCGGTCATGGCCACCAGATGGCCCCCCGACTGCTCCTTCTTGATCAGGGCCATCTTGTCCTCGGGGGTGGCCTCGGCCAGGAAGTCGTCGACCCCGGCCTCCGCGGCGATGGCCGCGGCAGTGAGCGGGTTGTCCCCGGTGATCATCACCGTGCGGATGCCCATCTTCCGCATCTCGACGAACTTTTCGGCGATGCCCGGCTTCACCACGTCCTTGAGATGGATCACACCCAGTACCCGGGTGCCGTCGGCGACCACCAGCGGCGTCCCGCCGCCCTTGGAGATGGCCTCCACGATCGGGGCCAGTTCGACCGGGGAGGTCCCCCCTTGACTCTCCACCCACCGCCGCACCGAGTCGGCGGCACCTTTGCGGATCGACCGTCCCTCGATGTCCAGTCCGCTCATCCGGGTCTGGGCGGTGAACGGCACCAGATCGGCCGCAGGGACCTCTGCAGCGACCTGGCCGTAGTGGGTCTCGGCCAGTTCCACGATGGACCGGCCTTCGGGAGTCTCGTCGGCCAGGCTCGAGAGCATTGCCGCGGCGGCCAACTCGTGCTGCTCGACGTTGGGCATGGGCACGAAGACGTCAGCCCGGCGGTTGCCGAAGGTGATGGTGCCGGTCTTGTCGAGCAGGAGGGTGGAGACGTCGCCGGCCGCCTCGACGGCCCGGCCGGACATGGCCAGGACGTTGCGCTGCACCAGACGGTCCATGCCGGCGATACCGATGGCGGACAGCAACGCCCCGATGGTGGTGGGGATCAGGCAGACCAGCAGTGCCACCAGCACGATGATCGACTGCGGAGCACCCGAGTAGATGGAGAAGGGCTGGAGCGACACCACCGTGAACATGAAGATGATGGTCAGCCCGGCCAGCAGAATGTCCAGGGCGATCTCGTTGGGGGTCTTCTGGCGGCTGGCCCCTTCGACCAGGGCGATCATCCGGTCGAGGAAGGTCTCGCCCGGCCTGGAGGTGATCCGTACCACGATGCGGTCGGAGAGCACCCGGGTCCCACCGGTCACCGACGAGCGGTCACCGCCGGACTCGCGTATGACCGGGGCCGACTCCCCGGTGATGGCCGACTCGTCGACCGTCGCAATGCCGTCCACGATGTCGCCGTCCCCGGGAATGAGCTGTCCGGCGACCACCACGCACAGGTCGCCGAGTTGCAGCTGGCTGGAGGCCACCTCGACCACGTCGTCCCCGCGTTGCACGTAGGCCACCGTCTCGGCCCGGGTCTTGCGCAGGGTGTCGGCCTGGGCTTTGCCCCGGCCTTCGGCCACCGCTTCGGCGAAGTTGGCGAAGAGCACGGTGAACCACAACCAGATGACCACACCGAGGGCGAAGACGTTCTCCGAACTCGAGGAACTACCGAAGTCCCGGATCAGGTAGAAGGTGGTGAGCACACTTCCCAGCTCGACCACGAACATCACCGGATTGCTGGCCATGTGCCGTGGACTGAGCTTGATCACCGAGTCGACCAGGGCCCGGCGGACGATGGCGGCGTTGAAGGTGGCCGAGCGCTTCTTGGTACCGTCCGACGGGCCCCCTTGCTGGGCGGCCTCAGATACTTCGAGGGTGGATGAGGGACTCATCACGGACTCCTTCTCAGAACTTTCCGACGAGAGATTCGACGATGGGGCCGAGGGCCAGCACGGGGAAGTAGGTGAGGCCGACGACGATGACGGCGATGCCTGCCAACAGCAGCGCGAAGAGGGGCGTGCCGGTCGGCAAGGTCCCTGATGTTGGTGGAGCCTTCTGCTTGCGACCCAGCGAGCCGGCGATGGCCAGGACCGGCACCATCAGGGCGAACCGACCGACCAGCATGCAGATGCCCAGTGTGGTGTTGTACCAATCGGTGTTGCCACTGAGGCCGGCGAAGGCCGAGCCATTGTTGTTGGACGCCGAGGTGAAGGCGTAGGTGACCTCGGTGAGACCGTGGGGCCCCGGGTTGTAGATCGATGCCAAAGACGAGTGCATGACCACCGAGATGGCGGTGAACAGCAGGATCACGAACGGCACCATCAACAGGTAGAGGACCACCAGTTTCATCTCGGCGGCCTGGATCTTCTTGCCCAGGTATTCGGGCGTTCGCCCGACCATGAGCCCGGCGATGAACACCGCCAGCATGGCCATGATGAGCATGCCGTAGAGCCCGGACCCGGTACCGCCGGGGCTGATCTCCCCGAGCATCATGTTGAACAGGATCACCCCTCCACCGAGGGCGGTGTAGCTGTCGTTGGCCGAGTTGATCGACCCGGTGGAGGTGCTGGTCGACGAGGAGTTGAAGAGGGCGGAGAGGATCGGTCCGTTACGGATCTCCTTGCCCTCCATATTGCCGCCCGGCGAGGTCGCGGTGATCGCCTGGGAGACGTGGGCCTGGGTGATGTGGATGTTCCCGTGGGCCTCCAGCGGCATTACCAGCAGGGCACCGATGAGGAACAGGCCGCCCATGGCTCCGAGCACGGCATAGCCCTGCTTGCGGTCCTTGGCCATCTTCCCGAAGGTCCATGCCATTGCGAACGGTATGCAGAGCAGCAACCAGTTCAACAGCATGTTGGTCAGCCCGGTTGGACTCTCGAAGGGATGGCCGGCATTGGCGTTGAAGTACCCGCCACCGTTGGTCCCGAGTTGCTTGATCACCTCCTGGGAGGCCACCGGACCGCCGGGGATCCCCTGGGACTGGCCGGAAACGGTGGTGATCATGTGGGTGGCGTGCAGATTCTGCACCGCCCCCTGGGCGATCAAGATGATGGCGGCGATGGCGGCGATCGGAATGAGGACGCGGGTCACGATGCGGGTCAGGTCGACCCAAAAGTTCCCCAGGGTGTTCGACCGGTTCCGGGTCAGCCCTCGGATGAGGGCCACGGCCACGGCGATGCCGGCGGCTGCCGACACGAAGTTCTGCACCGCCAACCCGGCCATCTGGGTGAACTGGGACATGGTGTCCTCACCGGCGTAGTTCTGCCAGTTGGTGTTGGTGAGGAAGCTGGCCGCGGTGTTGAACGACAACGGAGCGGGCACGTTGGCCATGTGGTCCGGGTTGAACAGGAGGTGCGCCTGCAGCCGCTGCATGCCGTAGAGGACCAGGACCGAGACCAACGAGAAGGCCAGCACCGAGATGGCGTAGGTGGTCCACCGCTGCTCGCCTTCGGGATTGACCCCGGTGATCCGGTAGACGAGGCGCTCAAACGGCTTGAAGAACCGGTCGCCCGGGGCCTTCTTGTTGGTGAACACCTTGGCCATGTACGACCCGAGGAGTGGGGTCGAGATCACCAGCATGGCGATGAGGACGATGACAGCGATGACGTTCTGGGACATCAGAGTTTCTCCGGTGCCACCAGGGCGTAGATCAGGTAGCCCATGACGACCACGGCGATGATCAGGGCGAGCAGATTGTCGTAGCTCTTCATGAGGTGACTTCCTCTGGTGTCTTGGTGGTGGAAGTGGCGTCGGGTCGATCGGTGGCCGGCGCGCCATCGTCGGGATCGATGTCATCGTCGGTGAGGTCGACATCGACGACGTCGTCCCTGCCGACCACGCGCTCGCACAGCCGCACGAAGCCGACCATCAACGCGAAGAAGGCGATGAGCACGGCGATATAGAGGACGTCAACCATTTGGGCCTCGCAATGGGTGGTCGTTGGCGGTCATGATGGGATTCGGTCCTTTCATGCTCGGGTCGCAGGCGTCGAGTGTTCGGCAGCCAGGGCCGCACCGACCTGATCGGCGATGGCCACCGCCACCAGAAGTTGCTGGTGGGATACGGACTTGCCCGGTGTCGGTGTGAGCAGGAAGTGACCGAGCAGCCAACCGCTGCCCCGAACAGGAAGGTCGACCCGACGGGTGGGAAGGCCGAGGTCCTGGGTCGACCACGATTCGCCACCGACGGTGAGCACTCCCTGCGGGGTGATCCGAGCCGCCATGGTCCCCGGGTCGCGCGGAGTGAAGTGACAGTCCCGGAGGGAGAGCAGTCGTTGGAGTCCGGCCAGGGCCGCGTCGATGACCAGGCGGGGTTGCTGGCCGGAGGCTGCCAACTCGGTCACCGAGTGCAGCAGGGCCAGCTCATCGCTGCGCTCCGATGCGGCAACCCGATGGGTGCGGCCTCGAGCGGCCAACTCGCCCACCGCCAGTCCCACCACCAGCAGCAGCAGCTCTGTGATCAGATCCGCCTGCCGGGTGATGCGGAACGAGTTGTAGGGACGGGTCAGGAAGAAGTCGAAGGCGAGGGCCGAGGTCAGAGCAGCGACGACGGCGGCCAACCTTCGACCCGTGCTGGCCACCGCCACGATCACCACGACCAGGAAAAGCGCGTTGTCCCCGGTGTCGAGGTGCCCACGCCAGGGCGTGAGAACCAAGGCAGTGGCGACCGGACCCGCCACCGCCACAAGGAGGATCCACGCGGGAATGTGCGTGGCGAAGACCCGCCGCACGGCGGAACCACGGTCTGCCGCGGTCTGCCCGCCGTCCTTGTTCAGCGTCTCGTCCGAATGGGCCACCGGGCCACTATCACATGGACCGGACCGGTGGAGAAGTGCCTTTTGCGTCTTCTTTACGCACACACCCCGAATCTTCACGGGTCTGTTACGCGACTCCAGATTTGGTGCCTGTGGGTGCCGAGAAGCCCATCCGGCCGGCCCATGCGACGAGCTCGTACTCGTGAAGGAGACCGTCGAGCCTATAGCTCCGTCGTAGTTGGGCCGGATCGGGATCGTTGGTACGCAGTGGCTTCTTTTCAACTACGAGCGGCACCTCCCGGCCAAGTGAGCGGAGAAGGGCGACGTTCGTTGTCGTGGTCGGTGAACTCGCTGAGGACCGTTTCGGGCTGCCGTGAATCAGGTGTCACGGTCCCGGACCTACGAACTGGTCGGGCGGCCTTGTCCAGCCAGGGGTAAAGCTCGGATTGAGAGCTTGCTGGGTTACCCACTCCCACCGGATTGACGGTGATTCCGCTCACATACACCCGCCGGGTGCCGAGCTCGATGAGGACGAGGACATGGAGACGCCGAAGGAGAATCGTGTCGGAGCACGACGACCTCGACCGCCAGTTCGTCTTGTTCGCTCCGGCGAAACTGGAGCAACTGGAGTACCCCAACCAAGTACCACGGGCCGCCATCGTGGCCCCTGTGGGATGCGACCAACGGGGCTGCCTCGGCCTGGCCCGAGGGAGGTAGGCCGTGCAAGCGCACGAGTGGCGGGCATAGACGTAGGGTTGGTCATGGACAAATCGCAGCCGACACATGATCAGGTGGCGGCGGAGACCGCTCGTACCGCCGCAACGATGCGTCTGCAAGCTGTCCCCGTCAACGTCTACGAGACGGCGGCTGCTTTGGTGATCGTTGCCCCACTGCCGGCAGTCACCGTTGACGATGTGACTGTTGTGTTGCGGCCCGGCAAACTGCATTTCCAGGCCGCACTTCGCAGCGCGGGTCCGCGGACGTATTTGCTTCACGAGTGGGAGTACGGCGGCTACGAACGGGAAGTCGAGCTTCCTGACGGCTTCGGCAGCAGCGTCGAGGCGAGCCTCGCCAATGGCCAATTGGTTGTGCGGGTGTTAAGAGGTGTGTTCACCGAATCGAATACCATCCATCCGACCGCGCTGTAGCAGATTCGGCTTCAGCAGGCTCCGACTCGCGATGGTCAGCCTCGCCGGAATCTGCGGCTGTCCCGATGCACCAGTGGGGACCGTCGGCGCCGGCCCGTAGTCATTCGGGCAGCAATCGGTCGTCCGCTCAAGGCGCTTGTCCCGCGGCCGGCTGCGCCTATGACAACAAGTGGTCGACTGGGTCGAGCGCGTCCTCACATCGGGCCGAGGCTGGCGTCGCCGGCTCAAGGCTGGAATATCCCGCTCCGGCGCTCCACACCCAGGGGGTCAGTGGCTTGCTCACGAATGTAGGCAGGATTCCGAGAACAGAATGTGTCTGGGCTTGACAGATTTCGCCGTGTATTGCGGTGTGTCGGTGGCCATAGAACAGCGGTGGACCTTGGGAAGGTCTTGGGAAAGGCGGTAGTGTAGCATGTCTTGTGCCGGGTTGAATAACCACAAACGGGGGATCATGCATAGATTGCTGCGAACGATTCGGCATAATGGGAAGACTCCATCTGCCTCAGCCGAAACTCACAGACGCCAGGGCAGCCATGTCATGGCCCTCGTTCGCAACATCGGCACCTGTGTGTGTGCCTCGGTGCTCGTCGTGGCTGGCACTTCAATCATCACGGCGTCACCCGCGTCCGCCGATCCGGGCACCGCGAGCATCGGCACGCAGAGCCCGGGCGTGATCGCTCCGGGGGGCACAGCCACCTACGTCGTCACCGTCACCACCGAAGCAAGTGAGAGCGCTGACGAAAGCCTTACTGCTGCCGGATTGCCGGCCGGAGCCAGCTTCTCGGTTCTGACCACACCCTGTCAGCACACATTGGCTGGCAACCATACCTACACCTGGACAGTGCATGTCACAACCACCGGATCGACCCCAGTGGGCCTGCACTCTTGGAACGTCGCCGTCCACTCTTGGGTCTTGGGCAGCAATTGCATCACCTCCGGTGGCTACGCGACCAAGAACGTCGCCGCCACTTTGAACGTCAGCGCCCCTCCCACCATCGCGACGGTGAGCCCGTCTTCGGGACCGACGTCCGGTGGCACGCCCATCACCATCACCGGCACCAACCTCTCCGGTGCCACGGTCACCA
>JADGOI010000128.1 GCA_017883075.1 Acidimicrobiales bacterium
GCGGTGACGGTCGGAATGAGCCGCCCGCGGGCCAACACGCCCAGACCCGCCGTCACCGCTGACGCCCACGCCACGGCGCTCGGCCGGGGCGGGGTCAAGGGGTGATCGCTGTCCAACTCCAAGAGCAACGGGAGCGTCTCCGCCACCGAGAGGTAGGTGGCCGGTACCCGGTGACGACGGATACCCCGTCCGGCCGGCGCCACCACATCTACGACATCCACCACATCCGCCCGGTCGACACGGTCGCCGCCGGGAGATTGCGGGGCAAGGCTCTTCGCCCGCGGGTCGAACACGACAAATCGTCCGGAGCGGGGAGGATCAGCCGGCTCGAAAGTGACTTCTCGACCCAACAGGATCCCTGGTGTTGCCCAGGGACCGTCAGGATCATCGTGGTCAGGCCGATCCGTCGTCTCGATCGGGCTCCGGGGCATTCGATGGCAAAACTAACCCGGTTGCCGACCAGTGCCGCACACGGTGGAGAACCGACTGTGGTCCGGCTCTCACCATGTATCGATGCAGGCCCTCTTCTTGCCGGTCCTCACCGGCGTCGGCGGCACCGCCCGGAGGGTCTCGATGATCCGGATGCGGGAGTCGGCCGGGTCGATGACATCGTCGATCTCGAAGGCGGTGGCCACATTGAGGGCCTTGCCGTGCTCGTAGGCCCGCGCCACCATGCGCTGGAAGAGCTCTTCGCGGTCCTCCTGGTTGTCCACCGCTTCGAGTTCGCGGCGGAACCCCAGCCGAACGGCACCCTCGAGACCCATGCCGCCGAGCTCTCCGGTCGGCCACGCCACCGTGAACAGCGGGGACCGAAAACTCCCACCCGCCATCGCTTGTGCTCCCAGGCCATACCCCTTCCGCAGAATGAAGGTGAAGAATGGGACAGAGAGGCTGGCTCCGGTCACGAAGAGGCGACTGAAGTGGCGCACCTGCCCACTCCGTTCCGCCTCGGGTCCCACCATGAACCCCGGAGTGTCACAAAGGAAGAGGATGGGAATATCGTGGCCGTCGCACAGTTGCAAGAAGCGCGCCGCCTTATCGGCCCCGTCGCTGTCGATGGCACCGCCGAGATGAGCCGGGTTGTTGGCCACCACACCCATGGGTCGGCCTTCCACCCGGATCAGCGCAGTCACGATGCCGGGGCCGAAGGCCGACCGCAGTTCCAACACCGATCCGGTGTCGGCCAGGGTATCGATGACCACCCGGATGTCGTAGACCCGCAAGCGGTTTTCGGGAATGCTCGAACGGAGGAGCCGTTGGTCGGCACACGACCACTCATCGATGGAACCTTGAAAGTACGAGAGATACCGCTTGGCCAGTTGGACAGCGTGGGCGTCATCCTCCGCCACCAGATCCACCACCCCATTGGTCGTCTGCACCTCGATCGGACCGATCTCGTCCGGCTCGAATGTCCCGAGCCCCCCACCTTCGATCATCGCCGGCCCGCCCATACCGATCGATGCATCTTTGGTGGCGATCACCACGTCGCAACATCCGAGGAGAGCGGCGTTGCCGGCAAAACACCGTCCCGAGGCGATCCCCACCATCGGGACAAGGCCGCTCAAACCCCCGAACAGGGCGAATGCCATGCAGTCCAACCCGGTGATCACCGCATAGTCGGTGTCCCCGGGGCGTCCCCCGCCTCCTTCAGCGAACAGTACGACAGGAAGCCGCAACCGCTCGATCAGATCGAACATCCGGTCCTTCTTGCGGTGATTCTGTTGACCCTGGGTCCCGGCCAGGACCGTGTAATCGTAGGAGAGGGCCGCGCAGGTAGCGGCCTCTGACCCGAACTGCTCACCGTTGATGCGCCCGATACCTGCGACCAGGCCGTCCGCCGGGGTCCGTTCGATCAACTCTCGAAGATCGCGCCGGCCCCGCTGGGCGGCGATGGCCAGGGAGCCGTATTCGGTGAAGCTCCCGGGGTCACAGAGATCGTCGATATTCTCCCGGGCAGTGCGCCGGTCGCCCCGGTGCCGGCGGTCGACCACATCAGGTCGGCCGGAGTCGAGGACCAACGACTGTCGCTCGATCGTCTCGGCCAGATCGGGCCGAATGGCATCGAGGTCCACCACGGCCGTCGCCTCGGCAGCAGACCGACCCACCTTGCCCGGCTCGATGACCGCCACCGTGTCCCCGGCGGCCACCAGATCGCCGACCCGCACCGGCACGGCACATACGGTGCCACGAGAAGGAGCCACGACAACGTGTTCCATCTTCATCGATTCGATGATGACGAGCATCCCCCCGGACGCAATCTCTTCGCTGGCGATGGCTCCCACCTTGACCACCGTCCCCTGGAGGGGGGCGGGCACCGCCACGTTCGTCCCCGTCATCACCTCGGGAGCATCTCTGCTCATCGCAACCTCACCGGTCTCGGCGTCCACTCCCCGTAGTGACTCATGGTCGAACGCTATCCGCCCGACTCAGCTTCTTCCGCCAGGGTCAGCCACTGTTCCTCGGCGTCATCCAGACTGGCCTGGGCTTCGGCCAGGTCGGAACCGACCTGGGCCATCTCGGCATGGCCGGCGGCACCGGCCAAGGCCTCGACCAGCTTGTCCTTGCGCCGGTGGAGCCGGACCACCTCTTTCTCCAACTCCCTCAAACGACGATTGATGGGATTCACTGGACGCCCGGGCCCGGAGCCCGCCCGCGGGCGGGGCGAGGCCGGACCCGGCGCGGGCGGGGAGGATCGGCGCGATCCAGCGCCGGCGGGGCTCTCGACCTGGGCCAACCAGGCGTCCACTCCACCGGCCACCGGTGCCAGCGTCCCGTCCGGCTGAACCGCTACCAACCGATCGGTGGTCCGGCCGAGGAACGTCCGATCGTGGCTGACAACCACCAACGCCCCCGGCCAATCTCCGAAGAAGTCCTCGATGATCCTCAGGGTGTCGAGGTCCAGATCGTTGGTGGGCTCGTCGAGGAACAGGACGTTGGGTCGAGCCGCCAGTGCCAGCAGCAGCTGGAGCCGGCGACGCTCACCTCCCGACAGTGTCCCCACCCGGGCAAATTGAAGTCCATCGGTGAACCAGAACCTCTCCATCAGGGCCCCGTCCTCGAGGGAGCCCGGAGAGCGACTAGGGCCGGCCACCAGGTCGCGCACCCGTGCCCCGGCGTCGAGGTCGATGCCTCGCTGGTCGTAGTAACCAACCACCACTGTGGGGCCGACATCGATCTGTCCGATGGTCGGAGTGCGGCGACCGGCCATGAGGTCGAGGAGGGTGGACTTCCCCGAACCGTTGGCCCCGACGATTCCCAAGCGCTCGCGACGGTCGAGGGCA
This sequence comes from Acidimicrobiales bacterium, assembly GCA_017883075.1. GTDB lineage: Bacteria > Actinomycetota > Acidimicrobiia > Acidimicrobiales > RAAP-2 > DASZIT01. The sequence continues at coordinate 3,282 of JADGOI010000128.1, forward strand.
AGGTCGATCCCGCACAGCACCAGTGGGCTCTCCGTCCCGTAGCGGTACCCCACCCCGACACACTCGATCACCTTGTCCCCGAGACGCGGGGTGCCCAAGCCCATGTCGAGCTCGGTGGCACGCGAGGCTGCCTCGGGTCGATCCTCGATGAGCTTCACCGCCGCATCGATGCGGGCCTGAGGTTTGCGGGACCGGGCCTGGGCCCCGCGCCTCAGCCAGGCCAGCTCCCTCCGGGCCAGGTTGCGCCGGGAGGCTTCGGCCGTAGCAGCCTGTTCCTCGCGTCGTGCCCGAGCCTCCAGGTACGAGCCGTACCCGCCTTCGTGGACATACGACTTTCCCCGGTCGAGCTCGACCATCCGGGTGGTGACCCGGTCGAGGAGCGCCCGGTCGTGGGTCACCAGCACCAGGCCGCCGCGGAAGTCGAGGAGCCACTTCTCCAGCCAGGCCACCGCGGCCAGATCGAGATGGTTGGTGGGCTCATCGAGCACCAGCAACTCGGCGGGGCGGGCCAGGACCCGGGCCAGGGCGACACGCTTGGCCTGACCGCCGGAGAGCAACGAGGTCTGGGTCCCGATCTCCCCACCCATGCCCAACCGGTCGAGGGCGGCCTCGGCTTCCCAGCCTTCCCCCACGGCTTCGCTCACCGTCCCCGGCAGCAACTGGGGATCCTGGTCGAGGAACCCGACCCGGACACCACTCCCGCGGAGGACCTTTCCCTCCATCGGGCGGTCGACGCCACCCACCAGCCGGAGCAGGGTGGACTTGCCGGTGCCGTTGATGCCGACCACGCCGATCCGGTCCCCATCGGTGACGGTGAGCGACAACCCGTCGAACAGGGTGCGATCAGCCGATCGGGCCGCCACCTGCTGAAGATCGACGAGCACGGCCACCCGACGACGCTATCCGGAAGGAAGTGGAGGCCATCTCACCGTGAGGATGCCACCCACCGAACCTTCAGAGGCTGCGCGCGCCCTTGAGGGCCAGGTAGACGCCGAAGCCGGTCACGAAGATGCCCATGATGAGATCGCGGTAACGGGTGATGATCGTCCGCACCGCCGCCAGCACCTTGATCGACGTGCCGGGGACGATGACGGTGATGAGCAACGGCACCGCCACCGGCACCATGATGATCACGATGGCGATGGCGGACACGATGATGCGATCGCCATTGCCGACCTTTGCCTCGGCAACGTCCTTCATCGCCGACAGGTAGAGGGCAATGGTGGTGATGTTGGTCGCCATCAGCCCGACGCCGAGCACCAACGAGCCGAGCACCCCGCCCTTGCTGGGGGCCGGTTGATCGGCCTCGTCATCTGACGTTGCCACCTCGGGTTGATGGGAAAGCTTCTTGGAGATGAACTCGATCAGCTTGCCGACCCCCATGGCCGTCAGCAGTACCCCGAGGGTCAGGTCGATCAGTTTGCCCGCCCGGGTCGACCCGGTTCCGGTGTGCCCGACCGAATGGAACAGCAGCAACACCGCGACGGCGACCAGTGCCAGAGCCACCACGTTGCCCACGGCAAACGCCAGGGCTCGGGCCCTCGGCTTGCGGGTGCCGCTCAGCAGGAGCACCACCGAGATGACCAGGATCGGGCTGACCGCCCCCCCGATGGCCAGCGGCACGATCTTGGCGATCAGATTTCCCATTGGAGGCCCTCAGGCCGTCAGTCCCAGAGCCGTACGCTCATCGACTGGCTGGCGGTGGCCAGCAGCGCACCGGTTTGCGACCACAGGTAGGCGACCCCTTGTCCATACCCACCGGCCAGCGCCTGAATCCGGATGTCGCAGAGCACCCACTCGGTCGGCTCCAAGCTGACCACCCGCAGCGTGTTGTCGAGGCTGCGGGACATGACGTGCCGGCCGATCGGCTGGGACACCCCGCCCGTGACGTAGTCACCAAAAATTGCCAGGGTGGCCGCCGACGGTTCGAGATGCCCGGGCACCCGTGCCCAAAGTGCGCTGGTGGCGTCGCCGCTCTCGCCCGGCCCGGCACTGAGCTCCTCGAAGGAGCGACCCTTGGCCAGTCGCAGCTCGACCCGGTCGAAGATGGAGGTGGTGTTGAGGAACGGCAACCGCCGCGGTGGGCACTCATCCGGTGGAGGCACCTCGGGTGGGGTGACCCACACCCCCCCGGCATCCAGCGAACCGGTGGTACCCACCGCCGCGTTCACCGTCAGTATCTCTTGATCCCCGACGTTGCCGACCACCCGACCCTGGGTGATCCGCTTCCCGACCGCGGCCAGGGTGACCGTAAGATCGAGGACGGCGTCGGTGGGGGCATAGGAGAGGTATTGCGCTGTCGCCCAGATGGTGGGTCGACCTGATGCCTGTTCGAGCGCAACCAGCGCGGCGGCCAAACCGCAACCGCCGAAGAGGAAGTCGCCCGGGGTGGTCAGCTCGGGGACGACGTGGAGCCGCCAATGAAGGTCATCGCCAATCGGCTCGATACCCAAGAAGTGTCTGGCGTCGGTCAACTTCTCGGTACCTCCGACCATGACATCGCCTTGTCCACTCGGACGTCGCCGGGCAAACCCAGGATCCGCTCCCCCAGAATGTTCCTCTGGATCTCCGAGGTGCCCCCTTCGATGGAGTTGGCCCGGGAACGGAGGAACATCTTGCGCGATGAGCCGGGCGGGCCGACCAGGCCCAACCCCTCGGACCGCCGCATGGTGTAGTCGTAGTCGACCAGCGCTGCCGGCCCGAGCAGATCGACACACAGTTCGTAGATCCGCTTGTTGACCTCAGCGAACATCAACTTGGCGATCGAACCCTCCGGGCCCGGATTGCCCGCCTTCCGGTTCTGACCGGCCCGCATGTTGGTGAGCCGCAGAGCCTCGGATTCGATCCACGACCTCATCAACCGGTCCCGATCGACCGGGTTCTGGCGGCTCGGATCACTCTGCCAGATTCGCACGGCTTCGGCGATCGAACCCGATCCCCGGTTCGGCGGCCCGCTACCCCCGCCGATGGTGGTGCGTTCATTGGAGAGTGTCGTCATCGCCACTCTCCAACCCTCGTCGATGTCCCCGATGCGATCGGCATCGGACACCCGCACCTCGGTGAGGTAGACCTCGTTGAACTCCGCCTCACCGGTCATCTGGCGGAGTGGGCGTACCTCCACGCCGGGCGCGTGCATATCCAGGGCAAAGTAGGTGAGGCCCTTGTGCTTGGGTGCCTCGGGGTCCGATCGGGTCACCAGCATGCCCCGATCGGCGATGTGGGCCAGGGTGTTCCATACCTTCTGCCCGGACACGATCCACTCGTCGCCGTCCCGCACCGCCCGGGTCGCCAATCCGGCCAGGTCCGAACCCGCTCCGGGCTCACTGAAGAGTTGGCACCATGCCTCCTCACCCGTGAAGGTCTTGCGCAGAAGACGAGTCCGCAGTTCTTCGGATCCATGGGTGACCATGGTCGGGGCCGCCATGGTCCATCCGAAAAACTCCCGTGCCCCACCCGGTTGGGCCCCGGCCTCTGCCAGCCGTCTGTCGATCTCCCGTTGGAGCCCGGGAGGCAACAGGAGACCGCCGCTTCCCTCGGGGAAGGACACCCAGGCCAAGCCCAGGTCGAACTGGCGTCCACGGAACTCGTCGACCGGTGTCTTTCGGGGATCGAGCTCCGCCAGCAGTTGGGTGACCCGATCACCGACCAAGGAGAGTTCGTCTGGCATGCCAAGAACCTACCTGGCAGGCCACACCCTGTCGCCGGCTCGGCCCTTTGTCTGAGCTCCGGTCTGAGAAATTGCCGGACGAGCTCTTTTCGACGTGGGTGCCATCAAGACAACCGAGCAAGGCAGAAATGCATCAGCCTGCACATTGACCCCGAACTGGCGACCTCGCGGCTCATCCCCGACGCTCGTGGCCACCGAGGACCGAGGAGGGCGAGCCACTTCCGGTTGCGTCCCACTCGCTACTGCGTGACAATCCTCTGAGC
>JADGOI010000129.1 GCA_017883075.1 Acidimicrobiales bacterium
CCCGTCGGGACCTCCGGCCGGCCGCATCGAGCACGCCCCTACGTCGTTTCGTTCACCGCCTATCTGGCCATTGCCGTTGCCTTCTGGTGGGGGGCATGGTCCACCCATCCCACCACCACTGCCACCTGCGGCTGTGGGGATGCGTCGCTCTTCCTCTGGTTTCTCGAATGGCCGGCCTATGCGCTCGCCCATGGCCACAACCTCTTGTACTCGACGGCACTCTTCCACCCCGGGGGCTTCAACCTCCTCTCCAACACGGGGGTACTGGCCATCGGAGTGGCGGTCACCCCGATCACATGGCTGTTCGGGTCGGTGGCGTCATTGAACGTGGTTTCCACCCTGATACCGGTGCTGTCGGCCATGTCCATGTTCTGGTTGTTGCGGCGGTGGGCGAGGTGGGCACCGGCCGCATTCATCGGCGGTCTGCTGTTCGGGTTTTCTCCGCTTGTCCTCTCGGGGCTCTCCTCGGGGTGGCTGACCATGTACATCGCAGTGCCTCCGTTGATCGTGGCCTGCCTTGATGAGTTGTTCATCCGCCAACGCCGGCGGCCGGTTGCGGTCGGTGTGGTTCTGGGTGGATTGGTGGTCGTCCAGTTCTTCATCAGCACCGAAGTGCTGGCCATCACCGCAGTGACGGTGTCCATCGGTGTGGTGGTGATCGCTGCGTACGCGGCGCTACGGTCCCCGCAGGATCTGCGTCGGCGGGCCCGCCATGCGGGGCCGGGAGCGGCAATAGCGCTACTGGTGGCCGTTCCCCTCCTCGCCTATCCGGTGTGGTTCGCATTGGCCGGCCCTGCTCATCTGTCCGGAAGAGTGTGGCCCGGGGTCCCTCCCGGCTACTTCGGCACCAGGTTCTCCTCGTTCCTCCAACTGGACTCGACCGCTGAGGCGACCGTGCAGATGCGACGGTTCGGCGCTTACCAGGGGACTGCCTTCCACCAAGCGGAATATGTGGGGCTGGGTCTACTGGCAGTGGTCATCATCGGCACTGTGATCTGGCGTCGCGATCGGAGGTTGTGGCTGTTCGGATCGGTCGGCGCCATTTCGGTGACCTTGTGCCTCACGTCCCTCACCCAGGTGAACCACTTTTGGGTGCCATGGCGAGTACTCGGCCACGTACCGGTGATTCAGAACATCCTCCCCATCCGCTTTGTGGCGATGACATTCCTCTGCGGCGGCGTCATGTTGGCACTGATCGTTGACCATGTCCACGGGTCAGTCCTCCAACTCGGAGAGCGAGCTTCCGGACGGTCCTCCGAGCCACCCGCGACGAGCCGACCCCGGCGATGGTCCCATCGGAAGCTGCTGCTGGCCCGTTCCGGTGCCGCCGTCGCCGGGCTGGCCGTTTCGCTGATCGCCCTTGTCCCCATCGCCTCCACCTATGCCGGCAATTTCCCCCTCACCATGCAGCCGGTGGTGCTTCCCCAGTGGTTCGCTTCTGTCGCACCGCACCTCGCGCCCGGCCAAGTGATCCTCACCTACCCACCGGTGTTCGGCGGGATCGAGGCACCGATGGCCTGGCAAGCCGTCGACCGGCTGTCGTTCTCCCTGGTCGGAGGTGGAGGGCCCGGAAGCGTCCCCGAGCGGGCCGGGGCCGAGCGCCCGGGGTTCACGGTTCTCGCCGGTGCCACACTCGGTCTCGATCCGACGTCGTCATTCAGTCCGTCCGCCATCACCAGCGTGCGCAACGCCCTGATCGGGTGGGGGACAACCCTGGTGGTCATCCCCGACCAACCAAACCTCCCGAGGTATGACCAGGGGAACCACACCGCCTATGCAGTGGGGCTGATCACGTTGGCACTCGGTGTGGGTCCCCAGTATCGGGCACAGGCGTGGACGTGGGCGGTGGGTCGGGTAGTTTCGCCCTCGGTACCGATCGAACCCGAGGCGTTCCGATTATGCGTCGGAACCGGCAACTACCAGCCAGGACCCCCCCAGACCGTTCCCGACTGTGTGCTGGGCATGCAGAAGTAGCCGCTCCTCGGAATCGACCGGGGCAACTGGCTAGCGTGACGGGCTGGGTTGAACAGCGGATTGGCCAGCGGCCGATCACTGCACGCCAACACCGGCGCGCTGCGCGATCACCTCCACACCGACGTCAACGCCCTCCCCGTCGAACCCGGTACGTGCCGCAGCCAGGATCTTGTCGCGGTTCCGTGCGGCATCACGTCGTAGATTCGAAGGACCTTCCCTTTGCGCCGGGCCGATCCAGGTTGGCTCGGCGGTTCCAGCACCACCCGACTGCATGTCGGCAGAATGTGAGCGGAAATACGGTGAGCGTTTTGTCATCCTTCGGCAATGGTCCCACCGGCCAGCAGGGCCAGTTCAGCATTTTGCAGATGGGGCTCGTGATCGGAGTCGGCTTTGGCCGCGGTTGCCGTGGGAATGAAGAAGGCCGCAAGGATTGCCACCACGGTCATCGCAGCCAGGAACGCGAACCCGGTGGTGTACCCCGATGCCGCCGGCAGGCCGTTGGCAACCAACTGGGACGTCACGATGCTCGACATCACTGCAGCGCCGATGGCCCCACCGATGGTGCGGATGTTGGCATTCATCCCACTGGCGACACCGGTCTGCGCTGGGGGAACTGCTTGGACGATGAGGTTGGACATGGCCGAGAAGGCAAGACCCAGACCTACCCCGAGCAGAGTGCTCGCTGCATAGATCTCCCACGGCTGTTCGTGGGCGAAGGCAAGAATGAGGTACGCGCCACATGAAGCAATGGATCCCATGATGACGGCCGACTTCGAACCGACAGCAGCAGCGATGCGGCCGGATAACAGCCCGAAGAAGAACATTGTCACGGTGAGAGGCATCAGGAACAGACCCGATTGAATGATGCTGGCCCCGAATCCGTAGCCGGCAGATTTTGGCGTCTGCAGGAACTCGGGCAGGAATGCCATGACCGAGTACATACCCATCCCGAATAGGAAGGCGACCAGATTATTGGTCCACACCGCAGGCACTCGCATCATTTCCATGTCGATGAGAGGCTGCTTGGAGCGCAGCTCCGCGATGACCCACGCCACACCGATGACCACAGCAAGCACGATCAACCCGATGACCTTGCTTGAGGCCCATCCCCAAGTGGGAGCCTGACTGACGCCGAGGAGCAACGCGACCAACCACCCCGACAGCAAAACAGCTGCCAACCAACTGATCCGACCCGGGGTTCGCACCGGCGACTCGGGTACGAACAACTGGGCGCACACCGCGGCGATCACGGTGATGATCAATGGGATCCAGAACAGCCAGTGGTAGTTGAGATGGCTGACGATCGGTCCGGCGAGGACAATTCCCGCACCGCCTCCCACCGCTGCCATGGCGGCCACGATGCCCACCCCGGTGGCTACCTTGGTTGCCGGGAACTCGTCACGGATGATGCCGAACGACAGTGGGAGGACCGCACCGCCGATGCCTTGGATGGCACGGGCGACGATCAGCAGCCCGACCGAATGGGCCAAACCCGCCATCACCGATCCGAGGGCCAGCGCGCCGAGGGTGACAACCAGCATCCGCTCCTTGCCCACCATGTCCCCCACTCGCCCAAGGATCGGCGTGAAAATGGATGCGGACAGCAGATAGGCGGTCAATACCCAGGTCACGGTGCTCTGGGATGTGTGCAGGTCGTGCTGGATCGTCGGGAGAATCGGCGTCACAAGCGACTGCAAGAGGGCATAAGCCGACACTCCGAGCAAGAGGACTGCGAATGTGGCCTTGTAGTTGGCTCGTTCGAGCGATCTGGTCATCCGGCCTCCTTCAAGCGATCGTCCCGTCAATAGGCGGAGTCAGATTTTGGCTTATCGAGTTACCATAAGCGGAACTGATGCTCCGCATTCGAAGAGAGCGAGAGTGGCGGTTCGCTGGTCGGGAAGTGCCGATTGGTTCCGCTCGGCGACACTCTTCGGAGCGTCATCGACCCGGCGTTCTATGTGCAATCGCATCCAGTTCTTCGACATGGAAGGCCATGACGATCGAATCATGCATGGCAAGTGGTTCGTCAACGCATGCTTCTAGCCAAGAGCGAAATGCACTCAGATACCAAATGGCGTTCTGCGTGGATGCTTGTGCGTGGCGCGGTTCCCGCACCTCATACATATCCGGAGTGCCGGATGGTCCGGCCCGGCCTGCCCCGGATACGCAGCAGCCCGGGATGCATTTCTGCATCCCGGGCCGGCGAACTCATCTCCGCTGCCCAGGAACCAGCACAGTAGAAGCGGTGCTGACGAGCAGATGTCGGAGATACGCAGCGTGTTACCTCACTCGCTGAGCGTGATGGGTTGATCGTCAGACGCCAGAGCGGCGATGTCATCAGGCACGGTCGGCGACGCCTCTTCGGCCTTGGCGGCGTTCAACGCGGCAATGTGCTCGCGAATGCGTTCGTCGATCTCCGCCATCAGCTGCGGGTTTTCGATGAGGAACGTCTTTACGTTCTCTCGTCCCTGACCGAGTTGCTCGCCTTCGTAGGTGAACCATGCCCCCGATTTCTTCACGAAGCCCAGTTCCACGCCAACATCGAGCAGCGAGCCCTCGCGGCTGATTCCCTTTCCGAAGGTGATGTCGAACTCCGCCTGCTTGAACGGCGGCGAGCACTTGTTCTTCACCACCTTGACCCGAGTGCGGTTCCCCACCATGTCAGCCCCGTCCTTGATGGTCTCGATCCGACGGATATCGAGGCGGATCGACGAATAGAACTTCAGCGCCCGGCCACCGGGGGTGACCTCGGGTGAGCCGTACATCACGCCTATCTTTTCGCGGAGTTGGTTGATGAAGATGGCGATGGTGCGGGACTTGGACAACGTGCCCGTCAACTTGCGCAACGCCTGGGACATCAGGCGGGCCTGGAGGCCGACATGGGTGTCCCCCATCTCTCCCTCGATCTCCGCTCGGGGAGTGAGGGCGGCCACCGAGTCGATGACCAGCACATCGAGCGCACCCGAACGGATCAGCATGTCGGCGATCTCCAACGCCTGCTCACCCGTATCGGGCTGCGAGATCAACAGATCATCGATATTGACGCCGATTGCCTTGGCGTACACCGGATCCATGGCGTGCTCGGCGTCGATGTAGGCGCAGATACCACCGTTGCGCTGTGCTTCGGCCACTGCGTGCATGGCCAGCGTCGACTTGCCCGACGACTCCGGTCCGAAGATCTCAACGATGCGGCCACGAGGCAGGCCGCCGATGCCGAGCGCGAGGTCGAGTGCCAGCGCCCCGGTGGGGATTGATTCGATGTTCATATGGAGGTTTTCCCCCATCCGCATGACAGACCCCTTGCCAAACTGCTTCTCGATCTGGCTCAGGGCCATGTCGAGCGCCTTGTCACGTTCCATTTCCTTCACTCTCCTTCAATGCCTTTATTCACTTGACCGGGCTGACCCTACGGAGAGGGTGTGACACCCGACTGGGGGGTCCGGATCGGGTCCGGTACCGATGGATACTGCTCGACGAGGTCACTGTAGACCCGAACGCATGTTCGATGTTGGACCCTGGCACCACTGATTGTCAAGGGCCCTGCCAAGGAACCGGCCGACACGGTTCCCCGGCCTGGGATCACCGGGGAGGGGGTTGAGTTCGGGGTAGTCTCTCGGCGCAATGACTGACGATCAGCCCTCCCTCCGTTCCCATGTCGGGGGCGCCGAGAGCCCATCTGACCGCCCCGAAGCGTACTTCTCAACCCGTTCCGAGACACCCCATGGGTCACGGGACACCGCTTCGGCCACAGGTCCTTCTTCGGCCACACGCCCTGCATGGGCTCCGGCCGCGGCTCCGGTGCTACCGACCCTTCTCTCCCAAAAACAAGCCCGCCAACACTCGGCCCGCCACAAGAGTGGCAAACCGCACACGGTGTCTCTGGGGATCGGCGTGATGGGGATCGTGTTCATTGGCGCGGTGATCGGGCTTCTCACCACCCCTGGTTCGAGAGCCGCGGCGGTAAAGCTGCCTGCCCCGGCACCGACCAAGGGGGCGCCGGCGCCAGTCGTTCCGACCTGTCCCCTCACCGGTGTTCCGGCACCCGGCGGGGCGGTGCCCGCCCGACCCGCGCTGGGCATCAAGATCGGCAACTATCCAAACGATCGCCCGTCCTCAGGCCTCAACAATGCGGACATCGTCTTCGAGGAGCCTGTGGAGGGTGCCATCACCCGCCTGGTGGCGGTGTTCCAGTGTCAGAACGCAGCCCTGGTCGGCGACCTCCGCTCCACCCGACAGCCAGATTCCGGCATCCTCTCCCAGCTGTCGGACCCGCTGTTTGTCCACGCCGGCGGTATTCCCCCGGTGATCGCCCTCATGAAGGACTCGCCCTTGATCGACGAGAACCTCTACGAGGGGGGCAACGGGTCAGCCATCATCCAGCAATCCGGTCGAGTGGCACCGTACTCAACGTTCGTGAATACCGCCTCGCTATGGGCGTTCGATCCGACCGACGTGACGCCTCCGGCCCCGATCTTCCCGTTCTCGAATGCGCTTCCCGCCGGTTCGGTTCCAAGGTCAGGTGTGAGCGTGCACGTTCCGTTCTCCGGTACTTCTGATGTGACCTGGACCTGGAACCCGGCCGGAAGCAACTACCTCCGCTCCTATGCAGGTATCCCCGACGCGCTGCTCGACGGTGCCCGGACGACCGCCACCAATGTCGTGATCATGACGGTGCAGACCTCGACGGGGACCTGGGTCGAGAACGAACAAGGTGGGAACGAAGTTCTGGTGACGACCGCGGGCACCGGTCCTCTGGTCGTCATGCGCAACGGTGTCGCCATCACCGGCACCTGGACCCGGACGGCACTCACATCGCCGGCTACCTTCACGGCTGCCAACGGCGCACCCATCACGCTGCAACCGGGCAATACGTGGGAAGAGTTGGTCCCCTCCGGAGTCACGGTCACACCGACACCTGGCTGACCAGTTCAACGGTCCCACTGGCGTGCGGATCGACCCCGACCCTCTCTCAGGGTAGTTCGAACAGCAGGTGTGACCCGAGTTCTCCCAACAGGTCAACGATGACGTGAAAGGCACTGATCCGCCACTGGGCGTTCGAGTACTCGAAACGGTGGCGGTACCGACCGGCGATGACAGGTTGCAGTGCCAATTCGCCGGGGACGGCTTGGAGCACGGTAAAGTACGAACGGCTCTCCGCCGTACCGTCCTCG
>JADGOI010000130.1 GCA_017883075.1 Acidimicrobiales bacterium
CATCTGGTCACAGGAGTTGCCCGCTGCCCAAATCGCCGCTCGATTCGATGACGTCACCCGCTCGGCTGTGTCTCAGCATCTCGGCGTTCTGCGGGATGCCGACCTCGTGGTCAAACGGCGCGATGGCACCCGCCGGCTCTATCGAGTCAACCACGAAGAAATGGCGAAGCTCCGCAACTTCCTCGACGAATACTGGACGGACAGCCTTGAGCGCTTGCGCGACCTGTCCGAAGCTGCCGAACAAATGAAAGGACATGACTGATGGCCGAAGTGGTACGAGAGGTCGTGGTGGACGCCAGTCCTGCAACCATCTTCCAATTCCTCATCGATCCCGAACTGCACGTGAAGTGGCTCGGGACCGAAGCTGAACTCGACCCCCGCCCTGGCGGCGTGTACAGAGTGCTCGTCGGAGGCAAGCACTCATCGGTCGGAGAGTTTGTCGAAGTCCTACCCGACGAGAAGGTTGTCTTCACCTTCGGATGGGATGAGCCGGACCACCCGATTCCCGCTGGTTCGACAGAGGTCGAGATCACGCTGATCCCTGATGGTGACAAGACGCGGGTTCGCCTCGTTCACCGGGGTCTTCCCGCCGACGCCGTCTCCGACCACACAGGAGGTTGGGACAATTATCTTCACCGTCTGACTATCGCCACAACCGGCGGCGACCCTGGGCCCGATATCGCTCCGGATGGCGAATGACCTCCGGCACCGCAGGATCATGGGTGGTCATCTGATGAGGTCAACTCGCGAAGAGGTATGCAACCTGCAGCGTGTGCAGTGTCCCGCAGACAGCCCGGGTGTCAGGAGTCGCAATCACGGTGACCCTCGATCCGGTTTGCCATCTCCTCAGAACTGCCTCGCCCGGGTAAGGGCGGCCCTGTGAGCAACGCCAGTACCTGGGAGCTGATCCATGCGGAGCGAGCAGCGATGGCCGACACGCTCGCGGGACTCACGCCCGATCAGTGGTCGGAGCCGTCACTGTGTGCGGGTTGGTCGGTACACGTCGCGGCCGGGCACATCTTGGTCGGAGCCGAGCAGACTCCAGCTCGGTTTATGAAAGGCATGGCCGCCAATCTCTTTCGCTTCAACAACATGATTGATCGGGATGCTCATCGAAGCGGAGCACTGCCAACAACCGAGATCATCGAGCGATTGAAGGTCACTACGGGCACGACCAACCACCCTCCTGCACCGGTTATGGCGATGCTTGGAGAGATCGTGGTGCACGGCGAGGATATCCGGCGACCATTGGGTCTACCCAGCCACGCGAGTCCTGAGGCGATCGTCAGTTGCCTCGACATGTTCTCAGGTGCAAATTTTCCTGTCGGGGGAAAGAAGCGGATCGAAGGCCTGCACCTCGTCGCCCCCGACCTCGATTGGTCGCTCAATGACGGGCCGGAGGTTTCCGGTCCCGGCATGTCGCTGCTGCTGGCCATGGCCGGCCGACCTGCCGGCTTGGAGAGCCTCTCCGGGCCGGGTGTGACGGAGTTGCACCGTCGCATGGCGACTCCCCCATGATTCTCGGCCTCGCTTTCGGCGCCTCGATATCTGCATCGAGCGGACCGGGGCGGTCGCACACCTAGAAATAGCCTGCCCTTTGGCTGCATCCTGTTGGAGGACCTCCTGGACCCGGTGTTGGCAAAGGTCATGAGGCGATATGCACTGGCCGGTGCTGAGAAGCCCATCCGAGCAGCTCATGCCACGAGCCGGTAATCATGAACGGGACCGCCGAGCCTGTCGCGCCATCGCGACTGGACCGGATCCGGACAACTGATCCACAGTGGCTTCATCCCCACAACGAGCGGGGTCTGCTGTCCAAGGGAGCGGTGAAGGGCGCTCGGTTGCTGAGTTAGCTGCTGCCCACCGCCCAAACTCACGCTGCCAGGTATCGGCTCGGGGCCATCGTCATGAGGGGACAGGGAAGTCACCCTCGCGTTCACCGGGGTTTTCGGATCAATGATGCCCTGTGGGGGCAAGGCGGATCGACTCAGCTCCGTCAGGTTGCGACAACCGCATATCCGATCTCCCATCCGCATCGGCATTCGCAACGACCCCCTCTGGACGATGTCGGGTGGCCCAACCGGGACCCCGGAGTACGAAGGAAAGGCGATCGCCCCAACTGTTCGACCGGGCCACGTCGCGCAGCATGTCCGCGTACTCGTGCGTCGCAACCCGACCGGGGTTGAAGGAATTTATGTTCTTGGTGAGTCCATACACAACGGGTTGGACTTCAGGCTCAAACGTGCCGAAGAGTCGGTCCCAAACGATGAGAATGCTGCCGTGATTGCGATCGAGGTACTGCAAATTGGACCCGTGATGGACGCGGTGATGTGACGGAGTATTGAGAACTGCTTCGGTGGGGCCCAACCGATCAATGGTTTCGGTATGAATCCAAAACTGGTAGAGCAGATTCACGCCACGGGCAGTCGTGATCAATTCGGGACTGATCCCGAAGAGGCACAAGATGCCGTAGGGAAGGAAAGTGCCGAAAGCATCAGCTACCGGTTGGCGAAGTGCAGTCGACAGGTTGTAGTGCTCACTCGAGTGATGCACCACGTGAATCGCCCACATGTACCGGGTCTCGTGCATCAATCGGTGATTCCAGTAGTAGATGAAGTCCCACCCCGCGATGGCGAGCGCCAACGCCAGAGGGCCGGTACCCAAAGCCGGAAGGAGCCTGCGCCGCCACAGTCGCCCCGGCGTCATTCGTGAGGCCCACGTAGTCGTCACGGCCACCGCGCCCAATCCGACGGCAACCACTCCACCCACCGATGCGACCTTACGGGCCGACCGGGCCAACGCTCGCCGCCGGCTACGCCCGGAGACCGGCGGGCCTTCGTCCGTGCCATCGATCAACTGCAAGGAATCGGCCGCATCAGGTCCTTCGCGACCGCCGTGATCACCGGCCCGATTGGCCACGATGTCAGCCGCCGTGGTCAACGCAGCAGCTCCGAGGGCAACGGCGACCACCGTCTTGCCGTATCGTCCCCGACCTGGTGTGAACGGTCGGAGCAACTTGGGAACAACCAAGGGCGCCACCAGGCTCCCAACACCCATGGCCAAGCTGGTCAACGTGTCATGCAACTCATAGTCACCGGCAGTCGGTCCCCGCCTTGCAGCCTGTCGGTGCAGCCAGAGATATTCGGCGGCCATGCCCCCGAAATACAACGGCACAGCAACGACCGTGAGGTCCCGGGGACCGCTGCGAGTCTGATTCACAACACCCATTGTGCTGCATTGGTGGCCATTCTGTCGCTCCGACCGGCGTAATGAGTCCCTGTTGAGAGTGGCTTCCCTCTGAGTCAACCTCCAGCGAGACAAGTTTTTCAACTGAATCAACGAGCTGAGAAGGCGGAGAAGGTACTTGGCCGCCGGTCAACGGCACTGCGAGTACGTCGTGAGGTTCTCGCGGACGAAATGGGCGAGTCCGATCTCACCGCGCATACGCCACAGGAACTGGCAGTACTCCGTGAACGCGTGATTGAGCCGGTGGCGGAGGGGTCGACCGCTTCTGTCAAGGGTCTGCTCCAAGCGCTGATCCACGAAATCCGGGTGGACAGCCGAGACGCCATTCACCCGATCTTCCGTGTTCCTGTGGGCGGGGACCACCATGAGAACGATGCGGTTCGCGCATCGTCCCGGTCGGTGGAGGTGAAGGGACTCGAACCCTCGGCCTCTACATTGCGAACGTAGCGCTCTACCAGCTGAGCTACACCCCCGAGTGCGACAAGAGGATAGCCGCGACCCGATGACCTTCTACTCGGCTACGGGGAACCCGCTCACCGACCAATCGGGGCACGCTCTAGCCATACGGCTCAAGCCCCGGGAACGATGAGTGCTGCCCGACTGGTGGCTCGGGAATCAGCCCTTCTCAATTGCTGATCCAGTGCCATTAGGAAGGATGTTTCATCAACGGGACACCCAGCAAGCTGGGTGTCGTCGTCGTGCTGGTCGAAGGACCCGTGGTGGTGGTGGTCCCCCCTCCGGTGCCGCTATTCCCTCCGGAGGAGAAGGTCCATGCGGCGGAGACGCAGTCCTGAGGTTGTGCGGCAATGACGATGTCCACGCTGGGATCAGCCGCCGACGACCACACCTGAAGCGCCGGGCCGGGCTGGAGGCATGCCAGATGTGGATCGTTCGTCTTGAAGGCACTGAGGGTGCCGAGCAGGTGGCCCACAGGCGGAGCGTTGGCCGCGGTGAGGGCGACGGATCGGCCTTGCCACACTCCCGAAGTGGTGTATCCCGGTGAGACTGTGGTTGTGGTTGTGGGTGCAGGGGCCGTGGATGAGGTCGAGGTCGACGTCGAGGTGCTGGTCGACGTCGGGCCCGGAGAGAAGTCCTTGACAGCCGGGGCCTGCCCAAGGAGCGCGGACAGCATGGCCGGGTCGTTGCCGTCCATGCCCAGAGCCCATATCCCCATCCCGCGAATTCGGAACGAGTTGGCCAAAGCCGCTTTCAATGCCAACGAGGTCGGGTTATCGAAATAGGTCTGGTACCACTGGGTTCCCAGTTGAAACGACGTCCAGGCCGTCCGGGTGGATTGGTCCCAGTAGGTGGGACTCTTGCCCGAAGCAATGACCCCATAGCTGAGAGGTGTCTCCGGACCCGTGGACCGCGCTGCCTGGGTTCCATCAGTGGTTGGCCAGTCATACCCGTAATAGGGAACCCCCAATATGACCTTGGAGGCGGGCATCACCGCAGTGAACTGCTGAAGTGTCTCGGTATCGTTGTACCCGCCACCCACCAACGGGGCCGTGGCACTCGGAGTCACCGGATCGTTCATGTCGTAGGCCATCACAAAGAACCCGTCGAGGGCAGGAGCCAGGGCGGCGACATCGTAGAACCCCGCCGAATCGCTGGCGGCACTGGCATACACGGCCATTGTCTCTTGCCAGTGCGGATTGGCGCCGTGAAGTGCGCTCGACACCTGGGTGATGAGGCTGGTCAACCCCTTGCGATCTCCACTCCCCTGACCTTCGAAGTCAAAGTTCACACCATCGAGGTTCTTTGCCGACACCGCCGCGATCAAGGCTGCCGAAAGCCGACCCGCAGCTTTCGGATCGGAGGTGATCTGGTCGAGTGAATGCTGGCTGAAACAGGTCACTGTCAACACCACCCGGTCGCCGGCTGCGTGCGAGCGGGACACCAGGTTGGCCAGATCCTGACTCTCGTAGCCGTTCCACCCAGACCCACTTTGATCGAGGGTGCCGTCTCCGTTGACGTCAACACTGAAATAAGCAAGTGTCGTCAAGTTCTTCACGTCAAAGCCACTGGATTCCGGAAGCGTCCAATACGGCGCGTAGCCGAAGATCTCATGGGACTGGAGAGGGGCGGCACCGGCCAGGGATGGAGGCGCCGGTGCTGGTACTGATGATGCTGCCGGGAGATCGGCCACTTTGGGGGCATCGGATGCCTGGATGATGTTGCCCAGCTCGATGGGAGCCCGATGGATCGCGGCGCGATGGCGCGGCGAGCTTCCCGACGCCGCTAACGCGAACGACGCGGTGGTCGCTCCGGCCACCAGTATCAAGGCGAGCATGCCGGCGATGGCCGGCCTGACACGCCGTTGACCAGATCCGAACCCTGGGTCCGTGGACCCGGCCAACCGGCGCGCCAACCCGGGCGGTAGCCGGGATGCCAACCAGGCCGACGCTGCGACATAGGCGCCGACCGCCGCGCCGCGAGTCGATGTCCCGAACGCAGTGATCCTCGAACCCGCCCCCGCACTCGCCTGGGCTCGATGCAGATCGGATGCCCAGTGAGTCGACCACGCGGCTACGGCCCGGAAGAAGACAACGAGATCTGGCGCAGCAACGAGGAACTTCCGCACCAGCGTCTCGTCGACATCACCTGGGTCGCGCACGACAATCTCGAGGACTTGGCCGGTGAAACCTTCGTCGACGGTGCCCCACTGATCGGCTGAGAATCCCACTAGGTGCGACCAGACCACCAACATGGGGACGACTGCTCCGCCACCGGGGGAAGGCCCCACCGTCATCCCCGCCGACGTGAGCCGAATGTCGAAACGGGCCGTCGACGTCGGCGCCAGAAGATCGGTGTCCTCGGTGAGCTCTCGCGCCGCAACCAACGTCATAGCGGGAGGTGGTGCGTGGCTCGAGGATCGGAAAGGTAGTTTCATCATGTCGAGGTCTGCCGAGCGTCGCTACGCAAAGGTGGTGCAGGGAATGAGTGAACGCAATTGTTGTGGTGACCCTATCACTCACGGTTGTTTTGCGGGTTCCACAAGGGTATTTACGAACGACCGACGTCACGAGAAAGCTCGGCGAGCGACATGACCGACCAGGCAGGGGATTCGGACAACCCGGCGGGACATCCTGATGACCCGGTGCCTGGTGGAGGCGTCATCCTGACGCGGGAAGGACGATCATGCCAAGCCACGTGGCCGCCCTGTCATTGCCCACGAAGCCCGACAACCGAGTAGACCGGTAACACCATGCTCTTCGTCGAAGTCTTCCGATTCCTGTTCGTACTGATCGGGGCGGGGGCGGGTCTCGAAATCGGACATCACGTAGGCACGTCGTCACACGGCCCCATCATCGGTATGCTGCTCGGCGCGGCAATCCTCTATGTGGTGGGAGGACTCGTCGGGCGGTTGCTCGACCGAGGGCTTCTGCGGTCAGTATTCCTACTTCGCAACATGCCTCCCGGCGAGGTATTCGCCGCTTCGATCACCGCCACCACCGGTCTGCTGGTGGGAATGGTCGTCAGCCTGCCCCTCCTCACCCTCTTCGGCTCGGGCGTCGACGTACTGGTCACCGCGGTGGTGTGTTGGGTGCTCGGTGCGCTGGGTTGGCGGATCGGTGCGGTGAAAGGCCGTCAGGTCGTCGCCTCGGCTGGGCTCTCCCGCATCCTCGCCCCTCCGGTCGATCCACCACCGGGCTACGCACTATTGGTGGACTCTTCGGCGGTGATGGACCGGTTCCTCCTGGTTCTGGGTCACGCCGGCCTGCTTCCGGGTGGACTGGTCATCCCCCAGTTCGTGGTCGACCAGGTTCGCACCCAGGCCGAC
>JADGOI010000131.1 GCA_017883075.1 Acidimicrobiales bacterium
GACCACGTCACCCCGGTGGACACCCAGTGCCCGGAGCCCGCCGGACACCGCCGCCACCAGTCGCTCGACGGTGGCGGCATCGAGTCGGATATCCCCGTCGACAATGGCGGAGCCGTTGCCCGGGCGAGGCGAGGCCAGTAGTTGGTCGAGTGTCGGGACGTCCCAGGCACCACCGGGACGCCGATACCGCGTGGCGTCAGCCTGGCGGTAGGTCGGTCGAAGTCTCACCGGGCCGGAACGGGTCCTTCCACCGCATCCTTCACTGCCAACCGGACCGGGGGGGCGTTCTTCCAATTGGGGACACCATCGTCAGGCTCAGCCACCGGGTACTTGCTGTCGTGGATCTCGGCCCAGTGGGAATGATTGAGCTGGTGGAGGTTGAAGCAGGCCTGCAGCGAATTGTAGAAGCCCATGTTGTCCACCGTCTGGTTCACCGACTCCTTGATCATCAGTGCCGTCATGGTGGGGACGTTGGCGATGCGACGGGCGTAGGCGAGGGTCTGCTCCGTCAACTCGGCAACGGGGAAGATCTTGCTCACCATGCCCAGCCGATGCGCTTCTTCGACGTCGATGGCATCGCCGGTCAGCATCAGCTCCTTGGTCCGACGCGGGCCGAACTCCCACGGGTGCCCGAAGTACTCCATTCCACACATCCCGAGCCGGGTACCCACCACGTCGGCGAAGTACACGTCGTCGGCGGCCACGATGAGATCGCAGGCCCACATGAGCATCAGCCCGGCCGAGTACACCGTTCCCTGCACTTGCGCCACAGTGATCTTCCGCAGGTTCCGCCATCTCATCGTGTTCTGGAAGTAGTAGTGCCACTCTTGGAGCATGCGCGCCTCTGTTCCCTCGCGGGTGGCCCCATTGATGGTGGCCGTGCGGTGTTGGTCCGGTCCCGGACGTCGCTCGGCCATGGCTTCCTTGGATCCCATGTCGTGCCCGGAGGAGAAGAGCGGCCCGACCCCGCCGAGAATGATCACCCGTACCCGGTCGTCCTCCTCGGCTCGGCCGAAGGCATCATCGAGATCGACCAGAAGCCCGCGGTTCTGGGCGTTCCGTGTGTCGGGGCGGTTGAGGAGTATCCGAACGACCTGGCCGTCCTCCAATTCCTCATAGGTGACGTATTTGTATTCGGTCATCTTCGAAATTCCCCTTCTCGTCGTATCGGCCGCGCCGCCAACTCGGCACGGTATAGCTCAGTCCTGCTAGGGCCACCTAGTCGAGCCGGCACGCGGTCACCGGCCGTCTTCGGCGGGCACCGCGTCGTCACGCTCGGCGGTGAGCTGGGCCCGGTTGAGCTTCATGGCCTCACTGCGCGGGATGATGTCGACGAACTCGACGGTTTTCGGGACCTTGTACGGGGCCAGCCGGTCCCGGGCGAACTCGATCACATCGTCGGCACCCACCGTGGCATCACCGGCTTGCACAATGGCGTGGACCCGCCGTCCCCAGTCCGGGTCGCGCAGGCCGACCACCACCACGTCGACGATGCCGGGGTGCTCGCTCAGCGCCTCCTCCACCTCGGCGGGAAAGACGTTGGCCCCGCCGGTGACGATCATGTCGACCCGTCGGTCGGCCATAAACAGATATCCGTCCTCGTCGAGCCACCCCATGTCCCCCACGGTCACGAAGCCATCGGCCATGGTCTCCATGGGCGCCACATCGTCGCCCACGTACATGGCCGCCGGGCCCTGGGGTCGCTTGAGGTAGATACCGCCGATCTCGCCGACCGGAAGGGTCTGGCCGTCGGCACCGATGATGCGGACCTCGGTGTCGGTGAATCCCCGGCCCAGGGTGCCGGGGTGGTCGAGCCACTGGTCACCCCGGCAGACCACCAGCCCGGCTCCCTCCGAGGATCCGTAGGAGAGGTAGAAGTGCTCGGGCCCGACCAGGTCGATCCAGAACCGGCCCAGCCAGATCGGGAGGGAGGCGGCTCCCTGCTGCACCCAGGTGAGGCTGGAGAGGTCCCGCTCTGCGATGTCGGGCAACTGGGCGAGGCGCTGCAGCATGGGGGTGGCGGCGATGAAGCCGGTGATCCGGTGCCGCTCGATGAGATCGACGATGAGGGCGGCGTTGAACCGCTCCAGCAACACGATGGGGTCCCCCGCCATCAGGTTCCGGACGGCGGTGAACCCGTTGGCGTGGTAGAGCGGGGCCGGCACCAGCACCAGCTGGGGTTTGGACAGCGGGCCGAACGACTCGACCACCGTCGAGGTGACCACCATGGTGGAGAGGAACACCGCCGGGTCCTTCTGGAGGATGATCTTCGGTGCCCCGGTCGATCCCGAACTGCACATGCCCCACCCGTGGGGGGCGATGGCGTCGGGGAGCGGCTCGGTCGACTCCGAACGGCTCCTCTCCAGCCACTCGATCTCGTCGGCCCCCACCACGACGGCCGGTTTCAGCACCCCGAGCAAACGGTTCAGCTCCCAATCGGGCAGGTCCCAGCGCATGGGCACCACCGTGGCCCCCACCTTCCACCCGGCGAAACAGGTAAAGAGGTGTTCGGGGGAGTTTTTCAAGGAGATGGCCAGGGAGTCCCCCGCCGCCAACCCCTGGTCGGAGAGCACCCGGGCCAGCTGGGTCGACCGGTCATCGACCTCGCCCCAGCTGACATTCCGTTCACTGCCGTCCTCGGCAACGAACACGATGGCCACCTCTTGGCGCCGCGACTCGGCCACCTGGTGCAAGCGCGTCCCGTAGGGAATCCCCTCTTCGGGTAGTGCCGCGTCTTGCGTCGGTGACATGGTCATCTCTCCACTCCCGCCGAAACCGGCCGAAATCCGAACCGTCCCCATCGGCGATGCTCGGTTACCCGGCGATGCTCGGTTACCCGGCGATGCTCAGCGCCGTCATCGGACACGACCTCACCGCCAGTTCCACCTTCGATCGGAACTCCTCGCCGGGTTCCTCGATCAGCACATGGAGACGGTCGTCGTCGCGCACCTCGAAGACCTCGGGCGCCGCGGCCATACACAGCGCGTTCGACTCGCACAACTCCCAATCCACGATCACGCGCATCGGTCCGAGTGTACAGAACGGGTTCCACTCAGGCCACCTTCTCCCAGACCCATTCCTCACCGCAAATGCCATTTCCGCCAGCGGCTCCACACTGGTATCATCGCCGACAGGTTCCGCAAGAGAGCCCCACCGCTGCATTGCCGCCATCCCGGTTTGTCGGGAACCGGCGAATGCATCCCACGAGAGAAGGGCGATGGCCATGTCTCCACGAACATTGGGTTTTCCGGTCTTCGACGCCGATAACCATCTGTACGAGACCACTGATGCATTCACCAAATTCCTGCCGCCGGAGTATGCCGGGCTCATCCAGTATGTGGAACTCAACGGCCGCACCAAAATCGCGGTGGGCGGGCTGATCAGCAATTACATCCCCAATCCCACCTTCGAAGTGGTGGCCGCCCCCGGCGCCCAGGAGGAGTACTTCAAGTCCGGCAACCCCGAGGGAAAATCTCGGCGCGAAATCATGGGCAAGCCCATCCGGTCCCTGCCCGGCTTCAGCGCCCCCGAGCCCCGCCTCAAACTCATGGACGAACTGGGTATCGACCGAGCGCTCATGTGGCCCACGTTGGCCAGCCTCCTCGAGGAACGCCTCCGTGGTGATCCGCCGGCCACCCATGCGGTGGTCCATGCCCTCAACCAGTGGATGCACGAGCACTGGACCTTCAACTACGAGAACCGGATCTTCCCCACCCCGGTGATTCACCTCGGCATTGTGGAGCGGGCCATCGAGGAGCTCGAGTGGGTGCTCGAGCACGGAGCCAAAATCATCCTCATCCGCCCGGCCCCGGTGCCCGGGTTCATGGGACCCCGCTCCATGGCGCTGCCCGAGTTCGACCCGTTCTGGAA
This sequence comes from Acidimicrobiales bacterium, assembly GCA_017883075.1. GTDB lineage: Bacteria > Actinomycetota > Acidimicrobiia > Acidimicrobiales > RAAP-2 > DASZIT01. The sequence goes on from JADGOI010000131.1 coordinate 3,871, forward strand.
GCTGGTGGTCGAAGCCGGTATCCCGGTGGGCATGCACGCTTCCGACAGTGGGTACCAGCGGTACATGAACGAATGGGAAGGGGTCACCAGAGGTGAGATGACTCCGTTCAAGGGTGGCTCCGGGTTCATGGCCATCGTCGGCCACCAGGGTCGGCCGATCATGGACACCATGGCATCGCTCATCGGCCACGGCTTGTGCACCCGATTCCCGGAACTGAGGTTCGCTCCGGTGGAGAACGGCAGCAACTGGGTACGCCCATTGATTCGGGACATGGAGCACGCCTACTCATCAGCCCCTCACTCCTTCGAGGAGGACCCGGTCGAGGTGTTCAAGCGAAATATCTATGTGCATCCGTTCCACGAGGAAGACCCGGTGGGACTGATCGAGCTCCTGGGTGCAGACCGGGTGCTGTTCGGATCCGACTATCCGCATCCCGAGGGCATGGCCGACCCCCTCAGCTTCGTGGACGAGTTGCACTCGCTCCCCGTCGATGATGTCGCCAAGATCATGGGTGGGAACCTGAACCGACTGATGGGTTTCGACACCGCCGCCTGAACCAAGACGCCTGCCCCTTTCGGGGAGGCAAGTGGTGGTGGTGTGAACGGCGACGTCTGCCTGCTCGAGCCTGAGTGTCCCCCGACGGTCGTGTCCCACTGAATCGACCTCGTGTCGCACCTCTCCATCGTTGCCCTGCTCGCAACCTCATCCCGTGGGCAGGAAGCTCGGCCCTTCCTCTAGTCGATCGTCGGTCGGACACGGTCCCGCAAGAAGGCGATCACGGCATCGGAGAAGGCGTCATTGCGGTCACCGGCGATCATGTGGGCCGCCCCGTCGACCCCGACGACCGTGGCGTCGGGAATCCGTGCCAGCAGATCATCTACGCCTTCCTCGGTGACGACGTCGCTGAGGAGTCCTCGGACGAGCATCGTGGGTACGTGGATATTGCTCAGCGCAACGTCGAGAAGTCCGGCAAGCCGGTCCGGCACCACCTCGGTGCGATCCTGGTCGATGACCCTCGGGTCCCAGTGCCAGTACCAGCGGTCGTTTCGCTGGCGCAGCACCTTCTTGAGGCCCGCAGGATTGGCTCGCCTGGTTCGCTCGGGGGTGTATGCGGCGATCGCCTCCGCCGCTTCTTCCAGTGTGTCGAACCCGTCGAATCCCGATCGCATGAACGTCGTGATGCGCTCGATCCCCGCGGGGTTGGTCTTGGGTGTGATGTCCACCAACACCAGGCCAGACGAGACGGTTCGATCGCTGGTTCCCTCGGCAAGCATCGCCGCCATGCCCCCGAGTGAGGCCCCTACCAGAACCGGTGGCCGTCCCAACTGGTCGACCACTGCGACACAATCCGCGCAGAACGCCGTAAAGGAGTAGTCGCCGTTGGGTGCCCAGTCGCTGTCACCGTGGCCACGCAGGTCGAGCGCAATCGTCCGCCATCCCTGGCTGGCGACCTTCTCGGCGGTCGAACCCCATGCATACCTGGTCTGACCACCCCCATGGAGGAAGAGCACGGGCCAGGCGTCTGGATCCCCGCGCACGTCCGCAACCAACTGCAATCCCTCGAAGCCTTCGAAGATGACCCGTTCAGCGTCCATGATCGCCATCGTCACATAGACGACGGTGCACGGCGAAAGTGCCCTTGCGCGCCATACGCGTGCTGGAACATCCTTCGGCAACTCAACAATCACCCCACACGCCGTCTGAATTCGCGCCGTATTTCACTGGGTTCGGGCCGTTTGAGCCGCAGCGGCAGTGTCCGAGGCCCACGACGAGTGGCAGGTGGCCGCGCGTTGCTATCCGTCGGAAACCTCGATGGACCAGCGCCGCCGGCTGCAAATGACGGCACTCGCACATTCCGAGCCACAAGAAACCCGAACTACCCCAGACCACCCAATGCACAGGTGATCCACAGTGCATCCCAGTGCTTTTCGTCCATAGGCGGAAGGATGCCGGGATGGTGTCATTGATGCAAGGTCGAATGCCCCCCAAGCCTTGTGCGGATCCTGCCGAAACCGAGCGGGCAATTCTACGAGATTGAGTGAAGCCGAACGCTGCGTTTCAGGAAGGGCATCGTAGGGCTACCGTGGGTAAGAATAGGTCTTGGGCGTCGTGTAGGCGTCGTCAACCCAAGGAGAACTGCCCATGGACATCGTTCGTAACTCCGATGGCACCCTCGTCGTTCCCTTGGAGCAGACACGGCGCCACCAAACCGATGACGATGCCGATACCTCGGCTGACAGTTCTGAGGGCGAAGAAACCCAGACGAATGCGGCGCCCACGACCCGGCTGCTCCATCCGGGCGAAGGAGGATACGACGAGGCGCTCGCCGAGTGGGACCTTCAGCAGAACCCCGATCGTGCACCGGTTGTCTCGACAGCAACCGGCCGGCAGGAAGCCATGGCGCTTGTGCACGCAGTAGCGACCTCACCCGACCATGCAGTGGCGCCGGCGGTGGAGGCGCTCGACGATCCCGAAGCGAGCGGTGAAGCGTTGCGCCACGTCCTCGTCGGCGGTGTTCACTCAGTCGAAGACTTTGCCGCAGAGGTCGCAGAGGCGGAAGGCGGCGACCCGCTCCCCGCTCACCAGACGACGAAGATCATCGGCGAGGTACTGACCGAGCTCGATTGATGATCTGCTTGCAGCACTTGGACACACTCCGTCGAACAAGTGGTAGGGAGACTGCCATGTATTCCTCGCGGTCGCCCCACTGACCCTGGAAGGTTTGGCGGGTGGAGGAACCGTTCGGCACGTTTCCGACGTCGCCCGAATCGGAGTGATCAGCATCGAGCATCAACCTCCGAGCGCTGAGTATGGTGAACTCGCCAGGCTGAACGGCGCCGTGTTCTCCATCGGGCGCAAGGGCCAATGCTGGGCCAATGCAGTGGCCGAAAGTTTCTTCGCCACCATCGAACGCGAACTCATCGACGCTCGCGGCTGGCAAACTCGCGACGGCCTGCGTCACGCAGTCTTCGATTACATCGAGGGTCGGTACAACGTCCGCCGGCTTCACAGCTCGCTGAATTACTGCAGCCCAGCAGAAGGGGAATCAATCCACCGCAACGCCGCCCATCAGGCGGCATAATCAACACAAGCAACCTGTCCGTCGAACCGGGTCAAGCCCTTGGTCCCGACCGAGCGACATCCGCAAGGTG
>JADGOI010000041.1 GCA_017883075.1 Acidimicrobiales bacterium
CGCCATCCCCACGATCGGGCGGGTGAGCGCCATCGCACCGGTGGAGCCATGGAAGCCGGCGTCGCCGAAGGAGAAGATGCCGCCGTCGGAGGCCACCAACCAGTACCCCTGGCCATCGGAGGTGGACGCCATCCCAACGATCGGGCGGTTGAGCGCCATCGCACCGGTGGAGCCGTAGAACCCGGCGTGGCCGAAGGAGAAGATGCCGCCGTCGGAGGCCGCCAGTCGGTAACCCGAAAGACCCTTGGTGCAGTTGGACGGTGTGGTCAGTTCGGACTGGAGGGCGGTGGCCACCGGCGATCCCCAGCCACTGGCCAGGTCATAGCCCGGTGTCGCCGGGTAATGCACGCCGGCCACCGGGAACAGGTCGTTGTTTCCCGTGGTCACATCGTTGAACGCGGACCCGCCGCATGCATACAGGGCGGGGTTCACGAAACCCACGGATGACGGCTGACCCTGGTCGATCACGGTCAGTAGTGCCGCCCACAGCGGCGCCGCCACGCTGGTGCCTCCGGCAACCCCCCATGAGCCGTGCCAGAAGTAGATGAATCCACGGCTGGGATCGGACAGGGCGGAGACATCCGGAACCTCCCGACAACTCGACCTCCCGACGGTGCCACACTGCGATGTTGCGGGGGCAGCGCCCACTCCGGGACCGGACTGCCACACCGGCTGGGCGAAGACGGACGACACGCCCCCTCCGCCGGCGGCGGTCCCGGGTCCCGAGTTCCACACTGTCTCGGCCGGTGTCGAACCCGCCGACTGCAGCGACGTACCGCCCGCACCGGTGACATAGGGCTGGTCGGCTGGATCGTCGACCTGCAGGGAGGTATCGCCGCCCAGCCCGACCGAAGGGTTGTAGCAGTCCGACGACCCGGCGTCCCCGGAGGCGGCCACGACAGTCTGACCCTGTGCCGCGGCCTGCGCGAACAGTGACGACTCGGTGGCCCGCTCCCCCGGATCCATCTGGGGTTCGCATATGCCCCAGCTGGTGGTGATGACCTGGGTCGAATCGTCTGCCACCATCCGGGCATAGACATCGATGGGGCCGGAACCCCCCTGTGGGCCGGAATACACCAAGATGGATGCGCCCGGAGCAAAACCCAGGACGTCCTCGATGTCGAGGGCGGCCTCCCCCCCCTGGGGTCCGGTGGCGCCGCCATCGACGTTCACCGACTGCACGCTGACACTTGTGCCGAAACAGTTCTGGAAGGCGGCGATGTCGCTCGCGGTGTTCGGCTCGAGTTCGTAGATGCCCACCTTCTTGCCAATGCCGGTCCGGCCCTGACTGTAGAGAGCGGAGAAGCCATAGGTGGCGGCCAACTGGTCAGTCGTATAGCCGGCCGGGTGAAGGGCGTTCGCCGCAGAACAAGCCGTCGGCCGGGCATGAGCGCTCACCGCATCGCCGCCGACCTTGGGGGTCGACAGGGTGCCACCCGCCCCGCTGTTCGACGACCCGGTGGAATCGATCCGTGAATGGGGTTGCACGACCGTACTGAGACCGATGACTCCCTGCAGAGAGCCGGTCAGGGTGGCGGGTACGACCGGAGTGGTGGTGTTGTTCCGGGCCACTCTCCCCGAGGGCAGACGGGTATCGATGAGCGAGACACCCAGGGCCTGCTCCACTCGGCGGGTTGTGCCCGACACGGGAATCAACAGACCATCGGGCTCAGTGGCCCCAACCGTGAGGCCCGTGGAGGACAGCCACGCCCGAACGGCCGCGATGGTTGCCGCGTTCGGCCCGAACATGGGGCCGAAGGCGCCGGGACTCAGGTAATGCCGGAATTCAGGCGATCCTGGCGTCGAGATCTCACGGATGAAGGCATCAAGAGCCGACTGGTCACGAGGCTTGAGCGAGATGTCCACCGACAGCGGGGCATTGCCGTCAGTCGCGCCGATCACGGTCGAACCGGAGGGCAGGATGGGCGCCGGGGTCGCCAACCTGGCCATGGGGACCGAAGCCCCGGTCCCTGATCCGGGTGAAGAAGCCGAGTCGGCCGGCTCCGAGGCGCCGAGGATCCCGACCACCACTAACGACACCACGCCAACAGCCGCCACTCTTCGCATCAATCCGTATTCCATGCGGGCCAGTCTGACCTAATTCCGATCCTGGGTATTGTCGCTGAACCCCGCACCGGGCCCACCGTGTGGCCCCGTGCCACCCGGAGGATCACCCGGACGCGAACCGGAGTCGTCGCCACGCCACCGCCGGAGTCGATCAGCGACGACAGCCTCGTGCCCGCGATCGCTCGGCTCGTAGTACACCGCCTCGCCCAGTTCGGCCGGGCGGTACCGCTGGTCGGCCCACGCCCCCGGCTGGTCGTGGGGATAGACGTACCCTTCCCCGTGGCCAAGGGACGCGGCACTCCGATAGTGGGCATCTCGAAGGTGGGCAGGAACCTCTCCACGGGGACCCTCCCGCACATCACGTTGGGCTCGACCCAGGGCAATGGTGACCCGGTTCGACTTCGGTGCGCAGGCCAGGTGTACCACCGCCTGGGCCAGATTGAGCTGGGCTTCGGGCAGGCCCACGAATTCCACCGCTCTGGCGGCGGCGTCGGCCACCACCAACGCCAACGGGTCTGCCTCGCCGATATCCTCGCTGGCCAGGATGACCAGGCGCCGAGCGATGAAACGGGCATCCTCCCCCGCCTCCAGCATCCGAGCCAACCAGTACAGGCCTGCATCCGGATCAGAGCCGCGCACCGATTTGATGAACGCGCTGACCTGGTCGTAATGGTCGTCCTCGCCATAGTGGTGCAGGCGAGAATGCCGGGCCCGCTCCACGTCATCGATGGTCACCGGGCGGGATCCGGCCAGCGCCAGGGCCACCTCCAGCGTCGTCAGCACGGCCCGGGCATCACCATCTGCCAACCCCACCAGCGCAGCCACCGCATCGGGCTCGGCAGACGAGTCCTCGGCTGCACAACCCCGAGCCACCACCTCGGCCAGCTCATCATGGGACAGTGGCTCCAAACGCCACAGGGTGGAGCGCGACAGCAAGGGTGCGTTCACTTCGAAGAACGGGTTCTCGGTAGTGGCACCGATCAGGACCAACAGCCCCTCCTCCACCGAGGGAAGGAGCGCATCCTGTTGGGCGCGGTTGAACCGGTGTACTTCGTCGAGAAACAGAATGGTGCCGCGTCCCTGTTCGCCGAGGAGCCGCCGGGCGCCGTCGACCACATCCCGCACGTCCTTGACGCCCGCGCTCACTGCCGAGAGGGGCACGAAATGCTTGGAGGTGGCGGAAGCCACCACCGAGGCCATGGTGGTCTTGCCGGTACCGGGTGGGCCCCAGAGGATGGCCGATGTCAACCGGTCGGATTCGATGAGGGCCCGCAGCGGGGCCCCGGGACCGATCAGATGCTGCTGGCCGACGATCTCGTCGAGGGTGCGGGGCCGAAGCCGGGCGGCGAGCGGAGCCCTGGCCACCAATCGCTCCTCGGCGGCACCCGAGAACAGGTCGTCACCAGCCACGGGCGGGCGATCAGTCTTTCGCGGGGGCCGGCCGCAACCCGACCTCGGCCAGCAATCCTGCCGCCAGAGGCTTGGGCGCCCCGGTCATCGGGTCGGATCCCGACTGGGTCTTTGGAAAGGCGATCACCTCGCGGATGCTCTCCTCGCCGGCGAAGACGGCCACCAACCGGTCGATGCCCACCGCGAAGCCGGCGTGGGGCGGTGCGCCGAAACGGAACGCTCCCAGGAGGAACCCGAAACGCGACTCCGCCTCTTCTTCACTGATCCCGAGGACGGCAAACACCCGACTCTGGATATCGCCGCGATGGATCCGGACACTGCCCGAACCCAGCTCCCACCCGTTCAGGACCAAGTCGTAGGCCTGGGACCTCACCGACGCCGGATCGGACTCGAGCCGATCGAGATCATCGGGGTGGGGCATGGTGAAGGGGTGGTGTGCCGCTATCGGATTCGCGTCACCATCCACGCCGTCGAACATGGGGAAGTCGACCACCCACAGGTAGCGGAACGGTCCCTCGCTGACCGGGCGCCCACCGATGTCGACACGGAGTTGACCCAGCACCGTGCACGCCAGCCGGTACTCATCGGCCACCACCAGCACCAGGTCACCGACGGCAGCAGTGGTGGCGGACAACAGGCCGGCCCGCTCGGACTCCGAAAGGAAGCGGTCGAGGGGAGAGTCGAGGCCCGGGGTCGAGCCCTCTCCCCCACCCTCGGTCACCCGAAACCACGCCAATCCCTTGGCCCCCAGGGCTTTGGCCCGGTCGGTGAGCTTGTCGAGCTTGGAGCGACCCAGGTCGGCACCGCCCTCGATCACCATTGCCTTCACGCACGGGGCGGCGAACGCCTTCACCTCTGTGCCGTCGAAGACCGCCGACAGGTCGACCAACTCCATCCCGAACCGGAGGTCGGGCTTATCAGTGCCGTAGCGGTCGATGGCCTCGGCCCATGTGATGTGCGGGATCGGGTCCGGCCTCTCTCCGGTGGCCACCTCCGCCGCGCTCAACACCGCCTCGGAGACGAAGGCGAGCACGTCCTCTTGGGAGACGAACGACGCCTCCACGTCGAGCTGGGAGAACTCAAACTGGCGGTCGGCACGAAGGTCTTCATCCCGCATGCACCGGGCGATCTGGAAATACCTGTCGAATCCGGCCACCATCAACAATTGCTTGGCCAGCTGTGGGCTCTGCGGCAGCACGTAGAACGAACCGTGGTGAAGTCGACTCGGGACCACGAACTCGCGGGCGCCCTCGGGAGTCGGTGCCCACAACAGCGGTGTCTCGACCTCCACAAAACCCTGACGGTCCATGGACGCCCGGAGAGAAGCGTTCACCTTTGCCCGCAAACGCAGGTTCTCCTGCATCCGGGGGCGGCGGAGATCGACGAAACGGTTCTTCAGCCGGATGGACTCATCTACCTCGACCCGGTCGTCCACCACAAAGGGTGGAGGCTCGGCGATGCCCAATATTTCGACGGTGCAGTCTCCGATCTCCACCTCTCCGGTTGGGAGGTCGGGATTAACGGTGCCTTCAGGCCGGGGCCGGACCACCCCCTCGACGGCGATGACGTACTCGCTGCGGACGTCGACAGTGCCGGGAATCACGCACTGCACGATGCCGGTGTGGTCGCGGACGTCGACAAAGGCCAGGTGTTCGCCGTGTTCACGACGTTTGGCCACCCATCCGCACACCCGTACCGCGTTCCCAGCTTCGGCCTGTCCGATCCGTCCGCAGAGATGGGTGCGCATCGATGTGGCATCGAGCGATCCGGGGATGGCGGTCATGACGGTTCCTCTCGAAGGAGCAGTGTCGTTCATCGGGCGTCGCGCACCGCGCCGACAACATCGGCAACCGGCACGGTCTGTTGATCGCCGGGACTGCGCAGCGGTCGAAGCGACACAGTACCCGCCGCCACTTCGTCGGGGCCCACGATGACCACCACCCGGGCGCCGGACCGGTCGGCCGACTTCAACTGGGATTTCATCGAACGGCTGTCGAAGGCACGATCTGCCCGCAATCCGGCCTGCCGCAGAACCGCGGTCACGTCCCGGGCCACATCTCCTCCCGCCACGTCGACCACAAAGGCATCGAGGGTGGGTGGGTCGACCGGAAACACCCCTTCGGCGTCACAGGCCAGAAGCAGACGCTCGATACCGATCCCGAAGCCGATACCCGGGGTAGCGGGGCCGCCCAGCATCTCCACCAGCCCGTCGTAGCGACCGCCACCCCCAATGCCGTTCTGGGCGGCTTCGAGAGCGCCCGAGGTGAACTCGAAGGTGGTGCGGGTGTAGTAGTCGAAACCCCTGACCAGGCGGTTGTCGGCCTGGAAGGGAACGCCTACCGCATCGAGGCCCGCCCGCACCCGGTCGAAATGGGCGGCACACGCGTCGCACAGATGGTCAACGAAGCGGGGCGCATCCGCAGTGGCGGCCCGGCATGCCTCTCGTTTGCAGTCGAGCACCCGCAATGGGTTGGTCTCGATCCGATGCTGGTGCTCGGCACAGAGCGCCTCCCGCCGGCCGACCAAAAAGCGTTGGAGCTCGGCGATGAAGACGGGTCGGCACACTTCGTCGCCCATGGAATTGAGTTTGAGTGTGAAGTCGGACAATCCGGCCGAACGGAACACACCGTCGGCCAGAGCCACCACCTCGACGTCCAGGTCGGCATCGGTGGGGCCGATGGCTTCCACCCCAAGTTGATGATGCTGTCGGTAGCGGCCGGCCTGGGGTCGTTCGTACCGGAACGCCGGTGTGACATACCAGGCTTTCCAGGGCAACGGGGGCCGGCGTTGGACGAATGCCCGAACCATCGGTGCGGTGCCCTCGGGTCGGAGGGCCAGCATCCGACCCCCCCGGTCCTCGAACTCGTACATCTCCTTCCCGACCACGTCGCTGCCCTCGCCGATCCCCCGACGGAACACCCGGACGTCCTCGAAGATAGGGGTGTGGGCCAGCCCGTATCCCGCCCGTTCCACCTGGTCGGCAAAGAGGGCCACCAGGGCCTCCCACCGGGTCGATTCGGGCCAGAGGACATCGTGAGTTCCACTCGGGGCGCGCGCCACAGTCCCATCGCCGGCCATCGAGCTCTCAGTCCTTCTTTCCGGGAAGGATGCGGTAGGCGTCATAGACGGCATCGAGATGCCGGATCAGATTGAGCACCGAATCCAGGTGGGCGGGATCGGCAAGCTCAACGTCGAACCGCATCCGGCTGATACGGTCAGAATCCGTCTGGGTATTGGCACCCACGATGTTCAGATGATGCTCGGAAACCACCCTTGTCACGTCGCTCAGCAGACTCGAACGGTCAATGGCCACCACCTCGATGGTGGCGACGAAGACGCCCGAGGACCGATGGTCCCATTCCACTTCGATGAGGCGTTCGCGTGATCGGGATGCCAGCGAGGCGGCATTGGCGCAGTCGGCCCGGTGCACCGATACCCCGCGGCCACGGGTGACGAACCCGACGATCTGATCACCGGGCACCGGCGTGCAACATCGGGACAGCCGGACCATCAGGTCATCGAGACCCTCCACGTAGACGCCAACGGAGGAGCCCCGACCGGGTCGCGGGGCCGTGGGCTGGCGGCGCGCGGTGACCGGTAGCTGTTCCTCGTAGACCCCTCCACGCAGATCACGCAACAGGCGCTGCGCGACGGCCCGGGCCGAGATCCGATTGTCGCCGATGGCGGTGTGAAGGGCATCGAGATCGGCGTAGTTCATGGTGGTCGCCAACTCGGAGAGCGCGTGATCGGATGCCAGCTTCTGTACCGGCAGACCTTCCCGCCGCAGTTCCTTGATCAGCTCTTCCCGCCCGACCTCCTTGGCATCCTCACGGCGCTCCCGCGAGAACCACTGGCGGATCTTCGAACGCGCCCTCGAAGATGCGACGATGTTCAGCCAGTCCCGCGAAGGCCCCGCCGTTGGCGCCTTGGAGGTGAAGATCTCGACAGTGTCCGCCGACGAGAGGCGGGTATCGAGGGAAACCAGTCGCCCATTGACCTTGGCACCGATACAGCGGTGGCCCACCTCGGTGTGGATGGCGTAGGCGAAGTCAACCGGGGTGGAGCTGGCGGTCAGGGCGATGACCTTGCCCTTGGGAGTGAAGACGTAGACCTCGTCCTCTTCGAGATCGAGTTTCAGCGCCTCGAGGAACTCGATGGGATCGGTCGTCTCCTTTTGGAAGTCGACGATCCGCTGCATCCACTCGACCTCCGAGGTAGTCGATGAGGTCTCCTTGGCCAGAGCCACCCGTTCGGCCCGCCGGTCCCGTTCGACCATCTCCGACCTCTGCGCATCGGTCATTCCCGATCCCGGGCGACCGTCCCCGTTGGTCTTGGCGCCTTTCGGGCTCCTGAACCCCCGCACTCGCCTGCCGTCAGCGGTCCCACCGGGCCCATCGGACTTCCCGCCCCTGCTGCGACCGATTTTGCCTGTCTTCACTGTCTTGGCGGGCCTCCCGCGGCTGGACCGTTCGCCCGATCCGTCCCCCTGGATGGCGTTCTCCTTGTACCCCCAGTGAGCGGCGATGCCGTACTCGGCCCGGCGGTGCATCTCGTGGGTGCGGACCTGTACCTCGATGGGCTTGCCATCGAGCCCGATCACCGTGGTGTGCAGGGACTGGTAGAGGTTGAACTTGGGTGAGTTGATGTAGTCCTTGAAGCGTCCCTGCACCGGAGGCCAGATGGCATGGATCGATCCGAGCGCCGCCCAGCAGTCCTTTTCCGCTTCGACAATGACCCGGATACCCACCAGGTCGAGAAGGTCGTCGAACTCTCTGCCCCGCACCACCATCTTCTCGTAGATGCTCCACAGGTGCTTCGGGCGTCCGGTGACCTCGGCCGTGACCCCCGAGGCAGCGATCCGTTCACGCACGGCCACCAGGACCCGGGCGAGGTACTCGTTCCTCAAAGGTGCGCGACTGGCCACCATCTGTTCGATCTCCGCATACCGCTTGGGATGGAGGGTTGCAAAGGCCAGATCCTCGAGTTGCCACTTCACCTCCTGGATGCCGAGGCGATGAGCCAAGGGGGCGTAGATATCCATCGTCTCCTGCGCGGTCCGCCGCTGCTTCCATTCCGGCATCGCCGACAGGGTGCGCATGTTGTGCAGCCGATCGGCCAACTTGATGATCAATACGCGCCAATCGTTGGCCATCGCCACCAACATCTTGCGCACCGTGGCAGCCTGTTGAGCCTCTTTGGAGTCGAACTGGAGGCGATCGAGTTTGGTGACGCCGTCGACGATGGCGGCCACTGTGCTGCCGAAATCATCCTCGATCATCTCGGCGGTGACCCCGGTGTCCTCCACCGAGTCATGGAGGAGGGCGGCGGCCACCGTCTGGGCATCGAGGCCCAGGTCGGCGACAATTCCGGCAACCGCGATGGGATGGGTGATGTAAGGCTCGCCCGATCGCCGGAACTGGCCCGCATGGGCGGTGGTGGCGGTTTCCGCGGCACGGACGATCATCGACGTATCCGCTCCGGGGTGGCGCCGGAGAAATGCCTCCACTACCGGAGCCACGAGGATTGCCTCGGCTTCAGGCAGTGTCGACCCGGCCATGAAGTCTATTCCCTTGGTATCGATGCCCTCATGGGGCACTGGGGTAGCCAACGCCATGACTACACGGTACCCGCCGTGGCTGGTAGATCAGGACGATTCAGCGCCGTTTCCGGTTGCCGCCTTTGCCTTTCCCCTTTCGAGGACGGGGCGGTGGGCGATTGCCGCCGGGCAGGGAGGATTCGGTGCCAGGCCGATCGCCACCGCCGGATGGGGTGGCCGTGCCGGATCCGGAGCGCGATCCATTTCCCTTGGTCGTTCCCGACGACTTGGCTCCAGCCCGTGGAGCGCCGCCGGTTGACCGGGACACCTTGGCCCCGCCGCCGGGTCGGATCACACCGGCCGTCTGCGGTCGGCTTCGGCCTGCACCTCTTCCACCCGTGCTTGATGCAGCACCGACCATGGCCGCGGCGGCGGCCGGGGTCAGGATGCCAATCCGATCGCCGCGGGTCTCAAGACGCTGACGGATTGTCCGGTATCGGGGCTCGCGTTCCTTCATCTGCGCCAGCAGTGGGGAGGCGATGAAGATTGACGAGTACGCCCCACTGGTGAGGCCGATCACCAGGGCCAGGCCGAAGGCCTGGAGCGAAGTCGCTCCGAGAAACCCCGAACCGACCACCAACACCGAAAGCACCGGGACGATCGCCACCGCCGAAGTGTTGATCGAACGGGCCAAGGTCTGGTTCATCGACAGGTTGACCATGTCAGAGTAGGAAATGCGACCTGACGCGCCCAGACCCGTGGCGTTGTCGCGGATCCTGTCGAATACGACCACGGTGTCGTAGAGGGAATAACCCAACACGGTGAGTACGGCGATCACGGTGTCCGGAGTCACCTGAAACCCGAAGAGCGAATAGACCCCCACCGTAACCAGGAGGTCGTGGATCACGGCCACGATGGCTCCAACCGCCATCTTGAACTCGAAGCGGATCGAGATGTAGATAGCCACTGCGATGAAGAAGAGGATCAATGCTTCGATCGCCTTGTCGGTGACCTGCCCTCCCCAGGTCGGCCCCACGTCATCGACCGACACACTTCCCGACGGGAGATGGGCCGCCTGGGCCAATGCATTCTGGACCCTGAACACCGTCGCCTGATGCTGGCTGGTATTGAGCGAGTTGAGATCAGCCTGGACCTCGATCTCCTTCACGTGAGTGACCTGATTGGTCAGCGACACCACGGTGGGCTGAGTGACACCGGCCGACTTGGCCACGCTCGTAGCTTGGGCCACCGTCAACGATTGTGAGGTGACGGTCCACGAACTGCCGCCCTTGAAGTCGATACCCAGGTTGAGTCCCCGAGTACCTAGTGAGACCAGCCCGGCGAGGATGACCAAGGCGGAGATGGCGAACCACCATTTGCGATTGGCGATGAAGTCGAACGAGGTGCCACCGCGATAGAGCCGGACAAACGCGTTCGGGCCTTTGCCGCCTGATTCCCTCTCCGCCGCGTGCTCGAGCTCCTCATCGAAGGCTTCCTCGAGCTCTTCGGCCGCGACCACCTCGTCCCCGGGGACTGCATCCTCCCCGGCGTTGGTCAGGTCTGCAACGTCGTCGGACCCCGGCTCGTCGCCACCTTGGTCACCGTTCACGCGGCGCGGGGTCATCGTCGGTCCCCCGTCGTTACCCCGAGACCGGCAGCCACGCCCACCCCTCCGGCCTCAGTGGCGCCCCGGCTCCGCCCCAACAGGATGACGAACGGCTTGGTGAAGAAGTAGGTGACGATGACGTCGAGGATGGTCGACAGGCCGAGGAAGAGAGCGAACCCCTTCACCGATCCGATCGACACGAGGTAAAGGATGGCCGCGCCCAGCAGCGACACCGCATCGGCGGCCAGCACTGTCCGGAAGGCACTCTTGAAGCCCTTGTCCACGCTGGTACGTACGGTTCTCCCTGAGCGGGTCTCATCCTTTAATCGTTCGAAATAGACGATATAGGAGTCGACGGTAATCCCGACGGAGACGATCACGCCGATAATGCCGGCCAGGTTGATGGTGGTACCGAGCCCCTGCCCCATGGTGGCAATGATCGCCCAGAGCAGGGCGCCAGTGACCATCAGCCCCGAGATGACCACAATGCCGAGCAAGCGGTAATAGAACATCATGTAGAGCATGACGAGCGCCAGACCGGCCAAGCCGGAGATCAAACCGGCTTGCAGTGAAGCCTTACCCAGGGTGGGTGAGACGGTCTGCACGTTGATCCGATCGAGCTTCACCGGAAGTGACCCGTAGTTCAGCTCGGTGGCCAAGGTCTTTGCCTGGTCCTGGGTAAAGCTGCCCGAGATCTGCACCTGACCATTGAACGAGGTGAACCCGGTCTGTGACGGTTGGGTGATGGGAGCGGAAATCACCTGACCGTCGAGGTCGATGCCGATGATGGCGTGGAACTGTTGCTGGGAAAGGGCGTCCCAGGCCGTCGAGCCAGGGCCGGTGAGCACGATGCTGACCGCCCACTGATTGCTGACCAACTGGGCTGATGCCGATTTCACCGCGGTACCGGTGAGCATGGCAGGTCCGAGCACGTACCGTCCGGTTCCCTGCGACGAGGATGTCCCCGGCAACAGCACCGTAGCGTTCTTGTCATCGCTGGTGGCCGGGGTGGATGGAAAAGTGGCGAACTGAGGATCGACGGGGATGTTGTTGTTGCTGGTATAGCCATTCACATTGGACGAATCCGGCTTGACTGCCAGGTTGGCCGCCGTCAACGCCGAACCGGCCGCGCAGGTCGGAAGCGCCCCGGTGGTCGCGGCCGCGCCCTTCGCCAGGGTCTCAGCCGGGGCGTAACAAAGTGCCGGTCGGAAGAAGAGCTGCGCGGTGTTACCCAGGGTGGCCAGGACCTTCTGTGTGTTCTTCTCACCCGGGATGGAGACAGCGATCTCATTCTTCCCCTGGCTACTGACGGTGGCTCCACTGGTTCCGGCATTGACCCGGCTGTTCAGAATGGTGACCACCGTACCGAGCTGATCGGAAGTGACCGGTGTGTGGGTCTTGTAAACCACCGCCAACCCTCCTTCGAGGTCAAGACCGAGCTTCGGGGACCATCCCGCGGCCACGGTGGCTGCGAGCGCTATCACCGCGATCAGCACCACACTCATCAAACTGGCCCACAGGGCGCGCTTGTTCTTCATCGTCGATCAGGTTGACGTCTTGGGCCCGTGATCGTCGGGACCATGATCCTTGGTTCCATCGTGCTCATCGGCGTCGTGCTGGTGGTCGTCATCGTGCTCATCGTGCTCATCGGCGTCGTGCTGGTGGTCGTCATCGTGCTCATCGGCGTCGTGCTGGTGGTTGCCGAGTTCGTCGTGCTCGTCGTGCTGGTGGTTGCCGAGTTCGTCGTGCTCGGCCTCGTCCTCGTGCTCGTGCTCGTCGTACTGATCGTCCTCGTGCTCGTCGTCCTCATCGTCGTCAGCGGGAACGTCGATGCTGAGTTTGCGGATGACGTACTGGCGCAGGACCACAAAGGATGCGCCCACGCTCGTCTCGAGGGTGACCCGGTCGCCGTCGATATCGATGATGTGCCCGACAATCCCACCGGCGGTGAGGACCTCGTCCCCGACTTCGAACTGGTTGACCAGCTGTTGCTGGTTCTTTGCCTTCATGCGCTGAGGGCGGAGAATCAGAAAATAGAACCCGGCGGCGATCGCAATCAGGATCAACAGCGTGAATGACGACCCAGCCGGCTTCTTGGCTGCAGCGGCGGCGAGGGTGGACAGGGGCGCGGACAAGGCCGCGAGGGCAGCCATCATCGAGCGATCAGAAAGAGGGAATTGGTGGGCACAGCGGTCAGACTGTAGCGCAGGCCGTCGTCACCCTGATACCGCTCCACTCACGGTCCCCACACTTCGGCGACCTCCGCCCGCAACTGGGCGAACCGGCCCTGGCTGATCGAGGTGCGGGCCAGAGACATGAAATTGACCATATAGGCCAGGTTGTGAATGCTCAGCAGGCGCCACGCCGTCGGCTCCCCTACCGCCAATAGGTGGCGAAGATAGCCCCGCGACCAGCGGGAACAGGTACTACAACCACACGCTGTGTCGAGGGGCCCGTCATCCCGGGCATGGACGGCGTTCCGCAGGTTCAGCCGGCCGGTCGAGGTGAGCATCGATCCGTGACGAGCCATGCGGGTGGGGGCTACGCAGTCGAATTGGTCAACCCCCAGCCCGATTGCCTCGATCAGACCGATCGGATCCCCGATTCCCATCAGGTAGCGAGGAGTGTCCCCCGGGAGTTCGGGGACCGTTATCGCGAGCGCCGCCAGCATTTCGGATCTCGGCTCACCCACCGACAGGCCGCCGATGCCGTACCCGTCAAAACCGAGCTCGACGGTCCGCCGGGCGCTCTCGACCCGAAGCACGGGATCGGTACCACCCTGGACGATGCCGAACAGTGCCTGATTCTCGGGCCGGGCTTCGAGGCGGGCATGGTGCTCCCGAGCCCGGCCTGCCCATGCTGCCGTCCTGTCGACCGCCTGCCGCAGTACGTCTGGCGCAGCCGGGAGGGTGGCACAGACGTCGAGCACCATCTGTATGTCGGCTCCGATCAACCCTTGAGCCTCCACCGCCAGCTCGGGTGTCAGCCGGGCCCGCGACCCGTCGTAAATTGACGTGAAGCTGACTCCGTCGTCGTCCACCGCCGGCACAAGCGAATGCACCTGATACCCACCCGAGTCGGTCAGGGTATGACCGTTCCATCCGGTGAACCGATGGAGTCCACCGAGTTCAGCCACCACGTCAACTCCGGGCCGGAGCATCAAATGGTAGGTATTGGCCAGCACCACGTCGACTCCGAGTGCCTCGAGGTCGGCGCTGTCGAGCGCCTTGACGGCACCTCGGGTACCCACGGGCATGAACGTCGGTACCGGGTACGACCCCCGGGCGGTATGAACCACTCCGGTTCGAGCCGACCCATCGGTGGCGGACACCTCCACCCGGATTGGCGTCATCGACCCTCTTCCACCAAGGCCACGGGCGTCCCCTTGGGTCCGACCCGCCCCAACACCATGGCGTCCCCGAACGAGAGGAAACGGTACCCGGCGGCCAGGGCAACAGAATACAGATCGCGCCACTCCGATCCACAGAACGCCTCGACCATCAGCAACAGGCTCGAGCGGGGCAGATGGAAGTTGGTCACCAGCACATCCACCACCCGAAAGGTGTGCCTGCCGTGGATATACAGGTCAGTCCGGCCCGAAAGCCGTCCGGTAGAGGCAGCCGATTCGAGGGCGCGGACCGCAGTGGTTCCCACCGCCACCACCCGCTCCGCTCTTGCGCACGCGGCCAAGGTGGATGCCGGTACCCAGTATCGCTCGGTGTGGATCACATGCTCCGCGGGGGTTGACGCGGTGATCGGACGGAACGTATCGAGCCCGATTGCCAGGTCCACGGAGACCACGGTTGCCCCGGCATCCCGGCAAGCCTGGAGCAGTTCGGGCGTGAAGTGAAGCCCGGCGGTGGGCGCGGCAGTGGAGCGCTCCCCAGGCTCGTGGTCGTTTGCATACACGGTCTGGTAACGCTCGGGATCTGCGAGTCGTTGATGGATGTACGGCGGAAGTGGCATCGAGCCCGACCGCTCGATCACCGTTGGGTCGATGATCCGAACCGACCGCCGGCTGTCATCCCGCCCGGCCAGCCGCCTACCGACTTCGACCACCGGCTGACCATGGTCCGCCTCGTGGAGCACCGTCCCCGGAGGGAGCCGCCGACCTGGCCGAACCAGCGCCTCCCACGTCGACCGAGCAGGGTCAATAGGCTCGAGGAGCAGCACTTCCGCCTCGCCACCGGTCACCTTTGCCAGCTCCAACCGAGCGGCCAGGACCCGGGTGTCGTTCACCACCACCACGTCACCGGCCCGGAGCAGGTCGGGGAGATCGACCATGGTGGCGTGCTCCACCATCCCCGAGTTCGACACGCGCCCCGACACCAACATGCGGGCCGAGCTGCGGGGCTCCACCGGATGTTGGGCAATGGCAGCCTCGGGAAGCCCATAGTCGTAGGCACTCATGGGCACGAGATCAGAGGTGCCGACGGGCTCAGTTTCGTTCGATTCGTCAGCGCACATCACGGACATCGTCTCAGACGCTATTTCGTAAACCACCATCGGCGCGAACCTGCCCGGTGCCCGGGACTCCTCGGATCCGCCCTGCCCGACCGAGGGGATCGGACCGACGGTTCAGAGCAGGGTGGGATCTACCGGCGTCATGCCCAGGTGGGCCCAGGCCCGTGGAGCCGCCATCCGACCCCGAGCCGTGCGTTGCAACAGACCCTGTTGCAACAGGTAAGGCTCGTAGACATCTTCAATGGTGCTGACCTCCTCACCAATGCACTGGGCCAAGGTGGTGAGACCCACCGGCCTCCCCGCAAATCGGCGGCACAACACATCGAGGATGGCCCGGTCCACTTTGTCGAGACCCAACTCGTCCACCCCGAACAGTTCGAGGCCGGCGGTGGCGGACTCCGCGGTGATCTCCCCCGCGGCTCGCACCTCGACGAAGTCGCGAACCCGGCGCAACAGGCGGTTGGCGATCCTCGGGGTGCCTCTCGATCGCTCGGCGATCTTCCGTGCCCCATCGGGGTCCACCGGGACACCGAGAATCCGGGCTGAGCGCAGCACGATGGACCGGAGTTCTTCGACATCGTAGAGATCGAGCCGACCGACGAAGCCGAAACGGTCACGCAGCGGTCCGGTCACCAGACCGGTACGGGTGGTGGCGCCGACAAGGGTGAACCTGGGCAGGTCGAGCCGAATGCTCCGGGCGGTCGGTCCCTTGCCGATGAGGATGTCGAGCTTGAAGTCCTCCATCGCCGGATAGAGGACCTCCTCGACGGCTCGAGGGAGACGGTGGATCTCGTCGATGAACAACACGTCACCCTCTTGCAGATCGGTCAACAGCGCAGCCAGGTCGCCGGCCCGCACCAATACCGGCCCAGCCGTGATCCGCAGTCCGACTCCCATCTCGGCGGCCACGATGCCCGAGAGTGATGTCTTCCCCAAACCGGGAGGACCAGCAAAGAGCAGGTGGTCGACGGGTTGGCCACGCTTCCGGGCGGCTTCGATGACGATCTGGAGATGTTCGGTCAGCTGACCCTGGCCCACGAACTCGGCCAACGTGTGGGGGCGGAGGCGGGCTTCGTCCATTTCCTCGGCCGGAGCCGCGGTGGGGTCCACCGTGCGCATTTCCGACCCGTCGGGAATGCCGGGAGTCCCACCTTTCTCAGCGGGGAACGCATCACTGTCCTGCTCCTCGCCATCCAGAATGTCGGCGAGCACCTCGCGTCGGGCATCCGGTGTCAACGAGACCTCGCCAACTCACGAAGAGCCGTGCGCACCATCATCTCCACCGACCCATCATCCGGCACCGCATCGAGAGCCTTTCGGATCTCGTCGGTGCCGTACCCCAACTCGACCAGCGCAGCCCGGACCTCGCCGCGCGCTGATCGCTCCTCACCAGGGGTCGTCGGGCCGTCGGCGCCCCACGTCGGAAGGTCCAACCGGGCCTTCAACTCGAGCAAGAGGCGGGCGGCCGTCTTCTTTCCCACCCCGGGAATGAGGCACAGGGTGTCGACGTCGTCTTCGAGGACGGCCGTCGACAACGATGCAGGAGACAACGACGACAGGATGGCCAAGGCCAAAGAGGGTCCCACGCCGTGGGCACCCAAAAGGGCTTCGAAGCACCGACGCTCATCGGCGTGAGCGAAACCGAACAACACGATGGCGTCCTCACGGACGTGGGTGTGAACGTGAAGAAACACTTCCGAGCCTGTGGGCCCGAGGGTGCCGAAGATCGACGACGGTACGGAGGCCCGGTAGCCGACTCCCCCAACTTCGATGATGACCTCACCCGGGAGCGGGCGGTCGATGAGTGTTCCCCTCAGTGATCCGATCACGTAGGTCCTCCGGCCGCAGCAACCGCCCGGCGGAGCGGTTGGGTGGTCAGGTAACAGGCAGCCAGGGCAAGCGCATCCGCCACGTCGGGAGGGCGGGGCGGCTCCGACAGTCCGAGCACGGATGCCACCATGCGCTGCACCTGGTCCTTGGTCGCCCCGCCGTAGCCCACCAAAGCCTGTTTGACCTCATTGGAGGTGTACTGGGCCACCTCACACTCCGCTTCGGCGGCAGCCACCAATGCCACCCCCGCCGCCTGCCCGGTGGCCATGGCCGTGCGGGCATTCACCTGAAAGAACACCCGTTCCACCACCACCGCCGTCGGTTTGTACTCCGCCACCAGCGAGCGGAGCTCGTCCGAGAGCACCCGCAACCGCTGGTGCAGGGGAACTGTCGGGGCGGTGGAGATGACCCCACCGGCCACCGCCACCATCTTCGAACCCCTCTTGGTGACGATGCCATACCCGCACCGGGACAGGCCGGGGTCTATCCCCAGGACGAACATGCGTTCGACTGTATCGTGGCCGAGGCGGCAACGTGCGGATAGCCCGGTCGACCTGGTCGCCTACTCCCCGTATGCCGCCATCACCGACTCGGCAATGTCGAAGTTGGCGTAGACATTCTGGACGTCGTCGTGGTCATCGAGCGCCTCGATGAGCCGCAGCACCCGTTTGGCTTCTGCCTCGTCGGCTACTTCGACCGTCGTGGTCGGGACCATGGACAGCTCGGACGAGCCGGGTGACAACTCGGCGTCCTCGAGAGCCGAACGGACGGCCATCAGGTCGGTGGGCGAGCAGGTGACAAGCCAATGCTCGCCCTCGTCGGCGAGGTCCTCGGCCCCTGCTTCCATGGCCACCTCCAATACCCGGTCCTCCTCGATGGTGCGGGGTACGGCCAGAACGCCTTTTCGCTCGAACTGCCAACTCACCGCGCCGGGCTCGGCCATCGAGCCACCGTTCTTCGAGAAGATGTTGCGTATCTCCGCGCCGGTGCGGTTCCGGTTGTCCGAGAGGCACTCCACGATCACCGCCACCCCGTCGGGGGCATAGCCCTCATAGGAGATCGACTCATACCGCACACCTTCGAGTTCGCCCGAGCCCCGTTTGATGGCCCGTTCGATGGTGTCGATCGGAACCGACGAGTCCCTGGCCTTGGCGTACATGGTCCGCAAGCTGGCGTTGGCGGTCATATCGCTCCCACCTTCGCGGGCGGCCACCTCCACCTGCCGGATGATCTTGGCGAAGACCTTGGCCCGGGCCGAGTCCTGTGCGCCCTTGCGATACTTGGTGGTTGCCCATTTCGAATGTCCCGACATCGCCTGCTACCTTTCGCCTTTCGTCATGCCTACGAACAGTTGGTGTAATCGCCGGTCCCCTGTCAGCTCGGGGTGGAAAGCGGTCACCAGCACCGGACCCTGTCTGCACACCACCGGGCGCCCAACTCCCACCTTCCGGCCGTCCCCACCCGTGTCGGCATGGTCGGACAGCGTCGCCAGCACCTCGATGTCCGAGGACACAGCTTCCACCACCGGGGCTCGGATGAATACGGCATGCACCGGAGGTTCCTTGATGCCGGCAACGTCGAGGTCACACTCGAAGGATGCCACCTGCCGGCCGTACCCATTGCGGCGGACGGTGATATCGATGGCACCGAAACGCCTCTGGTCTGGACGACCGTCGAGCACGGTCTCCGCCAACAGGATCATCCCGGCGCAGGTTCCAAAGACGGGCAGCCCATCGCCGAGGGCCGCGGCCAATGGGTCGAGAAGCCCTGACGACTCGAGCAGTATCGACAATGTGGTCGACTCCCCGCCCGGGAGGATGATGCCGGCCAGGGCCACCAGGTCTGCCGACCCGCTTACCAGGCGTCCGACCTCACCCAGGTCGGCCAGCGCGGCCATGTGCTCTCGAACATCACCCTGAAGTGCCAATACGCCGATGGTCATCGGTCACCATCCTGGCGCCGCCGGGCGCCACAACTACCAACCACGCGCGGCTAGGCGGACATCGAGCGTATCGATCTCCTGACCCGCCATGGCGTCGCCCAGTCCGGTGGAGACCTTGGCCACCAAGTCGGCGTCAGCATAGTGAGCTGTCGCCTCCACAATGGCCCGGGCCCGACGCTCGGGGTCGCTGCTCTTGAAGATCCCCGAGCCCACGAACACCGCTTCAGCGCCCAATTGCATGACCAGCGATGCATCAGCAGGGGTTGCGATTCCGCCGGCACAGAACAGAGGTACGGGCAGCCGGCCGGACCCCGCAATCTCTTGCACCAGACCAATGGGAGCGGCCAGCTGCTTGGCCCACCCGTACAGCTCGGCCGAATCGGCCTGGGTGATCCGACCAATGTCCCCGAGGATCGCCCGCAGGTGGCGGACCGCTTCGACGATGTTGCCCGTACCGGCTTCTCCCTTGGAGCGGATCAACGCGGCACCTTCGGAGATCCGACGAAGAGCCTCCCCCAGGTTGGTGGCACCGCACACGAAGGGAACGTCATAACTCCACTTGTCGATGTGATGGGCTTCGTCGGCCGGAGTCAGCACTTCACTCTCGTCCACATAGTCGACACCGAGGGCGGCCAGAACCTGTGCTTCGGCGAAATGGCCGATGCGGGCTTTGGCCATCACCGGCACCGTGACCGCGGC
>JADGOI010000042.1 GCA_017883075.1 Acidimicrobiales bacterium
GGAGTCCAACCCGGGCGGTAGGGTGACGGACGGTGACCGGTATGGATGATTCTTTTGACCTGGAGATGGCCGCGGCGTCACTGCGTGCCGACCTCACCGACGTGCGCATCTTGTTGAAGGTGTTGGTCGATCAACTGAGGGACACCTTGGGTGATCGGCTCCGGGTCGAGCGTGGCGGTGGGCGTTTCCGGAAGACGGAAGACATCAAATCGGTCCAGATCTCCATGGGCACCGACCACTTCGAAGCCGTGGTCGACGGTACCGGGCTGATCTGCACCATCGGGCATGCCTCGGGCGGTATCCGCATTCGCAGCGATCAGGTGGACGTGGAGGCGTGGATCGCCAAGGTCCTCGAAGCGCTCAAGGCGGAGGCGGCCCACAGCCAAACGGCCAGACAGGCCCTCGAGAACATTGTCATCGGAGGACACACATGAGTGACGACCCCCAGGGACTTCCCGAGGCCACCAGCCATCGCCTCGAGGAATTGGAGCACGGCCTCTTTACTTCGGACCTGTCGGTCAATGAGTTCCTGTTGATCAAGGAAGTGGGATTCCATCCACTCGGGTTCGTGATGGGCTCGTCGATCTACCACACCGGAATCCAGACCCGGAAGTGGGGACAGAGCCAAGAGCTCACCAAACTCACCGAGGCGATGTACAACGCCCGTGAGCTGGCCATGACCCGCATGGAAGAAGAGGCGGCCCAGTTGGGAGCCGATGGGGTGGTGGGTGTCCGGCTCGATGTCAACTACTACGAGTGGGGCAAGGATGCCGCCGAGTTCATCGCGGTGGGAACCGCGGTCAAGGCCGAAAGTGGCGTCTCGCATCGCAACAAACTGGGCAAGCCCTTTACTTCCGATTTGTCGGGACAGGACTTCTGGACCCTGATGCAGACCGGATACATCCCCCAGGGCCTGGTGATGGGAACCTGTGTGTACCACATCGCCCACCGGGGTCTGGGGCAGACACTCGGGTCTGCCGGCCAGAATATCGAGCTCCCCAACTTCACCCAGGCCCTCTACGAGGCGCGTGAGCTGGCCATGACCCGCATGCAGGATGAAGCCGATCGACTGGGAGCATCTGGCATCGTCGGTGTTCGCTTGGAGGAGAAGTCCCACCAATGGGGGAGCCACACCATCGAGTTCCTCTCCCTGGGAACCGCGGTGGTCAAGACGTCGGATGACGTGACGCTGCCCACCCCCATCACCATTGTTTCGCTCGACAACTGATGACGGATACGGCGCCTGATCTTCCCGAGGCCGCCAACCGGCGTTTTGCCAGCCAGGCGTTCACGTCGGGGCTCACCGTGCCCGACTTCGCCGCCTGTCTGCAGATGGGGCTCGAGCCGGTGGGATACGTGCAGGGATTCTGCGTGATGCAGTGGGGGTGGTACGGCCTCAACTCTCCCTATCGCCGCGGCATATCTCCCTACGGTGGAGGCCAGGGCGGCTACATGGAGAGTTGGCAGTGCCCACACGGGTTCGTCTCCAACGAGCACCGGAGCTGGGGGCAGAATTACGAGCAGTCGTGGATCGAGGACGCCTGGGGCCAGGGGTTCGGGACCGCCTACTCCCGAATGCTCGAAGAAGCCGCCGCCGTCGGCGCGCACGGCGTGGTGGGCGTGGTGGACACCGCCGACCGCCTCGGGGATCTGGGTGTCCTCGAGTTCCACCTCCGTGGTACTGCGGTGAAGGTGACCGACGCTCCGGCTCCGCCCGGGGGGCAACCGTGGACCACCTATTTGGCCGGCCAGCGTCTGGCCAAGCTGATCGAAGCCGGGTACATGCCGGTCTCGGTGGCTGCCGCGGTCTCCTCGGTCCGGGTCTGGGCCTACTGCATGACTGAATACCTCTTGGGAGGGACCAGCTCCGCTTGGGGCATGCAGCCGGCCGGGGCGGAGATCACCCAGGTAGCCTCCGCCCAGATGGCGGCTCGCCAAATTGCGCGTGAGCACGTGCGGGCCCAAATGGCGGGGGACTCACTCCACGGTGCAGAGATGGTGGTCTCCGAGCACGAGCTGAGTGAGGGTGACCAGGAGATTCAGTGCCTTCTGCGGGGCAACCGGGTCAGACGGTTCAAGGACTTCGATCCGATGCCTGTTCCGCATCCCACGGTGAGGCTGTCATGAGCGCCGGCGGACAACTGGGAGACCCACCCCCGACCCCGGTTGACATCAAGGCCGAACTGCGGCGGGCGGTTGGCGCTCTGCACGACCTGCAACCTTCCAAGGTGCAGTCGATGACCTCGGACCTCTCCATCGACGAAGAGTTGATTCTGCACTCCGTCGGATGGGAGCCGATAGAGCTGGTCTGCGGGGTCTCGCTGTATTCGGTACCCATGGGCGTCTGGAACTGGGGCCAGGGGGAGATCACGTCAGCGTCCGCCGCCTATGCCCGTGCGTTTGAGGGGGCCATCGACCGCATCCACCGCGAGTGCGCCAAGGCCGGGGGCCATGGTGTGGTCGGAGTACAGGTCGACCGTTCGATCCATCGCCACCATATCGACGTGACGCTGCTCGGCACCGCGGTGCGACCGGTTGGAGCCAGACGAGTGGATGCAGCCCACGTATTCGTGTCGGATCTCTCTGCCCGTGACTTCACCCTGTTGCACGTGTCAGGGTGGCAACCCTTGGGCCTGGCAGTCGGCGCCGGCTTCGTCTACGCGCCCCGCCGATCGATCGGGTTGGCCATGCAGCAGAAGTCTCAGAACGTCGAGCTCACCAACTTCACCGAAGCGATGTATTCCGCCCGCGAATCGGCTATGGAACGCATGCAGTCTTCAGCCATCACCATGGGGGGAACCGGGGTGGTGGAGGTAAAAGTCACCGAGGGACCGATGGATTTTGCCCGACACGCCGTCGGCTTCGCGGCCTGGGGCACAGCTGTCCGTCTGGTTGCAGAGGACCATCGCTCACTCAAGCCGACGATGGTGGTCCCCCTCGACGATCCCATGAGCGGGTTCGAGGCCACCGCGCTGCGGGGGAATTAGGGATACGACTCACTGGTCGGCCTTCGATGGGTGGGTATGCTCGGTCCACTGGGTGCCGTCCCAATAACGGAGCAGGGCCGGGTCGGCGTGATCGGCAAACCACCCGGCCGGATAGGCCTCCGGTGGTTCCGGCGCCGGTGGTGCCACCGCCACGGGTTGATCGTGCCGGGCCAGCTGGTCCATGGCTGCGCTCAGCGAGGGGAGTCCACCCAAGTCGGCGGTATTCCCGTAGGGCCTGGACGGTGGAGCCGGGGTGATGGGGGTCAGACCTTCCATGACTGCGCCCGACCGGACGGTTCCGTCACCCTCGAGGTGAATGCCGACCGGACTCTGCCGGTGCCGTCTCGGCCTGGTGGGAAACACTGCCCACGCCATGATGAGCAGGAGGCACCCGCCGAACGCCACGAAGACCCCGTACCCGATCGACACCGTGGGAGGGGAGAGGTCCGGGCCGGTGAACGTGTGGATCTGGGTGATACCGATGATCACCGGCACCAGGGCTATCACCCCGGTCACCGTCGAAATCAGGGTGATGCGGGTGAACGGGAGAACCAGGGCCTGGAGGGCACAGACGACCGCCAACCCGACCAGGATCGACGCGACGCTGCTACGCCATCCGTGGAACAGGACCTGGAACAGATCACCGCGTAGGTCTGAGGGCTTGCCGCCGCCACTGTCCGGGCCCTTGATGATCGCCCAGGGCAACCAAGCCGATGCTCCGAGGATGATCGAGCTGAAGAAGATCCCGAACCGGGCCAGTGAGAACTGCCGACGACCTTGCCGCTTATAAGGCGCGGTGACAACGGGAGCAATGGATGGGTTGGTCGGGGTCGGGGCATCGGTGCTTTGGAGTTGTGTGACCGCGTCCCTCCATCCGGAGTCATCCTTCGGGAATCGGAATGTGGCCCGAGGAATGGTGTCGAGACCATCCATGATCGCCCAGCAGTCGGGCATCTCGACCACACACCAGCGCCGCCCGGCCACCAGGATCGGGTATCCATGCAATGTCGCCATCGGTGACCCCCTTCCCCCGTCAACCCCGTTGTCGGTGGCCCATTTCCTCCGCATCGTACAGGCTGGGGTGAGGTGCCAACTTCTTGGGAGTCAGACGGTGATACCTGCTTGCATGCGGTCCGTCGCTTCGATGTACTCCTCGACCATGCTGAAGACCACGTCCTTGGCTTTGCGCACGACGGTGGCTCGTCCGATGACCTGGCCGCAGGGATTGAAATTCACGTCGCGGGCCTGCTCGGGATACCGGTGACCGCGGGAGACGGCTTCGATGGCCACCATCATCTGCAGCGGCATGGGCAACGGGTCCGGGGTATCCTCCGCCTCCCACGCGTCGGTCCAATCGTTCTTGAGCATCCGGCATGGCTTGCCGGTGAAGGACCGGGATCGCACGGTATCCCGGCTGGTGGCGGCCAGGTAGGTCTCCATTTGTTTGGGGGGGATGTCGGCTTCCTCCACCGTCAGCCACAAGGTGCCGGACCAGACGCCCTGGGCCCCGAGGGCCAGTGCCGCGGCCATCTGCCTCCCGCTGCCGACACCGCCGGCAGCCAGGACGGGGATGGGTGACACCGCGTCGATGACCTCGGGCCACAACACGATGCTTCCGACATCGCCTGTGTGGCCGCCACCCTCGGATCCTTGACAGACGATGAAGTCGAGCCCGGCCGCCTTGTGATTGAGAGCGTGCTTGACCGACCCGGCCAGGGCGCCGATCATCAGACCCGCTCCTTGGACTTTTTCGATGACGTCGGCCGGGGGTGTGCCCAGGGCATTGGCGATGAGGCGCACCTGGGGATGGCGAAGCGCCACCTCGATCAATCCGGCCGCATGAGCCGCCGTCCATCCGATCATGCCGTTGCTCCGGCGCTCGTCCTCGGGGAGTTCGGGCACATGGTGATCGGCCAGGATTTTGAGGGCGAACTCTCGGTGTTCGGCAGGGACCAGACCACGGATCTGAGCTTCGAGTTTGTCCGGATCCATTTCGTCCATGCCCTCGTACTTGGCCGGGATCACGATGTCGACACCGTAGGGATGGTTACCGATGTGCTCGTCGATCCATGTGAGCTCCACTTCGAGTTGTTCGGGAGTGAAGCCGATGGCGCCGAGCACGCCGATCCCTCCGGCATTGGAGACGGCAGCCACGACGTCGCGACAGTGGGTGAATGCGAAGATCGGGAATTCGATGCCCAGCTTTCGGCTGATCTCGGTGTTCATGGTGGTTCAGCTACCTCTCTCTAGGCGGGTGTGTCGTGAGTAATGGTGTTGCGTTGACGCGGTGATGTGGTTCGATCGGAATCTCCGGCACCGGTGACATTCCCATCAACGCCGCCAGCCCCCTGACGGCAAGGTCGCAGTTGACCGAGTCTGGTTCGATCCGTCGTTGCATCTCCAGACCGGTGAGGAGTGCCTTGACCAGCGTGGCCAGATCGTCGGGATCGGCGACCGGTTGCACGCTCATCGTCGACGCCCATCGCGAGAGCTCGTGCGCGCTCCGGCCGCGGGCCTCGGCATTTCGGGCCCGGAGCGCGTCGGCCACCTCGGGGTCGCGGGCGGCCCGCTGCCATAGCTCGTGTTCGAGGAGGGACCAACGATCCGAGTCGGTGTCGGGATTGTTGCCGATGTTGTCCCACACGGCAGCCAGCTGTCCGAGGGGAGAGTCGGTGATGGCGACTTCGGCGAACAGAACCGTGAGGACCGACCGCTTCCACGTGTCGAGCACAGCCAGGAGAAGGCCCTGCTTGCTGCCGAAGTGGGCGTAGACGGCACCCGAGGTACGGCCGGCCGCCTCGGCGACGGCATCTACCGATACCCCGTCGATCCCGCGGTCGGCGAATAGGTCGGCCCCGGCGGCCAACAGGCGCGCACGGGTCTCTGCCTTCCGCTCCCCTTGGGTTTGGGCCATTCCGCTCCTGTGCTCGCCCCAGGCGGGGCGCATGCATACAGGAGGCTACATATATAGCGCTCCCTATGCAATACGGGCGGAGGGGCCCGGGGCCGGAATACCCCATGGCCCACACACGTATGCTGGGGCGACATCACTTCCAATAGGGGGATCACCGTGGGTACTGCGCAACCGATTGTCCGTGACCGTTTGTACATAGGAGGGAAGTGGGTGCCTTCCACCGGAACCGGCACCATTGATGTCATCGACTCGACCACCGAAGAGGTGATGGGGTCCATCCCCGAGGGATCGACCAAGGATGTCGATCTGGCCGTGGCGGCCGCACGGGCGGCGTTCCCGGTATGGTCGGCCACTCCAGTGGAGAAGCGGACCGAACTGTTGACCCAAGTTTCGCAAGCGTTGGCCACCCGGATGGACGACCTTGCTCATCTCATCACCCACGAGGTGGGCATGCCGTTGATGCTCTCGCAGTTGGTGCAGGTGGGCCTGCCGATGACGACGTTCGGCTCCATGGCCCAGGTTGCCGCTGACTTCGCCTGGGAACAGACGGTGGGTAACTCTCTGATCGTGCGCGAGCCGATCGGCGTGGTCGGTGCCATCACGCCGTGGAACTACCCGTTGCATCAGATCGCCGCCAAGGTGGCGCCGGCGCTGGCCGCCGGCTGCACGGTGGTGCTGAAGCCCAGCGAGGTGGCCCCCCTGAATGCATTTGTGTTGGCCGAGGTGTTCGAAGAGGTTGGCCTTCCTGCCGGAGTCTTCAACCTGGTGACCGGTACCGGGCCGGTGGTGGGAGAAGCCATCGCCGCTCACGCCGGCGTGGACATGGTGTCGTTCACCGGCTCCACCCTGGCGGGAAAGCGGGTCTCTGAAGTGGCATCGGGCACCGTCAAGCGGGTGGCCCTCGAGCTGGGCGGGAAGTCGGCCAATGTCATCCTCGACGATGCGGATCTGGCCAAGGCCGTTCCTGACGGAGTTGCCAAGTGCTTCCTCAACTCGGGACAGACCTGCAGCGCGTTGACCCGAATGCTGGTTCCCCGGGAGCGCTTGTCCGAAGTGGAGGATCTGGCCTTGGCCGCCGCCGAGGCGTTTACGCCTGGTGACCCGTTCGAGCCATCCAGCCGGCTTGGGCCCTTGGTATCCGCCGCTCAACGGGATCGGGTCCGTAACTTCATCGACAAGGGGGTGGGGGAGGGGGCAACCCTCCTTACCGGTGGCGTGGAGGCACCCGAGGGTCTTTCGGCGGGATTCTTCATTCGGCCCACGGTGTTCAGCGATGTGACCCGGGACATGACCATCGCCCGGGACGAGATCTTCGGACCTGTGCTCTCGATCATTCCCTACGACACCGAGGAAGAGGCCATCGACATCGCCAACGACTCCGAGTACGGGTTGGCCGGGGGTGTGTGGTCAGGTGACCCGGAGCGGGCCAAAGGGGTTGCCCGCCGGCTCAGGACCGGCCAGGTCGAAGTGAATGGCGGTGGATTCAATCCGCTGGCCCCATTCGGTGGCTACAAGCAGTCGGGCAACGGACGGGAGTACGGCAGCTTCGGCCTAGAGGAGTTCCTCGAGGTGAAGGCCATGCAGCTGTAGCGACCCGGCCGCGACCCGGCCGCCACCCGGCCCGACCGGGTGGGAGAAGCCCGGCTCTAGTCGTTCGCCACCCTGTGCTCATGGCTCTCGGGCCCCCAGGCCAAGAAGACCGGGTCGGCGGCGACCAACCGCCAACTGCCATCCGAAGAGGGATGACCACGGCTGGCCGAGATCTGGGTGAGGTTGCCCAGTCGTTCGGCCGCTCCGGTGGCCCGATCGAGAGCCGAGAAGGTGGCGACGATGCGCCCCCCCGGGCGCAGTCGCGCCAGGGCCGAGTCGAGGACGTCGAGCCCACCACCGCCTACGAACACCCGGTCCGGGTCGGGGAGTCCTTCGCATGCCTCAGGGGCATGGCCGCGGACCACCCGGACGTCAGCACCGAAACTGGCCGCGTTGGCGGTGATACGCATCACGTCCGCATCCCGCTCCTCGATGGCGAAGATGGTGATCCCAGGACACAGGACGGCGGCTTCGACGGCCACACTCCCATTTCCCGCCCCCACATCCCACAACACGCCGGCGGCAGGCAATGCCAGTTTGCCCAATGCCACCGCTCTGATTTCCGCCTCGGTGACCACTCCGTCGCGATGGGCGTAGGCGTTGTCGGGGAGACCCCAGGCCAGTGGTTTGGCGCTGGAATCGACCCCACCCCATCCGGCGATGGGCCGGCCGGCCGGCCCGACGAGAACCACCACCGAGAAGGGATCCCAGGTGCCGGTGGCCAACTCGTGGAGACCGACCACGGTGACCGATTCATCGGGATGACCCAGCCGACTGCAGACCGCCACCATGTCCACGGCCGCACGCGCCGCCACCAGGGACCGGCCCACTGCCTCGGGTGGTGAAGCCGGGGAGGTGAGGACGGCCGCCTTTCGGGCCAAGCGGATGGCCCGTATCGAGTCGCTCAGCCGTCCACCCTGAGGGCACACCACCGCGGCGTCCTCCCACGGCAGGGCCAGCCGGGCGAAGGCCAAGGACACCGACGATGGAGCCGGAAGGATCCGCAAGTACCGCCGGTCGATCACCCGCACCAGCGAGGCCACAATGCCGAAGAAGCCGGGGTCACCCGGCACCACCATGCAGACTGCCACGCCGTCGCGGGATGCCGATGCAGCCCGGCGGCAGGCATCGTCGGCGTCATCCCCGATCTCGACGGTCGGTATGTCGTGACCGGAAGTTCCGGATTCGGCGCCGAAGACCAAACCTTGGAGGCTCTCGAGCTCTCGGCGCCCGCCCAGGATCAACTCGGCCGAAGCCAGTGCGGCGCGACCTTCATCTCCGACGGTCTGTCGGGGTTGGCCCATCAACCCGAGAACCGTCACCACTCCGGGCGGGCGGGTCGGTGTAGCGCCCGAGTCTGCGGCGGCAGCATCAGGCATGGGCAACGAGCTGCTGACCTTCGGGTCGACGGTTTCCATCTCGGACGCATGGTATCGCCGGTAGGGACAGCGCTCTCCCGCCTGCCGGTGGAGCCAGGGTCCGTGTCCTAGCCGAAACTCAGGTCGGATTCGTCCCAGTAGGCATCGACCGAGGTGATCTGGCCGTCTTCGTTGACGTCAAAGACCTCGATGCCGTCGATGGTCATGGAGGCACCCCCGGTTACCAGGGCGATCTCGAAATCGATGGCCACCTTGTTCGCACACGTGTGGACCGCCTTGGCCGTGAAGGTCCACGATTCGCTTCCCCCGATGCTGCTCTCGAAGAATGACGTAATGGCGGCCCGGCCGATGTTGGGCGGGTTGGAGACAGGGTCGGCCTGCCGTGCGTCTTCGGTGAACAGCGCGGCGATGGCCTTGGCGTCGCGTGAGTTGACGGTCGCGACATAGTCGGTGATCCGGCTGCGGAGTTGGTCAGGGGAAGGCATGGTGGGTGGTCTCCTTGGGATGGGATCGGCGCTGGGCCGGTGGGAAGCTCAGGCGCCGATGGCGTGCACTCCTCCGTCGACGTGCACCATCTCCCCGGTGGTCATGGGAAACAGGTCGGACAAGAGGGCGACACAGGCGCGGGCCACCACGTCGGCGTCGAGCACGTCCCAACCGAGTGGGGCCCGCTCGGCCCAGGTGTCCTCGAAGGTTCTGAATCCGGGAATCGACTTGGCGGCCAGTGTCTTGACCGGCCCGGCGGCGACCAGGTTCACCCGAACCTTGTCGGGGCCGAGGTCGCGGGCCAGGTAGCGAGAGAGAGACTCGAGTGCTGCCTTGGCAACACCCATCCAGTCGTACGCTGGCCACGCCACCGTGGCGTCGAAGTCGAGCCCGACGATGGATGCGCCCGGTCGGTCGCCCTCCCCGGCGGCAACCAACAAGGGACGGAACGCCTCGGCCAATGCTTTCAACGAATAGGTGGAAACATGAAGTGCGACCTGTACCTGTTCCCACTGTGCTTGAAAGATGTCCCCGCCGAGACATTCCGGCGGTGCGTAACCGATGGCATGGAGAATCCCGTCGAGGCGGTCCCACTTGGTGGCAAGAGCAGCGGCCGCTTCGGCCAACTGCTCGGGCTCGGTGACGTCGATCTCGAGCACGTCGGCCTCGACCGCCAGTTTCCGAGCCGTGCGTCGGGTGAGTGAGAGACCCCGCCCGGCACCGCTCAGGATCACCTCGGCCCCCTCGGCCTGAGCGTTTCGAGCCACTGCGAAAGCCAGCGACGCGTCAGTCAGCACACCGGTCACCAGGATTTGTTTTCCGTCGAGCAGTCCCATGGGACGGTCAGGTTATCGTCCGCCGTCGGCGCCGGAGTATCCGTTGCATGTGCAAAGGTAAGGGCCATGCGTGTTGGAATACTCGGAGGCACGGGACCCGCCGGTCGCGGCTTGGCAGTGCGTCTGGCCGCCAGTGGTGCCCAGGTGGTCATCGGATCACGTGATGCAGACCGGGCGTCCGCGGTGGCCGAGGAATTGATCCGAGCATGGCCCGACCATGACCTCGCGGTCGAAGGCGCATCGAACGGGGACACGGCCGCCGGCGACGTGGTGGTGGTCGCCACGCCGTGGGATGGAGCCGTACCCACCGTGAAACCCCTGGCTGCCGTACTGGCCGGCAAAGTTGTGGTGTCGATGGCCAATGCCCTCATCAAGGAAGGTCGGGAATTCCTGGCCCTGGTGCCACCTCGTGGGTCGGTGGCGGCTTCGATTCAGGCGGCGTTGCCCGGGTCATTGGTAGCCGCTTCGTTTCATCACCTTCCGGCCTCGGAGATGGAGAAGCTGACGACACCACTGGCGGCGGATGTCCTTGTCTGTTCGGATCACCGTGAGGCCTCCATAGCCACAAAGGCGCTGGTCGACAGTATCGATGGGCTACGTGGCGTGGACGCTGGCACCTTGTCGCAGGCCGCTCCCATCGAGGCATTCACCGCGGTCCTGATCACGGTGAACATCCGTCACAAGGTGCATTCGACAGTGCGCCTGGCCGGCTATGAGGAACATTGAACCGTACAGTCGACCTGTGATCCGGCTGTACGACTCTGCCCGGGGCGAGGTGGCACCACTTGATGTGGGACCAGTGGTCACGCTCTATTCATGTGGGATCACCCCCTATGACTCCGCTCACCTCGGCCATGCCCAGGTCTATCTGACATTTGACCTGCTCCAGCGGCGTCTGCGCGACCTGGGCCACGAGACCCGCTGTGTTCGCAACGTCACCGACGTCGATGACGACATCTTGCGCAAGGCCCGAGAACTGGGTGTCCACTATCTCGACCTGGCCGCCGAAGAGATTGCCCAGTTCGATGCCGACATGGGCTCGTTGGGCCTGATCCCTGCCTGGTCGGAGCCCCGGGCCACCTCGGCCATCGCCGACATCTTGACCCTGGTGGGATCGGTGCTGGACTCCGGTCACGCCTACCAGGCCGGGGGGGCGGTGTACTTCGACGTCACCACGTTCTCCGAGTTCGGAAAGGTGAGCCATTTCGACGAGCAGACCATGCTGTCGCTGGCCGCCGAAAACGGGGGCAACCCCGACGATCCCAACAAACGGCACCCCCTCGACTTCATCCTGTGGCAGCCCTCGCTTCCCGATGAGCCGTCGTGGGAGTCCCGCTGGGGGCCGGGTCGACCCGGCTGGCACATCGAGTGCTCCGCACTGGCGCTGCGGGAACTGGGGGAGACGATCGACGTGCACGGAGGCGGCCGCGATCTGATCTTCCCCCACCACGAGTGCGAGACCGCCCAGTCGGAGGCGGTGACCGGTCGTCCATTCGTACGTCACTGGTTGCATGTTGGATTGGTAGGCCTGGACGGAGCCAAGATGTCGAAATCGCTCGGGAACCTGGTCTTCGTGGGAGACCTGCTCAAGAACTGGGAACCGGCCGCCGTCCGGGTCGCCCTCCTCGGCCACCACTACCGGACCGACTGGGAGTGGACGCCCGGTGACATGCCCGCCGCCGCCGACCGGTTGGAGAGGTGGCGGGCCGCCAGTGTCGCGGCTGATCGAACAGGTGATGCCGGACTCGGGGTGGTCCGCCGCTTCCTCGATGACGACCTCGACGCCCCTGGAGCGCTCCGGGCTCTCGACGATGAGGCCGATGCCGGCCGTGGCGTGGCCGGAGGGGCGGCGCTCCTAGGCGTTACGCTGTAGATCCCCCGGCTCGGATTGTGGCGGGGAAATGTACTACCGAGCAGAGAGGTAATCCCATGGCAGGCGTCGTCACTGTCCGGCTTCCTGATGGATCGACCAAGGAACTGGTCGAAGGGACGACCGCCCTCCACCTGGCGGAATCGATCGGACCCCGCCTGGCCAAGGCGGCGGTGGCAGCCACCGTCGATGGTGCTGAGGTGGACCTCTCGGCCGAGATTTCCGACGGCTCCACGGTTTCGGTGGTGACCGCGGAGTCGGATGCGGGTCGGAATGTGATTCGCCACTCCACGGCCCACGTGCTGGCCCAAGCGGTGTTGCGCCTGTGGCCCGGCGCCTATTTCGCCATCGGGCCGGTCATCGAGGACGGCTTCTATTACGACTTCGAACTACCGGGCGGAGCCCATTTCAGCGACGACGACCTCGGACGGATCGAGGCAACCATGCGCGAGATCATGAAGGAGGATCAGCCGTTCGTCAGGCACGAGCACAGCATCCAAGAGGGTCTGTCCCTCTTCGAGGACCAACCCTTCAAGCGCGAGATCATCGAGGCGATCGGGGTCGGGGCCAATGAAATCGACGCCGCTCCTGGAGATGAGAGCGCCGCCGAGGTGTCCACCTACTGGAACTCACCAGTGTTCACCGACCTGTGCCGAGGACCCCACGTCCCGTCCACCGGTCGCTTGGGCTTCTTCACCCTGATGCGGGTGGCGGGCGCGTATTGGCGGGGCGATGAGAAACTCCAACAGCTGCAGCGGATCTACGGAACGGCGTGGGAATCGGAGAAGGCGCTGGCTGCCTACCTTCATCGGCTGAAAGAGGCGGAACGACGCGACCACCGGAAACTCGGAGCTGAGCTCGACCTGTTCTCGTTTCCCGAAGAGATCGGCTCGGGTCTGCCCGTTTTCCACCCCAAAGGTGGGACGGTGCGCCGACTGATGGAGGAATACTCGCGCGCACAGCACGTGCTGGCCGGCTACGAGTTCGTCAACACCCCCCATATCTCCAAAGCCGAACTGTTCGAGACGTCGGGACATCTCAACTGGTTCGTCGACGGCATCTTCCCACCGATGGAACTGGACGGCGGCCAGCAGTACTACCTGAAGCCGATGAACTGTCCATTTCACATCCTGATCTTCAAGAGCCGGCAGCGGTCGTACCGTGAACTACCGATCCGCATGTTCGAGTTCGGGACGGTCTACCGCTATGAGAAGTCCGGGGTGGTGCACGGGTTGATCCGGGTCCGTGGGATGACCCAGGACGATGCCCACATCTTCTGCACCCGCGAACAGATGACGACCGAGCTGTTCACCACCCTCACCTTCGTGCTGTCCCTGCTCCGCGACTTCGGCCTCGAGGACTTCTTCCTCGAACTGTCGACTCGGCCAGAGGGAAAGGCGGTCGGCACCGAGGAGGAGTGGGACGAGGCCACCGACGCCCTTCGTTCCACCGCCCAGAAGATGAACTTGGACCTGGTCCTCGACGAGGGCGGAGGTGCGTTCTATGGACCGAAGATCTCCGTGCAGGCCCGCGACGCCATCGGTCGGACCCACCAGATGTCCACCATCCAACTCGACTTCCAGTTGCCGCAACGTTTCGACATGGAGTATGTCGGCTCCGACAACTGCCGTCACCGGCCGATCATGATCCATCGTGCCCTGTTCGGCTCGGTGGAGCGATTTTTTGCCATTCTTCTCGAGCACTACGCCGGTGCCCTGCCCACCTGGTTGTCACCTGAACAAGTACGGGTGCTTCCGTTGAGCGATGCCCACCAGGCGTACGCCGACGGGGTGGAGGACCGGCTTCGCTCCCTCGGCATCCGAGTGTCGTTGGACGGGGCCGACGAACCGTTGGGGGCGAGGATCCGCCGCGCCAAGATGACCAAGGTCCCCTACATCCTGGTCGTCGGAGACGACGACGTGGCTGCCGGCTCGGTGGGGGTGAACCGACGCGGGTCAAAGCAACCCGAGCGAGGGGTGCCCATGGAGTCGTTCGTCGATGGTCTGGCCAAAGAGATCGCCGAGCGGGGATCACCCGAGGGGGCCGGCGCGGTCCCGGGCGGCGGGGCGTGAATCTCGAACATCTGTGGGCCGGATGGCGCACCGAGTACGTATCCTCCATTCCCAGTGACACCGACACCGACACCGACACCGACACCGAGCTGGACACGCTCGCCGATCACCCGCTCGATGATCCGAACCGATGCGTGTTCTGCCGGATCGAGGCCAGCGGGCCTCCCTCGGGCGAGAACTGTGTGCTCTGGCGAGGGAAGACCACCTTCGCGGTCCTCAATGCCTACCCCTATGCCAGTGGTCATCTGCTGGTCATGCCCTCCCGACACGTCCGGTCGATGGATGATCTCACCGAAGCCGAAGGTATCGAATTATGGGGGACACTTCGGGCCGGGGTGTCCGCACTCGAGGCCGCCTACGTTCCCGAGGGGGTCAATATCGGGGCCAATCTCGGTCGGGCCGCCGGAGCAGGCATTCCACGCCATCTCCATCTGCACGCAGTGCCACGGTGGGTAGGTGATACCAACTTCATGACGGCGGTGGCGGGCGCTCGGGTCCTGCCTGAGACCTTGGCCGACAGTTGGGCAAGGCTCCAGGGCGTATGGCCCGCCTGATGGCTTGGGTTGGACCATTGGGCATGCCATTCCCGCAACTGAAGCAAGCAGATGGTAGGGTTTAAAGAAACCTCTGGAGGAAATGCCATGTTCGACGGCCGCTGGCGCGACACCGTTGACCGGGGGACCGGTCCGGTTGGTCGCAAGCTACAGCAGCTAGGTGTCACTGCCGACGTTCTGACGGCGACAGGTCTGCTTTCGGCAACCGCCACCGCTTTGGCGATAGGCGCGGGCCATCTCCACCTGGGCATCCTGCTGCTTATCCTCACCGGGCTTCACGACCTCCTGGATGGTCCGGTGGCCAAGGCGTCAGGAAACTCTTCGGTTCGCGGCGCCTTCTTCGACTCGGTC
The DNA here is from genome assembly GCA_017883075.1 of Acidimicrobiales bacterium. GTDB lineage: Bacteria > Actinomycetota > Acidimicrobiia > Acidimicrobiales > RAAP-2 > DASZIT01. The sequence continues at coordinate 15,040 of JADGOI010000042.1, forward strand.
ACCGACCGGGTGGCGGACGCACTGCTCCTGGGCGGTGTGGCCTGGTATCTGGCATCGACCCATCCCGGGCACCTGGTGCTCCTTCCGTTCGCCGTGCTGGGTGCTACCTCGCTCGTCTCCTATCAGAGGGCGAAGGCGGAATCGTTGGGCATCTCGGCCAACGGTGGGCTGATGGAGCGGGCCGAGCGAATGATTCTCTTGGCCGTCGGTCTCCTGTCCGCTTCGTTTCTGGTCCCGGTGCTGTGGGTGATGCTCGCGCTCACCATGGTTACCGCCATCGGTCGCTTCGCCAAGGTGTGGGGTCTGGCCGAAGCACCTGTGTCGGTGCCCACCGTACGTCGCCCGCGTCGGACCCGGACCGCCATCCGGGGCGAGCGCCGCCGGGACAGCGGATCCCCATCCCGTTGGCGGGCTCGTCGTCAGGGCGAACTGTCCAGTCGGTCGGGTCGCACGTGGCGGGCACGGCATGCAGGACAGGGCATTCGCCAGCGTGCCGCCGCCCGGCGCAGTAGCTGAACCTTTCTCGTCGACTCATAGGTTCGGGGTAGGAAACGGTGAACAAGGGCCGGGTGGTCTTCCATGTCTATGTAAACCTGGGCCGCGCCCTTAGTGCGTTGCCCGAGCCGGTGGCGTTGGCGGCGGCGGCGGCCATCGGCGACGTCATGTTCTCTGTGCGCCGGTACCACCGTGACATGGTCACCCGCAACCTCCGGCGGGTCCTCGGTGGAGACGTGGACGAGGCAACCCTCGATCGGTGGGCGAAACGGGCATTCCGTGCCTATGCCCGGTACTGGGTGGAAGGGGCACGGCTGGGGAGTACTCCGGTCACCGAGGTGGTGCAGCGGTTTGTCACCGATGGGTTCGAACATCTGGTGGACGGAGTGGCGGCCGGTAACGGTGTGGTCGTTGCCCTGCCCCACGTCGGCAGTTGGGAGTATGGCGGGGCCTTGCTCGCGGCCAAGGGCTTTCCTATGACCGCGGTGGCTGAACGGATCGAACCCCCGGAGTTGTTCGATTACTTCGTCGCCCAACGTGCAGCCATGGGCCTCACGGTGGTGCCCCTTGGTCCGGACTCGGGTGGGGCCATACTCCGCGCCGTGCGCCAAGGGGGTGTGGTCGGGCTCCTTTGTGATCGCGACCTGACGGAGAACGGCATTGAGGTGGAATTCTTCGGTGAGGTCACCACCATGCCCGCCGGGCCGGCCACCGTGGCACTGCGGACGGGGGCAACACTCCTGACCGCCGCCGTCTACAGCGGCCCGGGGCGTGACCATCGCGCTCTGGTGCAGCCTCCGATCGATACCGAACGGACGGGTACCTTCCGTTCCGACGTGCAACGCATCACCCAGGAGATCGCCACCCGTTTCGAAGGGTTGATTCGTCAGGCGCCTGATCAGTGGCATGTCTTCCAGCCCCTGTGGCCGGTCGACCGCCCGATGACCAAACCATGAGTGGAGAGGAGCAATCTCCGGCACTCCGTATCGCCTTGGTCTGCCCCTACAGCCTGTCGCGCCCAGGCGGCGTCCAAGGGCAGGTGGTGGGCCTGTCCCGGGTCCTTGACGAGCGTGGGCACCAAGTCACCGTGTTCGCTCCCGTCGATAACGTGGCCGATGCTCCCGTCGACATCGACCTGGTGGTATCGGGGCGGTCCGTGCCGCTCCCGTCAAATGGCTCCCGGGCCCCGGTGTCAGTGTCCCCCCGGGCGGTCGCCCACGCAGTCAGCGCTCTCCAGTTGGGACGGTTCGACGTCGTTCACGTGCATGAGCCGTTTTCACCCGGGCTGCCCTACGGACTACTGGTGGCTCACGACATCCCGCCATTGATAGCAACCTTCCACCGGAGCGGCGGCAGTTTCTTCTATTCGGCACTCCGGCCAGTGGCCAAGCTGGCGGCCCGACGGTTCGCGGTCCGATGTGCGGTCTCGGAAGCGGCTCGCAAGACGGCGGTGGAGGCGATAGGGGGGGAGTACGAGGTGCTGTTCAACGGCGTGGAGATCGACCGATTCCGGGACGCTGAACGGTGGCCCAAGGAAGGGCCCACGATCTTGTTCCTCGGGCGGCACGAAGAGCGCAAAGGGTTGCGCGTCCTGCTTGATGGGTTCGGAATCCTGACCGGCGCCGTGCCAACAGAGCGCGGAAGGGCTGCCGTCGGTGCCACCGCCGTCGGCAGCCCGATCTTATGGATTGCCGGCAACGGGCCCGAGACCGAGTGGCTCCGCCGCTTGTACCCCGAGTCGGCGACCGTGCACTGGCTTGGCGTGCTCTCCGAGGAGGAGAAGGTGAGAAGACTGGCCGCCGCCGACGTGCTGTGTGCGCCGTCTCTGGGGGGAGAGTCGTTCGGGATGGTGCTCCTCGAGGCCATGGCGGCCCGCACCCTGGTGGTGGCCAGCGATATCGACGGCTATCGAGACGCCGTAGGGGCCGATGCCGTCTTGGTACCACCCGGTGATCGTCTCGCTCTGGCCGGGGCGCTGGCATCCGCACTGGTACCCGGTGGGGCCGGAGGGGCAGGAGGGGCCGGTGGGGCACTCGATCCGCGGCCTGACCGGCTGGCGAAGGCGTCGGCGAGAGCCGAGGGTTGGTCGATGAAGCGCCTGGCTGAACGGTACGAGACGCTCTATCGGTCGGCAACCGTCCGACCCACTCGGTAAGCAGCCGTACACTGCACTGGTCATGAGCCTGCCCCCCCAGTTCCCTTCAGCGATGGTGCCGAGTTCGTTCGATTTGGCGAACCTCGGCATCCCGAAACGTCGAACGGCGACTCCTACCCGGTCCCAGAGTGGGAACGGTGGCGGAGGTTCCGGGGGAGGGAATCGCAACCGGAACAGGAATCCAAACCGGACCAGAGGTGCCGGTGAAGCGGGAATGCCCGGCGGCGATCGGTCGCGCTCCCAATCGGGAAACCGGCGCCCGGCTCCCCAGGGACGGCCTCAGGGAAGCAACCGGGGAGGTCACGGCCATGGATCGAAGCAATCTGCACGGACCCCGGCCTCCTCGCGGCCGGGCTCCGACAGGGCCCGGCATCCTGCGCCTGCGGTGGTCCGCACCGCCGAGAGCGCGGAGAACGCCGAGGAGAGGCAGACGATTTCCTCCAATCGACGCTGGGCAGTGTTGGCGTGCACAATTCCGGCTCTGGTGATCGGCGTGATCGTCGGTTTCATCGTGGCACTGCTAGGTCTGGCCTTGGTCGGGGCCGGGGTGTTCGTGGTCGTCACCTTGGTGATTGCCGGGTGGATCTGGCGAACGGCACCGCGAATGGTCGTGCGTGCCGTGGGAGCCAGTCCCTCCAATGAAGAGGAGCGCCCGCGGCTTCACAACGTAGTGGACGGGCTGTGCGCCACGATGGGTCTACCCCGACCGGTAGTACTGGTGGTCGACAGCCCGGTGCTCAATGCATTGGCGATCGGCCGCGACCCTCAGCGGGCGTCGTTGATTGTGACGTCGGGACTCGACGAGAGCCTGAGTCTGGTGGAACTCGAGGGCGTGGTGGCCCAGGAACTCGTACACATCAAGCGACAGGACACGGTGCGCTCGGGGATTGCCGTGGCGGTGGTTGCCCCTCTCGCCCTCGTCTCTTCGTCGGGTGCGGCGATGGTGCACGCCCTGGTCGGTCATGGTCGAGAATTCTCGGCCGACCAACGGGCGGTCGGAGTGGTCCGCTATCCGACCGGCCTCGGATCCGCCCTCCGCACGATGGCGGATTCGACGGGAAGCTCCATGCCCTGGCCCCCTGGCGGCGGACGGATCTCTTCTCTCACCCGATGGCTCTGGATCAACCCGATGGCCGGAGCGACCAGCGAAGGCGCGGTGGACGGTGAGCTCGATGATGCCGGGGTGCGGGCGGCAGCTCTCGCGCTGCTCTGACCGGTCACCGGGCGGAAGGTTCTCGATCCGTCCGCCCGCGGTCGGGATGGCCCAAACCCGCGACTCGGTGCTCTCGGTCGCCCAGTCCGACTGGTTGTTCGACGGTGTGGACGTGATCGCGGATCTTCCGGAGCAACAAGGACAGGGTTCGCTCTTCTGAGGGGGTGAGGACTCCGTTCAGCACCTCGCCGATATGGGCGACGTGGAGCGGGATGGCTTCATCCATCACCGCCCGCCCCCGTTCGGAGAGGACTGCGAATGCCCCCCGCCGATCGTCCGGGCACGACTCCCTGAACACCATGCCGGATTCCTCGAGCCGATCCACAGAACGAGTGAGCCCGCTGGGCGTGAGAGACGTTTGCGACGCCAGTTCACTCATCCGGAGTCGGTACCCGGGGGTCCGGGCCAGCCGGACGAGGACGTCGAACGACTGATTCGAGAGGCCGCTGTCGGCAGAGATCTGCGGTTCGAAGATCCGACGGAGTCCCAGCGTGGACTCGAAGAGGAGCCCCACCGTGGTTACCCGCTCGTCGCCCCCCAACCGTTCTTCTGGCACGGTCACATGCTACCGGAATCCGACAAGTGATTAGTGAGACAAATATTGCAGAGACAAGCATCAGGAGTTGAGGTCGGAGTCACCTCCCATCGT
>JADGOI010000043.1 GCA_017883075.1 Acidimicrobiales bacterium
GCATCGCCCGACCTCCCCGTGCAATGCTTCCACCATGAAGCTGCAGTTACGCTACGACGTCCACGGTTCGGCGGAGCGGTTCTGGGAGGTGTTCTTCGATCCCGAGGTGACCAGGCGGCTTCATCTCGAAGCCCTCAGGTCCACATCGGTCGAGATCGAGGAACAGACCGGGGATGTTGCCACCGGACTCGACCGGACCATCCGCTATGGCCAGAAGCCCGATGCCCCCGGTCCCGTCAAGAAGCTGTTCGGGTCAGAGGTCATCACTACCGAGCACGGCACCTTCGACCCGAAGACCGGCATCTGGTCCTTCACCCTGACACCGGCGACGCTGGGGGAAAAGACCGAGATCCGCGGCTCCATTGAGATCAAGGAGATCGCTGCGACCGAGGGTGGATCCGGTGCTGAAGCTGGGCCTGGGGTCCGAGACGCTGCCCGTACCGCCCGTACGGTGCGAATTCTCGGGCAACGTGGCGGTTCCTCAACCGGGGACGGTCCCGCCGGCGTCGAACCCGCCAGCGCCAGCGACTCCACCGGGACCAGGTGTGAGCAGATCTTTTTGCTCGAGGCCAAGGTCAAGATCTTCGGGGCCGGACCGGTGGTCGAGCGCTTCATCGAAAAGCAGGCCCGGGATACCCAGGACCGGGCTGCCGCCTTCTTCAATCGTGTCCTCGACGGTGACGAGTGATCCGGCGGAGTGACCCTTGAGCTGACCCCGTATAGTGCGGGCAGGGCACAGATGCTCGTTCGCACCGGACGATGAGGCGAGTCGGGACATGAGTTTGTTCCGGGGCCTGGCGCAGTTGGGGTCGAAGTCGGAAACGGAGTTGTCGATGTTGAACGGTGTCCCGGGGATGATCGGCGAGACAGCGGTGGTGACCAAGGCGGTAAGCGTCCGACATCACCCAGGTGCGGTCAGAACCCGCGGTGAGGAGTGGTATGCGGTATCCCTCTTCCCTGGCACCACCATCGACGTGGGTGCCACCGTGGTGGTGGCGGACGTCGATCGGGGTGTGCTGGTGGTGTTCCCGACCGATGAGACATAGTCCGGTGATGGGTGTGACATCCGTCGGGCTGCAACACTGGACAGAAGAGAGGTAGGCAACATGCTCATCGCTTCGAGTGGAGCGGCGGCAGCCGCGGCCATAGCAGTGGTAGGTGGCGTCGTCGTCGTGGTGCTCGTCACCATGTTTCTGAAGTCGTCGCTGAAGGTCGTACAGCAGGGGAGTGTGGGCGTGGTCAAGCGGTTCGGGCAGTTCCGGACCGTTCAGCAGCCCGGGTTGCACCTGTTGGTGCCTCTGGCCGATCGTATGGACAAGGTCGACATCCGCGAGTTCCCCCACACCGGCGATCAACAGTCGGTCATCACCCAGGACAACGTCTCGCTGCATGTCAGCGCGACCATCTTCTGCCAGGTCACCGACGTCAAACTGGCATTATTCGAGATCAACGACTTCAGCCTGGCCATCGACCAGATGTCCCGGACCGCCCTGCGGGCCGTGTTCGGCGAGCTCACCCTCGACCAGTCACTGTCCCAGCGCGAGAACATCAACACCAAAATGCAGGAGCACATGGCCGAGGCCACCCTCAAGTGGGGCGTGCGCCTCAACCGAATCGAAATCCTCGACATCACCCCGCCGGTGAACGTGCTCGACGCCATGTCGGAACAGAAGGAAGCCGAGCAGCACAAGCGGGCGGCCATCCTGAAGTCCGAAGGGGATCAGCAGTCAGCCATCAACAGTGCACAGGGCCGCAAACAGGCGGCTGTGCTCGAGGCCGAAGGCCAGAAGCAGGCCGCCATTCTGTCGGCGGAAGGGCAGAAGCAGGTGCTCGAGCTTCGGGCCGATGGTGAAAAGCGCGCGGCACAACTCCGCGGCGAAGGCGAGGCGGCCGCGCTCAGTGCCATCGATGGGGCCACCATCAGGCCGAACACCCTGGCAGTCATGCAACTGCGTGCCCTCGAGGGGGTGGCATCGTCGCCGAATGCCAAAGTCGTAGTGCCCTATGAGGCGGCCGGTCTGGTGGGCGCCGCTCAGATCCTTGTCGATGCGCTGAAAGATGCGGGTAGCTCGGATGGGTCGAAACGCACGGCCGGGCGCCACGAAGTGACGGAAGGCAACCCACCGCCTCCCGGTTACCCGGGCAACTGAGCGCCGGATCCGGCTGCATGACCCCGCACTGCCGCCCGCAGTTTCGCCAGCCGGTTACTTCATCTCCACTTGATCGAGGTACTCGTCATCCCAGTGGGTGAAGATCTCGTCGGGCAGCTTCAGGCAGTGGGTCGGCTCCAGTGCATTGACAAACGATCGGTCGTGGCTCACCACCACAATGGTGCCTGCCCACCGGCTCAACATGGTGCCCACCGCTTCGATCGATGAAGGGTCGAGGTTGTTGGTGGGCTCGTCGAGCAACAGCACATTGGCTTGTCCGGCTGCCAACATCGCCAGACCGAGCTTGGCCCGCTCTCCACCCGAAAGCGTTCCGGGCATCTGGTGGGCGGCCTTCCCGGGAATTCCGAACGTTCCGAGCAACGAGCGACGCTCCGTCTCGGAGACGAGGATGGTGTCGTCGATATTGTCGAGGACCGACACTTCGAGGTTGACCTGCTCGTGCTCCTGAGCGAAATAGCCGATCGACACGTTGACCCCGATCTCGACTTCACCCTGGGTCGGTTTCTGCACACCAGCCAGGCACCGCAACAGGCTCGACTTCCCGGCTCCGTTGCGGCCGATGATGACGACCCGGTCCCCGCGCCGGGTGTGGAAGTTGACATCTTTGAGCACCGTGGACGTTCCGTAGCGGACCTTCACCCCGGTGGCCCGGAGCGGTACCTCCGCCGATCGCTGGGGGGTGGGCAGGCGGAATACCGACCTCTTGTCGCGTGCATGGACCTCGGTCCTCGACGACTCGAGGCGTTCGACCCGCTTGTCGATCGACTTGGCGATGCGGGCCCGACGGTTGGTGCTGCCCCGCATGGAGTCGGCCACCGTCGAGAGACGCTTGATCTCCCTACCTTCGAGTTGGGCTGACCGCTCGCGTTGACTCTGGTCAGCTTCGAGCTGCACCATGTAGGAGGAGTAGGTGCCTTTGAACTCGTGAAGACGTCCACCCGAGAGGTGGAGCACCTTATTGATGGACCGGTCGAGCAGCTTCAGGTCGTGCGACACCACCAGAATCGCTCCGGGAAATGCCTCGAGCTCTTCCATCAGCCATTGTTTGGCCGGAAGGTCGAGGTGGTTGGTGGGCTCGTCGAGGATCATGGTGTCGGGGCCCTGGAAGAGGATGCGGATCAGATCGACCCGACGACGCTGCCCGCCCGACAGGGTGTCGATGTCCTCGAGCAAGAGATCGGGGCGCAGCCCGAGGCCATCGGCCAGCCTGGCCATGATGGCCTCTGCCTCATAGCCACCATTCTCACGGAACTGCTCCTCGAGGTCGGAGAAGAGTTCGATGTTCTCCGAGCTGGGATCCTTGGCCATCTGGTTGCGGGCCTTGTTGAGAGCGTCGTCGAGGACATCGAGCCCCCGGCCCGACAACACGTGGGAGAAGCCGTTGGGGTCGAGTCCGAGCCCGCCGGCCACGGGCACCTGCGGCAGAAAGCTATAGGTGCCGCGAATGCGTGCGTTGCCGGTGTGTCGCACGGTCTTCCCCGGTTCGTTGACGATGACCGAGATGAGGGTGGACTTTCCGGTGCCGTTGCGCCCGACCAGGCCGACCTTCTCACCCGCCCCCACCACAAACGAGGCGTCATGGAGCAGGTTGCGGTCACCGATTTCGATAGTGAGGGAGGAGCCGACGATCATCAGGGAGCTCGGGTGAGTGTGTCGAACGCAGGTCCTCTGCGGCGACGGGCTGGCTTCGAGAGTGCCCAGCGTGATCAACCCGGCACCCATTCTCTCACACCCGTCGGCTGTGTCCGCTACACCGGGGGTCTCAGCCCCCTGAGACCGGCTCTTCGGCTCCCTCGGGAGGAGTCGGGTCGTCGATGGTCTCGAGCCAGCCGGCAGGAAGGTGGACCGGTCTGGGGCCATTGGTGTGCCCCCGGGCCATCCGTGACGCTCCGGCGGGAAAGGGCACAGCTCCGTCCAACCGCTCGAGAATTCTGGCCAGATCATCGGGCGAGGCAATGGTGGCCATGGCCCGACGGACTTCGGGCCCGACGGGAAACCCGGTGAGGTACCAGCTGGTGTGCTTGCGAAATTGCCGGATCCCGTGCTCATCCCCGAAGGTCTCCCGGAGGAACGAGGCGTGCGTGTGCATGATCCGCGCCACTTCGCCGAGATCGGGGGGGTCGACCAGGGGGCGACCGGCGAAGGCATCGGCCAGGTCCCGAAACAGCCAAGGGCGGCCCAGGCACCCCCGTCCCACCACCACCCCGTCGCACCCGGTGGCGGCGACCATGGCCAGGGCGTCGGATGCCTCCCAGATGTCGCCGTTGCCGAGCACCGGGATGGTGGTGACCGCCTCCTTCAACTCGGCGATGGCCTGCCAGTCGGCGCTCCCCGAGTAGAGCTGCTCGGCGGTACGGGCGTGAAGCGCCACTGCCACCGCCCCCTCCCCTTCGGCGATTCGCCCGGTCTCGAGATACGTGGTGTGGGTGTCATCCACACCGACCCGGAACTTGGTGGTGACAGGTACCGAGCCGGCCCCCTTCACGGTGGCGGCGATGATGTGACGGAGCAGGGTCCGATGCACCGGCAGGGCGGCACCACCCCCTCGGCGGGTGACCTTGGCGGCGGGACAGCCGAAGTTCAGATCGATATGGTCCACGCCGATGTCGTCCACCAGACGTCGGACGGCCTCGCTGATCACCCCGGGGTCGACGCCGTAGAGCTGCACGCTGCGAACCGGCTCGTCGTCGCCGAAGGTCACCATTCCCATGGTTTTGGCGTTGCCCTCCACCAGAGCGCGGGCAGTGACCATCTCGCTCACATAGAGACCGGCTCCATAGGTGCGACAGAGCCGGCGGAAAGCCACGTTGGTCACTCCGGCCATCGGAGCCAATACCACCGGGGGATCAACGGCGATGGGGCCGAGCTTGAGTGGGGGTAGTGCCCAGGTCACTTCGCCCACAGCGCGGTGATGGAGATGTCGAGCCGGGCGAGCAGCGAACGGAACAGCGGGAGCGATAATCCGATCACGTTGCTGGGATCGCCGTCGACGCCGTCGACGAAGGGAGCGGACCTTCCATCGAGGGTGAAGGCACCGGCCACCGCCATGGCTTCTCCGGTGGCCAGGTAGGCCTTCAGTTCGTCGTCGGTGGTGGTGCCGAACCGCACGATGGTGGCGGCCACACCGGCCACTCGTTCGCCGGTGCGTTCGTCGATGACGCAGTGGCCGGTATAGAGGGTCCCTTGGCGCCCAGACATGGCCCGCAGCCATTCGAAGGCTTCGGCCTCGGTTGTCGGCTTACCGAACCGACGATCGTCGAACTCGAGGATCGAATCGCACCCGATGACGATGGCGTCCCCGCTGGGATCGGCCACGGCCGACGCCTTGCGCTCGGCCAGGAGTCGAGTCAGACCTGGAGTGTCGTCGGCAACCACATCGTCCTCGCCGACCCCGCTCATCACCACTTTGGGGTCGAATCCGGCCTCTCTGAGCAGGCGCAGGCGTGCCGGTGAACCCGAAGCGAGAACGAGGGTGCGGTCCGGCATCCATACAGCGTAGGGGCTGGGCCGCACGCTGCCCGAACGGGCACCCACTCAGTTCACCGGCGGAGTGACCTGCCCCGGACACGGTCAGGGGGAGTTCACGTGGCTACCGGACCAGCAGGAAAGGCTCGCGGTCCGGGGATCGTGATCCTCTTCTCCATCATCACTCTGGGGATCGACAACATTCTTCTGATGCCGGCCGATCGTGGGCGTCGTACCCGGTCCCTCCAAATGCGCGATCCTGGGGGCATGCCCGAATCAGGAACCACGCTCTCCCCCCGGTTGTCCGACCCTCAGCTCGACGGCGATCACGAGCGTATGTCCCACATTGTGCTGGAAGGGTTCAAACCCGAGGAGGGAGATTTCGTCTCGGCCGGTCCCTCGGTGGTTGAGGGAATGGTGAACGGCACCGCGGTGCGGGCACTGTGCGGAAAGATCTGGGTGCCGGGTCGCGATCCCAAGCGCTATGGGATCTGTCCCACCTGCAAGGAGATCGCGGAGGGAAAAGGCTGGAAGGTCCCCGGCGGTTGAGTCCACGAATTCACTGATCAGCCGAACTACGCGATCGTGCGACCGGTTATTTCTCCGTGATCACGGCACCGGGCCAGGTATCCGCCGGGAGTCACGGTGACAGCCAGACGGCGTCCACAGACCGAACAGAACCGGGGTGGGTCGAGGGTCCGCGCGCACCCACCACAGCCGGCTTCGGTTCGACCACAGCCGGTGCAGCACCGGGTGGGAGGTCGAGTGGCCCCGATCACAGTACGCCGGTGAGGGCTCCGACCGGCATGCGCAGGTCGGAGAGCATCTGGAGATCCTCGTCGGCCGACCGGCCGAGCGTGGTCAGGTAGTTGCCCACGATGAGTGCGTTGATCCCCGAGGTCATCCCCATTGCCTGCAGCTCGCGCAAGGTCACTTCTCGGCCGCCCGCGTACCGCAGGATGACCCCGGGGAGCCCCAGTCGGAACATTGCGATCCACCGGATCGCCTCCCACGCCGGCACCGGCTGCTCATCCCCGAGAGGCGTGCCCGGGCGCGGGTTGAGGAAGTTGAGCGGCACCTCGGTCGGGTCGAGTTCCTGAAGCTGGCCGATCAGCTCCACCCGCTGGGCATCGGTCTCGCCCATCCCGATGAGGGCACCACAGCACAACTCCATCCCGTGGTCCCGGACCAGGCGGCAGGTGTCCTCCCGCTCTTCCCAACTATGGGTGGTGACCACGTTGGGGAAGAAGGACCTGGATGTCTCGAGGTTGTGGTTGTAACGGTGGACACCGCCCTCGGCCAAACGCCGAGCCTGCTCGTCGGTGAGGAGGCCGGCGCTGACCGCCACGTTGAGGCCTGTCGAGTCGCGAACCAGGGGAACCAGTTCGAGAATGCGCTGGAGGGTTCGCTCGTCGGGGCCCCGGATGGCCAGCACAATGCAGAACTCGGACGCCCCCAGGGCCTTGGTCTCCTCAGCTGCGGCCAGGACCTCACCGGCGTCGAGGAAGGGGGTGGCCTTCACCGGTGTATCGAACCTCGATGATTGGGAGCAGAAGTGGCAGTCCTCGGGGCACCCACCTGTCTTGGCTGACAGGATCCCCTCGACTTCGACCTCAGGACCGCACCAGGTGAGGCGTACCTGGTGGGCGAGGGCGGCCAGCGAGGTGACCCACTGGTCGGGCAGTTCGGCCAGGCCGGCCAGTTCCTCGGTGGTGAGGAGCCGCTTCTCGTCGAGCAGGGCGACTTCAGCCGCCGCCAGGCGGGCGCGGGCGTCGATTGACTCGATCTCGATGCGTTGCGGCGAGGGCTTGTCGGGGCCCCGGTTGGCCGCCGACAGTGTCACGGTGGTACGGATAGGGGTGGCAGTGGCTTCACCGAGCATGGGACAACGGTACTTGGCTCGGTAGGACCGCCGAAAACCGGCAGGCTGCGGCACGGCAATCACGCGACGGATCGAAACGTTCTGGCTGGGCCAGACGGCAAGGAGACAGCTGTGGCATGGGATTTTTCCACCGAGCCGGAGTTCGAGGAGAAGCTGGTCTGGATGCGCGAGTTCGTGAGAGAGGAGATCTTCCCCTTCGAGACGCTCTCGTTGTCGCACGACGCCATGGTCGACGCGGTCAAACCGCTCCAGGACGAGGTGAAGCGACAGGGTCTGTGGGCGTCCCACCTGCCCCCCGAACTGGGTGGCGGCGGGTTCGGTCAGCTCCGGCTCGGTCTGATGCACGAGATCCTCGGCCAGACCGTCTACGGCCCCTGGGTGTTCGGCAACAACGCCCCTGACTCCGGCAATGCCGAATTACTGGCCGTCGGGATCGAGAACTCGGGACGGGAAGGCCACCGCAAGCAGTGGCTCGATCCCCTCTTGGCCGGGACCATGCGGAGCGCCTTCTCGATGACCGAGCCCGGCGCGGGCGCCGACCCCACCATGATCACCACCACCGCCGTCCGGGACGGGGATGAGTGGGTGATCGACGGGCACAAGTGGTTCACCTCCAATGGGTCGGTGGCCGACTTTCTGATCGTGATGGCGGTGACCAATCCTGATGTCCACCCCTATGCCGGTTGCTCCATGATCGTGGTGCCGGCCGATGCCCCCGGTGTCGACATTGTGCGTGATGTCCCCACCATGGAAGACCCGGTGGAGCACTACGGAAAATTCGGCGGTCACGCCGAGATCATCTATCGCGAGGTACGGGTCCCCTACGAGAATCTGATCGGGAATGAGGGTGAAGGGTTCCTTCTTGCCCAAAATCGCCTCGGGCCCGGTCGGATCCATCACTGCATGCGGTGGCTGGGCCAGTCCAAGCGGGCGTTCGACATGCTGTGTGAACGAGCCGTATCCCGCACCACCCATAAATCGACGTTGGCGGAAAAGCAGACTGTCCAGAACTGGGTGGCCGACTCTCTGGCGGAGATGACCGCAGCCCGACTCATGACCCTGTACGCAGCGTGGAAGATGGACCGGGAGGGTGCCTCGGCGGCCCGGGTGGAGATCGCCATGATCAAGTACTACGGGGCCGGGGTGCTCTACAACGTGATCGACAGGTCGATCCAGGTCCACGGATCGTTGGGTTTCTCCACCGATCTCCCCCTGGAGTCCATGTACCGGGCAGCCCGGGCCGCCCGCATCTACGACGGGCCCGACGAGGTCCACAAGGTCACCGTGGCCCGGCACACCCTGAAGCTGTATACGCCGGTCGAGGTCCCCACCGAGCACGTGCCCACTCGCCGCTTGGCGGCCAAGGAGCGGTTCGCCCATCTGCTGGAGGCGGCCACCGCCAACGCCTGACCGGTTGCTGGGCCCGCGCCATTGGTAGAGGGCAGGGTGGTCAGTTGTCCGCGGGCGGGAGGTTCAGGGATCCGTCGGGACCGATGGGGAACCCCGGGTTGTGGGCCACTTCCCACGGATAACCGTCGGGATCGGCAAAATAGCCCGAATAGCCACCCCAGTCGGTATGCACGGCTGGTTTCACCAATGAGCCACCGGCCGCCACGGCGTCGGCAAGAGCCATGTCCACCGCGATCTCCGACTCCAGGTTGATGGAGAGCGTGATCCCACCAAAGGCAGGTCTTCCCTCGGCGGGGAGGTTGGCGTCGGCGGCAAGATCGTCAAAAGGGAAGAGACCCAGCACCGAGTCGGCGGTGATGATGAATGAGACAGCATCGTTGGAGGCTTGCGCCCGGCACCATCCGAGGGCTTCATAGAACGAGGTGGAGGCGGCGAGATCAGACACGCCGAGGGTGATGAGGCTGATGCGAGCGGGAATGGTCATGGTTGGGATGTTCCCACCGCTGGCCGGGTTGTGTCAGATGGGCCGTGAATCACGCCTGAGGCGCTATCTCAGGGTGGCAACCCTCGCCGCCAACTGGTCATCGTCGGCGTCGACCTCCACCACTTTGGTGCGGCTGGAGTGACCGGATACCAGCGACACCTGGTGGCGTCGCACCCCGAGGGCGTCAGCCAGCACTCGGAGTGCCTGTTCGGTGGCCTTGCCGCTTTCGGGTGCGGCCTGTACCCGAACCACCAGAGACCCACCGTGATCGCCCCCGACCGCGGAGCGCCCCGACCGGGGTCGAACCCAGAGTGTGATCCGCATGGGTCCAGTGTGCCCTGTCCGTGGTCTGCGAGGCTAGCCAGTTGCGCCGAGAGCAACGAGGTGGGGGCTCACGCCGGTGCCCTGGGTCCGGAGGGACTCCATCCGTCGTTTGCGAGCCAGGAAGCGGGACTCCACCAGGCGCCAAGAGAGCTCTGCGCTGGCCAGGCTCAGCGCGAACGCCAGAAGTACCCCCGCCCACCCGAGACTCCGCAACCAGGTGAGCCACACGTAGTGCCAGAGATACAGGGCATACGATCGCCGACCCAGGTAGGTGATCACCCTTCCGGAGAGCATCCGACCCAGCAGACTGTCGCCGCGTTCCATCAGGGCGGCCACCAGCAGGGGCCCGCCAAGTGTGGCTGCTGTCCAGGTCAGCGCATAGATCCACGGGGTGGCTCCCGCCTGCAACCAGACCAGAGCCGCGGCCAACAAGGCGATTGCCAACGCCGCCATCGCGCTATTGGGTAGTCGGCGACGCCAAGCCCGCAGGCCTCCATGGGCCCAGATGATGGCGAGGGCTCCACCGAGGAGAAACGCCCCGGACCGGGTGTCGGTCCCCATGTACAGATGGTCGCCCGTGTGGTGGGTGAACGTGAATGCGAATACTTCGATCAGTGATCCGACGGCCAGGGCCAGAGCGACCCCGATGGCGACCCGTCTACGCCACATCAGCAGTATCAGGCACAACGGGGCCCAGATCAGGTACACCTGCTCTTCGACCGCCAGTGACCAGAGATGGCCGAGCGGGATGTATCCGGTGAAGACGTGGTAGATGCCGAACCAGTTGGTGAGGTAGACGATGGCCCCGCCCACGCCCTGGAGCGCCACGTTGAATGGCTCAGCGGTGCCGGGGGAGTGATGTTCGGGGATGGTCCGGATCCACGGGTGGTTGCCGAACGCCGCCACCACGGCCAGCCAGATGACCAGGAACGCCGCCAGCGCCGGAACCAATCGGTAGGCCCGTCCGGCAAAGAAGCGCCGGAGCGAGACCCGGCCCCGGAGCGCAAATTCGTTGGTGATGAGGGCAGTGATGAGGAACCCGCTGAGGCCGAAGAAGACGAACATTGAGGTCTGTCCGGTGCTGAAGGAACTCAGCAGACCGGCGTGGGTGAGAAAGACGCCCAACCAGGCGGCCCCCCGGAGACCGTCGAGTGGAGGGGTGTGCCTGAGGAGGCGTACCTCGGGAGGATGCTGTTCGGACTGGGGACCGGTGAGACGTGCGCCGTTGGGTCTGACGTCCTGGTCGCCAAGCTCGAGTTCCGAGTCGTCGACCTCGAACCCGTCCCCGGAGGAGGGACGCTGCTGGTCAACGAACGCAGATGGCGGCACTCATCGATGATCCCCCCCTGCCCTGGGAGAGGGATGAGAGGCACCTTGGATTCCGCTGGGAACCCGTCCCGAAGCCATTCCCACCAGGGAAAATCCCCCCGAGGTGAGACCACCCGATGAGGCCACCGAAGCCGGCGAAAGGCCGGAGAGCCCTTTAGTAGCGGTAGGTATCCGGCTTGTAGGGGCCACCCACAGGCACGCCGATGTAGCTGGCCTGGTCATCGGAAAGGGTGGTCAACCTCACACCCAGTGCGTCGAGATGGAGGCGGGCCACCTTCTCGTCGAGGTGCTTGGGCAGGAGATAGACCTTGTTCTCGTCGTATTCGCCGGCGCGGGTGAACAGCTCCACCTGGGCCATGGTCTGGTTGGTGAAGGAGTTGGACATCACGAAGCTCGGATGGCCGGTGGCGTTGCCCAGGTTGAGGAGCCGTCCCTCGGACAGCACGATGATGGCATGGCCGTCGGCGAAGACCCATTTGTCCACCTGGGGTTTGATGTTCACTCGCTGGATGCCGTCGATCTTCATCAGGCCGGCCATGTCGATCTCGTTATCGAAGTGACCGATGTTCCCTACGATGGCCTGATGCTTCATCTTGGCCATGTGGGCGGCGGTGATGACGTCCTTATTGCCGGTGGTGGTCACGAAGATGTCAGCGCTGGCGACGAAGTCTTCGAGGGTGGCAACCTGGTAACCCTCCATAGCGGCCTGGAGCGCACAGATAGGGTCGATTTCCGTGATGACCACTCGTGCCCCCTGGCCACGCAATGAGTCGGCGCAACCCTTCCCCACGTCGCCGAAGCCGCACACCAAGGCCACCTTGCCGCCGATGAGCACGTCGGTGGCCCGGTTGATCCCGTCGATCAGCGAATGGCGGCATCCATATTTGTTGTCGAACTTGGACTTGGTCACCGCGTCATTGACGTTGATGGCGGCAAAGAGAAGCTCGCCGCTACGCTCCATCTCGAGCAACCGGTGCACGCCAGTAGTGGTCTCCTCGGAGACACCCTTGATCCCGTTGGCGATCGACGTCCATCGCTGACCGTCCTCGGCCAGACTCCGGGCCAGGATGCTCAGTACCACGCCGTACTCTTCCGTGTCGGCGGTCGACGGATCGGGTACCACGCCGGCCTTCTCGAATTCCACTCCCTTGTGGACCAGGAGAGTGGCATCGCCGCCATCATCGAGGATCATGGTCGGCCCATCACCAGGCCAACCCAGGGCCTGCTCTGTGCACCACCAGTACTCCTCGAGTGTCTCGCCTTTCCAAGCGAAGACCGGCACGCCCCTTGGATTGTCAACGGTGCCATCGGGTCCGACGGCCACCGCGGCAGCGGCATGGTCCTGGGTGGAGAAGATGTTGCAACTGGCCCAGCGCACTTCTGCTCCGAGCGCAGTCAGCGTCTCGATGAGTACCGCGGTCTGGACGGTCATGTGGAGCGAGCCGGTAATACGGGCACCCTTCAGGGGCTGCCCGGTGGCATGCTCCGAGCGCATGGCCATCAGTCCGGGCATCTCGTGTTCGGCGAGCACGATCTCTTTGCGGCCGAAGTCGGCGAGCGCCAGGTCGGCAACCTTAAAGTCGAGTTGATGTTGCTCGGTCGTCATGCAGGCTCCTTGGTGTGCTCGGCCGGAAAATGGCCGGGTTTGTCGGTTGCATCCATTGATTGTCGTTGTTCGCCGTGACGCCCATGGGGCCGGCCTTTGGGGAACTGTTGGGCACGTTGGGCCCTTGCCCGAGCCCTTGCCCGGGCCCTTGCCCGGGTCAGAAGCCATCTCTGGCCACCAGGCTTTCCCTTGGATCAAGGGGAGTTGGCCCGGACGGCAACCCTGCAACGCTACCGCACGGTGCCGGTTGCCGTGTCCCTGTGCCCGGCGGAATGCCCCGATCCTGCTGGTCAGGGCTTGAACTCCTCATCGATAGAAAAAGCACAATTGTGGCCCGACCGACGTGAAATGGCCCGCGCCATTGGCTAGAATGTAACTTAGGCACCGCGTCCATCCCGCCACGGATTCGGTGTTGAGCGCACCACCAATAGAGTCCCGCCACTCGTGTGTGGTGCGCCGCCGGTAGAACTTTGGTTCTTCCGGCGCGCCTGCGGATAACTTGGTTATTTGTACCCCTGGGCGACGTGCTCGATCCACCAATCCGGAGCGGCATTCATCAACGTTTGCAGGTCCCAGTAGTCCCACCATCGGATGATGTCACCGCGATGGAACTCGTGGACGGAGACAAACGGCAACGTCACGGACTCGCCGGAGTGCCAGTGCCACGTCTCGGAGTGTTCGGTGACCACGATATCGCCCTCGGCAACCGTAAGCCGATGGTCATGCTCATACCTGGATATGGGTTCGAGTCCCAGCCGGAGTCGGGCCACGATCTGAAGCGGCCCTTTGGCGACATCGTCGGGAGGTGAGGGGACGTCGGTGTACTCGCTGTCCGGCGTGAAGAATTGGCCGATCCGGTCCCAATCCCGCTCGTAGAGCGCACTCCAGAAGGTGCGCACCAGTTCCTTGTTCTCTGTGGCAGTCATCGCATCTCCTCGTCGTTCATTGTCTTCGACCGTACGTCAATCCCGAGTCCACGGCCCCGGACTGATGGTGAGGGTCTGCCTGATGGTCTCTGTCGGCTGTGCGGTCCTACAATCGCGTCCGACCATGTCCGAGCCCGCCTGGAAACCGACCTCCCGCGATTCGCGGTCGGCACATCTTGATCGACAGCACCAACGCCGTCGCCGGCAAACTCAGATTCTCCGTCGCCGGCTGGTCGCTTCATCGATAGTTCTGGCGCTGGTCGCCGTGGGTGTCTGGGTGGTGGTCGGAAACGGGGGCCCGGGGCAGTCAACCGTCGCACGCGGGGGCTTACCCGAGGCCCATCCGACTTCGAGTGCCGCACCGCCGACCACTACGACCACCACAGCGCCTCCTGCGACCACCACGACAACCAGCCCTGGCACATTGCCCCAAACGGGAACCTTTCCTACCACCGCTAGCCAGCTGTTCACCGCCAATATGGCGGCATTGTGGAACGCGATTGTCACCGACAGTGTGCAAGTGGCGATTCCCGCGTTCTTCCCCGAGTCCGCCTATGTGCAGTTGAAGGCCGTACCGAGTGCAAGGAATGACTTCACCGAGCGTCTGGTAGCTGACTACGGGCTCGATATCGGGGCGGCGCATGCTCTTCTCGGACCAGATGCGGCCTCGGCGCAGTTGGTGGGCGTGGACGTGGATTCCGCCTATGGCCACTGGATCAATTCTGGTGTGTGTTACAACGACGTGGGTTACTTCGAAGTGCCGAATTCCCGGGTGGTCTACACAGTCAACGGCCAGACCCATTCCTTTGGGATTGCCTCGATGATCTCGTGGCGGGGTGAGTGGTATGTGGTGCATCTCGGCGCCATCCTGCGTTCGGGCAGTGGCGGCGAGGTCGACGATCCCGAAGCCGGTCCCGGGAATCCGACATATTCCCCGACTTGCTGATCTGCTTACGTCGGGTGTCCGCCATGGGATTCAGCTGGTGGTCAGCACGGTGACAAAGTCACGGGTCCAACCGACTTGGAATTGATTGGCTGGACGGGCCTGCCCGGGAATGGCCGTGGCCAACGCCAAACCCGGAAGGGCAGCGAACGCCAACTGCACCCACTCGGGGTTGATATCGAGTTCCATGGCGGTCACCGAACCGCTGTCGATGAGCGCATTGGCCAGATCCTTGGGCAAGGAGTGCATCCCGGCCGCATACAACAAGTTGCCGCCGGAGTCTTCTCCGAGCGAGCTGCGCGCGACCGTAGTGCCACCACCGAGGGTGGCTCCCCATGCGCCGACGTTGTCGATAGCTGGGCTGGGCTGACCGCCAGCCACCAGGGGTGCCAGGTTCTGGCGGACGCTCACCACCTGCTCTCCGGGTGTTGGGGTGTTCTGGCCCCACACGCCTACATGCCCGGCACCATTGGCATCGATCACCAGGCTGGCCATGCCGGCCAACAAGGGCAGAAGGACTTGACCATTCAATTCGAACCCACCGGCCCCGGTGTTGCTCTCGAATCCTCCGTTGAAGGCTGCCAACAACAGGGGGGTTTCGCCGGAGCCGATGGCGGAGCCCGCGTCCTGACCGATCGTCGCACTGCCGGTCGGTGGGTCGGTGCTACCGACGTGAAGGTTGAATCTGACTCGGCCTGCCCGAAACCGGACCACCGTGATCGTGGCCCCATCGGATCCGGTGATGGTCTTCTGGTCGACCGCGATGGAGCCATTGACGGTGCTGACGGGAGTCCACCCCGGCTGTTCGGTCGTCGTGGTGGTGGCGGGGACTGTCGTCGTCGTGGTTGTCGGTCCGGTGACTTTGGGAGGAGGGGTATTCGAGGACGGTGAGCCTTGGGAACAACCGGCCAGCGAGGTTCCGAGCAGGACACTCGTTACGACAAGAGTGCATACGGTGGTGATGGCGTGGCATCGATGACTGCCCGTTGGTCGCCGTTGGAGTCGGCGCGAGGGGATCATGGCCGCTCAGCATACGGTCGATTGTTGGCAGACCAACGAAGCCAGACAGGTTGTTCGCTTTGATGGGACCTGCCTCGATCCGGCCGACACCGCGGCGAGCGATACATTCTCCGGTCGGCCGGGGTGATGATGGGCGGACCCTCGGCGTTCCCCGGCCTGTGATCGACCGGGGTCAAGCCGAGGGAGGCCTGCCCGTCGCGGTTGGTCTCGTATTGTCGAGGTGCCCCAGAATCATGCCGGCCAACCGCCGGCCGACAGAGTGCCTCTTGAAGTCGGGTAGCGGACGCACTTGACGTTCCGAGGTCGAGCCCGAACGGGAGTCTTGCCACGTCGGGGGCTCGAGCAAATCCTTCAAATTCACCGACCCACCTGCGAAACGGTTGTTGAAAAGCCACTCCGTTGTCATTCCGACAACGGAGTGGAGGCGAAGGGACTCGAACCCTCGAACCTCCTGACTGCCAGTCAGGCGCTCTACCAGCTGAGCTACGCCCCCGAAGGCGGCCACATTATCAGCACTCCACCGGACACCGCCCGAACCGGTCCGGAACGGGTCAGGAGCCGGCCCGGACCGGGTACCAGGCCCCGTGGCAACCGATGCTGCCCCGATTCGCCATCTGTGTGGATTTCCGACCTCATTGTGTGGCCTTGGCAACCGGGGGCTGAGCGGAATGTCGAATGTTGCTGATCTGGGGGAGTCGGCAAGTGAGTGTTCCCACTGAGGAGGCCACGATCCGACGGACGTCCGAATCCCGAGGGCCAATCAGCACGCTCTTTCGGGGCCCAGGCATGGACCCCGATACGATCGTCGCCTATGGCACGGGCCTACGACGTCGTCGATATCGAGAAGAAGTGGCAGCGGCGGTGGGCCGACGAAGGCACCTACGAAGTGGATGCCGACGATCCGCGCCCTCCCTGGTATGTGCTCACCATGTACCCCTATCCATCAGGCCCGGCCCACATGGGCCATGTGCGGAACTACACCTTTGGGGATCTGCTCGTCCGCCACCGGACCATGCTCGGGTACGCCGTACTGTCTCCGTTCGGTTTCGATTCGTTCGGGCTTCCGGCGGAGAACGCCGCTATCAAGACGGGCACCCACCCCCGGATCTTCACCGATGCCCGGATCGTCGAACTGAAAGAGTCGATCACCTCCCTCGGGGCTGTCTACGACTGGCGGCGCGAGATCCATAGCCACGACCCCGAGTACATCAAGTGGAATCAGGTCATCTTCCAGAAGTTGCTGGCGGACGATCTCGCCTACCGGGCCAACGCCCCGGTCAACTGGTGCCCGGGCTGTCAAACGGTGTTGGCCAATGAACAGGTGCTGGCTGACGGCTCCTGTGAACGGTCGGGTGACCTCGTCATCAAGCGCGACCTGGAGCAGTGGTTCTTCCGGATCACCAAGTACGCCGACGAGTTGTTGGCTGGCCTCGACGATCTCGACTGGCCCGATCGGGTCAAGACCATGCAGCGCAATTGGATCGGCCGGTCAGAAGGGGCCGAGTATGACCTGGTCGTCGAGGGGCGCGACGGATCCGACGGGCGTCCGGCGCTGGCCCTCACCGTATTCACCACGCGACCGGACACCTCCTTTGGCATGACGTATGCGGTCATCGCTGCCGAGCACCCCCTGGTCGATGAGCTCACCACGCCCGGACAGGGCCCTGAGGTCGAAGAGCTTCGGGCCCGGGCAGCGGCCAGCACCGATATCGAACGGATGTCCGAAGATCGTGCGGGCGACCTGACGAAACGTGGAGCCTTCACCGGATCCAACGTGATCAACCCCTTCACCGGACAGCCGGTCCCGGTCTACGTTGCCGACTATGTGCTGATGGGATACGGCACCGGCGCCATCATGGCCGTCCCCGCCGAGGACACCCGGGACTGGGATTTCGCTCACGCTTACGGGCTTCCGATCGTCCGTACCGTTCAGCCACCCGCCGGATGGGATGAGAGCGGGGGGCCCGATGGTGGACCCGGAGGTGCCTATACCGGTCCTGGCGAAAAGATCAACAGTGAGTGGCTCAACGGGCTTGATATCCCGACGGCCAAGGCTCGGGCTGTCGAATGGCTCGAGTCGAAGGGTATCGGTCGGCCCAAGGTCAATTTCCGTTTGCGCGACTGGCTGGTCTCCCGGCAACGCTTCTGGGGTTGTCCCATCCCAATCGTCTACTGCCCCACCCATGGGATCGTGGCCGTGCCCGAGGACCAGCTTCCGGTGCTTGCCCCTGATGATGTCGAATTCCTCCCTACCGGTGAGTCACCACTCGCCACCAGTGACAAGTTCCGACTCACCACCTGCCCGACCTGCGGGGGGCCTGCGACCCGTGAGACCGACACCATGGACACCTTCGTGGACTCGTCGTGGTACTTCTTGCGGTTCACCGACCCCTGGACACCTGACAAGCCTTTCGATCCCGAGAAGGCCCGCCACTGGATGCCGGTGCGCCAGTACATCGGGGGGATAGAGCACGCCATTCTCCATCTGCTCTATGCCCGCTTCTATACCAAGGCGTTGGTTGACGTCGGCCTGGCCCCCGAAGGGTTGCGCGAGCCCTTTGCCCGACTGTTCACCCAGGGGATGATCCGGATGGACGGAAAGAAGATGTCCAAGTCCAAGGGAAACATGATTGCCCCGTCCACTTATTTCACCACGGTCGGCGCCGACGCGCTCCGTCTGTTTCATCTGTTTGCCGGACCTCCGGCTGACGATGTGGATTGGACATCGCAAACTGACAGCGTCATCGATGGCTGCGGACGCTTCCTCGACCGCGTCTGGCGGCTGGCGGTGCCCTCCGATGACGTGATTCCGGAGCAGCGGAGCGGCGAGATGACGGTTGAAGACCTGAGCATCCGACAGGCCACCCACCGACTGATCGACCGGGTGAGCCGCGATTACGAGCGCTGGTCGTACAACACCGCAGTGGCCGCCTGTATGGAATTCGTCAATGTCGTGCAGCCCTACGCCCGAGCCGGCGGGCACGCCGAGGTGGTGGCAGATGCGGTGGACACTCTGTTGTTGCTTTTGGCCCCGATGACTCCACATCTCGCCGCCGAGGCTTGGGAACACCGGCACGGGGATCACATCCACGAGCGCCAGTGGCCGCTGTCGGACCCGACGCTGGCGGTTGAAGTGACGGTGACCCTGGTCGTGCAAGTGAACGGCAAGGTCCGCGACCGCATTGAGGTGGATCCCGCCATCGGGGAAGTGGAAGCAGAGCATTTGGCGTTGGCTTCATCCAGGGTGGTCGAGGATTTGGCTGGTGCCGCACCCCGGCGGGTGATCTCTCGACCTCCCAGGCTTGTCAATATCGTCGTCTGATCGACGGAGGTCTCCGCCCGCTTGATTCCTTCCGCCTCGCGGCGAATTGGAACGCGTCTCAGTTCTCAATTCGCCGCGAGGCGGAATAAATTGGGGCGCCATGGAGACGTAGACATTGGCAGCCGCCAGCGGGCACAATCGACCTTGTGACTGTGGAACGCTGTGGTGGGCGCGGGATCGATGCGGAGGATCGGAGCGACGCAACACGATTACCGCGATAGGGGGCC
>JADGOI010000132.1 GCA_017883075.1 Acidimicrobiales bacterium
GGCCCACCGGGTAACGTCGGGGCATGGCAGGCGACCTCTCGGCCCGTGTCGGCGACAATTCTCTCGCCGACACGGTGATCGTCTCGAATCGGGGTCCCCTCTCGTTCCACCTCGAAGAAGGTCGTCCGGTGGCCGGCGTATCAGCCGGAGGCCTGGCCGGTTCCCTCCATCCTCTGGTGACCGGTACCGGTGCCACCTGGGTGGCCTGTGCCCTGGGTGATGCCGACCGGATGGCCATCGCCGAGGGAATGACCAACGAGGCCGGGCTGCATCTCGAGCTCCTCGAGCCCGAACCGGCGCTCTACCAAATGGCCTACGACGTGGTCTCCAACGCCACCCTCTGGTTCTGCCACCACCATCTGTTCGACGCCGCCCGCCGGCCCCGCTCCGACGGGCACTGGTCCGAAGCCTGGCATGCCTACCGTGACTACAACCGTCTCTTCGCCGATCGGGTCGCCGAGGTGGCGCCCGACGGGGGGCGAGTCCTGGTCCAGGACTACCACCTCTCCTTGCTGGGGTCCGAACTTCTCCGAATGCGGCCCGATCTCCGCACTGTCCATTTCACCCATACCCCGTTTGCCGACCCCTCGGCTCTGCGGATGCTCCCGGCGTCGGTGACAGATGAGCTGCTGACCGGGATGGCCGGGTACCACGCCCGCGGTTTCCACTCTGAACGCTGGGCCAGCGGTTACCGGGCGTGTCAACGCGAGATAGGCCCGAGCCGACTACGCCACGGCGACCATCTCTCCACTTTCACCTCCGCGCTCACCCCCGACCCCGAACAGTTGGCTGCCTCCGCCGCCGAACCGGCGGTGCAGGTGGCGTTGGAGGCCCTGGAGGAGGCGATTCGGGGTACGGATCGCAAGGTGATCGTGCGGGTCGACAGGATGGAGCTCTCCAAAAACCTCCTCCGAGGTTTCTGGGCCTTCGAGGAGCTCCTCGAGCAGCAGCCGCTCTGGCGCGAGCGGGTGGTCTTCGTGGCCATGGCCTATCCCTCCCGTCAGGGCCTGGCCGAATATCTCGCCTACCAGAACGAGGTGGAGTCCACGGTGGCCCGCATCAACGAGCAGTGGGCCACCCCGGGTTGGGATCCGATCATCCTCTTCGTCGAAGACGACTACCCGCGGTCGCTGGCCGCCCTCACCCGCTACGACGTTCTTCTGGTCAATCCGATTCGCGACGGGTTGAACCTGGTGGCCAAAGAAGGGCCACTGGTGAACACCCACAACGGCGTGGTGGTCCTGTCCCGGGAAGCGGGCGCCTTCGATGAGCTGTGGCCGGGGGTGCTCGAAGTCAATCCCTTCGACGTGGCCGGCACCGTCGAGGTGCTCAACACGGCACTCGACATGGAGGACGCCGAGCGCGCCGCCATGGCCAAGACGCTCCGCGAGCTCGTCCTCAGCCGGAAGCCGGCCGCCTGGTTGCACGACCTACTCGAAGCCGCCGACTAGACGATCAACGCTGGCTGTCCGCGGCGTGGTCAGCCAGCCACCTCAGCACGTCGAGGGCTCCTTGAGGGCCGCTGACGACGACATCAGCGGCGGCGGCCATCTCCGGCGGGCTCTCGTTGTCGACAGCGGCAATCGTCACCGTGGAGATCCCCTCCGCGGCGGACACCCGGTCGAGAGCTGCGAACGCCGGAAGATCTCCGAGGTCGTCGCCGACGAAACAGGCAGCCGAGTATCCATGCACGAGCGCCCCTACCGCTGAGCCCTTGTCAATATCCAAAGGCGGTCGCAACTCGAGGTTCATCCGGCCCAGATGGGCCTTCAACCCGGTGCTGGCGGCTTCACGCTCCACCGCCGCGACGATGGTGCCGGCCATGGCCGGCACCGACCTCCAGTGGACCGCGACCGTCAGTCCCTTCGATTCGACAGTCACATCGGCCGGAAGTTCCTCCCTCAGGCGTCGGGCGGCATGATCCACCACCGAGCGCCACCTTTCAGCCTCCGGTTCGACGATCACCTCGCCACGGGCTCCCGAGCGTTCGAGCCCGTAGAGACCTACCAGAGCCACCAGACCCACCTCATCTGCGATGGCAAGCCGCTCGGACAGAAAGGACACCGGTCGGCCCGAGACCACCGCCACCAGCCCGAACCGCGCGGCCAACCGGTTGAGGGTGGGTGCGATTCCGGGCAGGGGCCTCACCGCGGCCGGGTCGGTGATGATGGGGGCCAGGGTGCCGTCGAAGTCGGTGAGGATGGCGGTGGAGGAGGGATCTGCCACCAGAGGGGACAGCGCCGCAGCCAGCTCGGGGCCCAGGCCGGCTCCACCCGTCTCTTGCTTATTCAGTGGGATTTGGCCTTGGTGGTGGTCGTGGTGGCGGCCTTGGTGGTGGTCGTGGTGGCGGGCGAGCTACCCCTCGACGCCACGTCAGGCCCGACCACCACCACCACGTCGGCGGTACCCACCGCTCCCACCGGGGCCGAGGAGGTGAGCGGCTGCACCGCGGTGGCGGGAACACCGAGAGAATTGGCAATGACCACCGCCGACGGGCGGAATCCGGCCACGTAGTAGACGACCGAAGCGGTGACATTCGACGAGGCATTCACCGGCGGCAACATCGTCCATCCGCCGGCCTGAAGTTGGGTGGACGTGGTGCCGGCCGCACCCGAGACGTTCGAACCGTTGGCCACCAGCACCGACACCTTGGCCGGGGGGGTGGTTGTGGTCGCGGTTGTGGCGGTGGAGTGCGCGGCCGGATGGGTGGTGGAGGTGACCGGCGCTGTCGTGGCAACGTTGGCCGAGGTGGAATGAGTGGCCGGATGCACCTGCCCGAGTGCCACCGCGGTGGCAATGATGAAGGCGATCAACACTATCGCCGCCCGACCCACCATGGGGGCACGTTCCGGTTCCGGCGTGTACCCAGAAGTTGGTTCGCCGTGTTCGGGATGGTCGGTCATTCCGGTCCAGCCTGCCAATCTCGGGGTGCCGATGCAAGCATTTCCGATTTGGGGGTTCTCAGCGACCGCCGTGGAAGGCCGGGTCGGCCCATGATCATCTGCTTTCGACCGGTAAGATGCCCGAGGAATCGGGGCCACCCGGTTTCAGGCCGGTGTGGCGCAGTTGGTAGCGCAGACGATTTGTAATCGTCAGGTCGTGGGTTCGATTCCCACCGCCGGCTCCCTGTAGGTGAAGTTGGTGAGGCATGCGAAACTCAGCAACATCTCGACGGCACGCCGTGGCCCAACGGCTGACCCAACGACAGCCGGGCGAGATTCTGGTCCGAGATGGCGGGAAGCTTGTGGCAACGGAGACCAGGGGCCCGGGAACTGCGGGTCCACCCCGGTCGTGACCAGTCGTGACGAGTCCGGCCGGGGCCAGCACCGTTACGCCACTCTGGAGGGAACCAAACGTGCAGGGCGGCGTCCGAAGGTGTGCTCTGGCGGTTGTGTCTGCAGCCAGGCTTCCATGGCGTCGTAGACGGCTGGATGGTTGAGCAGGTCGAAGTGGTGTGAGTGTCCGAGGTGGTAGCGGTGATCAACTTCGAACGGGATGTTGCGGTTCCGTGGGTGGCGGCCGTTGGCGCTGGATGGGGGCACGAGAAGGTCGCCGAAGATCCAACCCAGCGGGTGGTGCTGTCCTGTGGTGATAGTCGCACTGATCGAGTAATGGTTGGCGGTGGACAGCAGCGGCAGGTTGTGCCGGTGGCTCGTGAGGTTGGTGTCGGGATCGCAATCGCTCCAGTCATCGTCGACGATGTAGCCGAAGCGCAGGTCCTTGATGCCGGCGCTGCGCCTGTTGATCAGCGTCGCCATCGGCCGGGTCAGCTCGGTTTTCGACAGCGCCCAGGTCCAATAGCTGGTGAGGCGCTCGAGGGGTGCTCCCAGGTGGGGCGCGCCGAGATAGAAGACGTGGCGCACCGTCGGAATCCATGGTTCCTGGGTTTGCTCGCCGTAGTGACAGGCGCTACGGGCGACCAGGCCGCCCATCGAATGGGCGACGATCACGATCTCTTCGACCGGTGTGGGCCAGGCTGCGACGACCGCGGTCAGCAGCTCGGCCAGTCGCTTCCCGTTGTCGGAGATGTGAAGGCCGGTGTTGTAACGCAGGTACAGCGGCGTGTAGCCGGGGCCGAGGGCGAGTCGTGACCCGTAGGTGACGGTCGCGTCCTGGTAGTACTCGTCGGCGTGAAGCTTCCACGAGTTCTCGGTCTCACCCAATCCGTGGAGGAACACTGCCAGCTTTGGCGAGGCTTCGGAGTAGGCGGATTCCAGCGTTTCAGGCCGGATCCGGACGTCGCGGCCGTCCGAACGCAGAGCCATGCGGATCGCCAGGGCGCTGTCGGCGTCGCACAGTCGGTCGCCGACGGCGGCATTGAGAGCGGCAACCGCCAGGTTCGTTCGCTTCTTCGTTGTGGCGGGCAGAGCGGCGACCTTCGACGCCATTCCGCCAGCCAGCCGGCCGGTGGCCACGGATGCAGCCCGGACGCCGCCGTACACTGGGCCGGAAATGGCGTCGTGAACGGCGTGGACCGGGGCACTCCCGGGCATCGCTCTGGTCGCACCAAAGAGGCGGGCCGCTATGGAACGGTGGGCCTTTTCGATGGAGGACACCGCACCCGCCACGGCCCGACCCGCAGACTGGCCGAAAACCTGAGCCTTCTCTGGTGTCATCGATGGCACCCCCCTGATTCAGACGCACAGTAGCTCGCAACCGAACACGCATGGTGGAGCTTCGACCTGGCCGAGCCGGGTCACCAGGCCAAGTCGTTGATCCGGGGCCGGAACGCCAAGTTCACCGCCGGCTTCGACGAGGTGTTCGCCACCGAGGGCATCCGGTCATGGCCACGCCCGTCTGATCCACCCGACGGACTGGCAAGCTCGGCGGTCTCGTTCGCAGAAGTCGACTCGCGGCGTGAGCTGCACGGACGGGTTCCACACCAAGCACAGGCGTTCCGATGTGGGGACCGGCAGCCGTGCTCCATCGATGGTGCATCGAGGGTGCCCTCCGTCATGAGTGCCGGCCCGGCAGAGCGATCTGTTTCCCCGTAGGATCGACCTCGGGCACAGTTTCGAAGGGACGGCATGGTCGACGGCGAGCAGCAGAATCAGATACCGCCCCCTGGGCCGCCCGCCGGTGGGCCGCCCGCCGGCCCTCCTCCCCAGTACGCCGCAGTTCCCACAGCGCCCGCCGTTGCCCCCATGCCCGGGCCGCCGCCGATGCCGGCCATCGACCGCGTGCAGGCCGCCTGGCGGCACCGCGTCGAGACCGACTACATCTTCGACTACTGGACAGCACTGGGCTGGACTGTCCTCACCCTCGGGATCTACGGCTACTACGTCTTCTACCAGTTGGTCCGTCGCATGCGTGACCACAACGCGCGCCGTGTCGAGCTTTTCACCGCGACGCTGGCCTTCGCCTGGGAGGAAGCCGGACGTCGCGGACTGCAAGAAGAGCTGACGCCGTCGTTCCAGCGGGCGGAGGCCCACATGGTGACGCTTCGACGCATGATGGGTGACTTTCGCGACCCCGGCATTTGGCTGGTGCTCGCGATCGTCGCTCGCGGCATCATCGAGATCGTTGCCTTCGTGCTCTTGGACCAAGACCTCGTGAAGCACGACTATTGCGAAGTCGGCGTCGAGTATGAGTTGTCCCTCATCTTCGGGAGCTTCGGGCAGATGGTTCCCGCACCAGACCAGGCCCGGGTGAAGGGCGAGAACAACTACGCGGGCCGGATCGTGGCCACGGTCTTCTCGTGCGGCATCTACCTGTTCTGGTGGTACTACGACCAGATGAACGATCCGAACCGCCACTTCCAGACGAACTGGTACCAGGAAGACGCTCTGGTCGCCGCCATGCAGGCGCTTCGCTGACGAGCCGACTTCGTGCCGCGCGATGCCACGGTGACCACTCGTGGATTGCGGGTATCGGGCGGGTTTCCGTAGCTCTGCGGTGTGTCCGGGCAATGTCTCTTGCACGGGCCAGGCAACGATCGCGACCACCCACACCCAGTATCGGCCGACGATCCCGTGGGCGCGGACCGGCTCCGATGTCACAGACATGGAGACTGCCAGTTCAGCGAGCTGACCGGCGGATTCCGCTGCTGCGAGCGCCGAACGGGGCAGGCAAGGGAAGTTGTTCATCCGGAGATGGTTCCACCCCTGAACCGAATGCACTCAGAAACAACATGGATCACCTGTGCATTGGGCCTTCAGGGACAGGAACCCGCCAGGCGAACTTCCGCCTTCACGCGACATCTCATGCTGCGAACCAGCACGACCGGGTCAGCCCGAAGAGCGCCGGGCGGCGACCCAGGTGAACGGCTGCACAGCCCCGGTCGGCGTTGTGTGCTCCTCGCGGCGGCTCTCCACGACCTCGAAGCCACCGCCGAGGACTGCACCGAGTTCCTCTGCGCTGTAACGGCTGACCGGCAGTCCCGAACAACGTTCGGGCCCATCCGGCGCGAAGGTGGCCATGATGACCGATCCACCCGGCGTGACGGCACGGTCCAGGACCTCACGGTAGGACTCGACGTCTTCCCCGGACAGGAAGTGGAACACGGCTCGGTCATGCCAGAGGTCATACCGGCGGATCGGTTTCCACGACAAGAGGTCTTGACCGATCCAGGCGACTCGGGTGTCGTCGCCAATCCGTTGACGGCTCACTCGGAGGGCCGTGGCCGCGATATCGAGAACGGTTACGTCCGAGAAGCCCCTGGCCAGCAACCGGTCCACGAGGACCGACGCACCGCCGCCGATGTCGAGTACAGCGGCGTCCGGCGCTACCGCGAGAGCGTCGAGCAGTTCCAGTGACACCACAGGTTCAGGCTGATACCAACTCACGGCCTCGGGTTTGCTGCCTTGGTAGACGGCATCCCAATGTTGGGTGCG
>JADGOI010000044.1 GCA_017883075.1 Acidimicrobiales bacterium
CCTTCTGGCTGGGCGGATCCGCCGGCATCGGAATAGGTGCGGCACTTCTGGGGGTGGTAGCGATGCTCGGGGTCACGATCTCTCGATCCCACGCCCACGAAGCGGTCCGAAAGAACACCACATCGTCAAATTCTTGAACGCCTTGGCGATCACCACCCGCCGGACGTGGTTGGTAGCTTCGTACGGGTGATCTGGCCTGGCCGTCCAGGGACGTCCCTTTCAGGGAGCTGAACCGGGTGCATTCAGTTGCTGGTGACGGCCCGCCCACTCCGTTCCGCCCGTTGGAGGGATGGAGGAGATGGGTCAAGGTCCGTTTAGTGGCGCGACCGGTTGAAATCGCCGTCCCATCACTGAAGAAGTAGGGATTGAGGACCAAAATCCACAGCCTTCGCCGGCCAACCCACAGACGAGTAACCCCTATCCCAACAGCTTCTTTGCGATCACCACCCGCTGCACCTGGTTGGTACCCTCGTAGATTTGGGTGATCTTGGCGTCGCGCATGAAGCGCTCCACCGGAAAGTCCTTTGTGAATCCGTAACCGCCCAGAAGCTGAACCGCATCGGTTGTCACCGACATGGCGGTATCCGAGGCGAAGCACTTGGCCATCGCCCCAATCTTGGTCAGTTCGCCCTCCGGATCGCCACTGTCGACCAATGAGCATGCCCGGTAGACCAGCGTCCGGGCCGCCTCGGTGCGCATGGCCATGTCGGCCAACATGAAGCGCAGACCCTGCAGATCGGCAATGGGCTTGCCGAATGCCTTGCGCTCCTTCATATACCCGGCGGCATAGTCGATGGCACCCTGCGCGATACCTACCGCCTGGGCGCCGATGGTGGGCCGGCTGCGATCGAGGGTGTGCATGGCGATGGTGAAGCCATTTCCTTCCCCACCCACGAGATTGGTCGACGGTACCCGCACCTCGTCGAACACCACCTCTCCGGTGGGACTGCCGCGCACGCCGAGCTTGTCCTCCAGCTTGGCCACCTTCACCCCCCAATCAGCCTCGACCACGAAGCAGCTGATCCCACGCCGACCGGCTTCGGGATCGGTGACGGCGAACACGGTGTAGACGTCGGACACGCCGGCATTGGTGATCCAATACTTCGTTCCGGTAATGACGAAGTCGTCCCCATCTCGCACCGCACGGGTGCGCATGGAGGCCACGTCGCTGCCGGCGTCGGCTTCCGAAAGGCAGTAACTGACCTGGGACTCGCCGGAAGCCACTCGAGGAAGATATTTCTGCTTCACATCCTCCGACGCCCAGTTCATGACCGGCAGCATCCCCAACTTCGAGATCAACATCGTCAATGAGGTGGAGGCACACACTCGAGCCAGCTCTTCGGCCATGATCGCCTGAGTGACCAGGTCGGCGCCGGCCCCTCCGAACTCGATGGGGATACCCAGCGACGGCAGCTCGAGTTCCACGCAGGCGTCGAACGAGGCTCGCGGATAGGCAGAATCACGATCGACGGCGGCGGCATGCGGGGCGATCCGGGCCTCGGAGAACTGGCGCATGGTGTCCCGGAACTGATGATGGGTGTCGGACAGGGTGAAGAGAGGAGAAGTCACTATTGCACGTTACTCACTGCCGGCGAGCAACCAACAACCGGGGAGCGGTCGCCCCGCGTTCACTCATCTCCTCTGCCAATACCCCCGCAGTGGCACCCGGCGCGGAAGAGGCTTGGGCAAATTCGACCAATCAGGGAATGGCGGGACCATCGGCAACCGGGATGGCCAACAGGTCACGCCACCGGCCCAGGCGAGCGGCCACAGCTTCCGGGCTCAGCCGGAGGGTATCTGCGACTACCGCGTCGGCAATGGCCCGTCGGGCGCCGTAGTGGTGGGCCGCCGAGCGGAAGAGCGGAGCCCGTTGGGCCACCAGGTCGTCAGGAGCACCACCGAGGAAGCCCCACAAGGTGAAGGCGAACCCGAGGTCGTGGATGAGAGGCGCTCGCCCAAATCGGGCGGCCCGGCGCATGGCCACCGCGGTGCATCCGGAAATGACATCCTCCACCGACTCCCCTGCCGACACCTCCAACCGGTCCTCGAATAGCCGCGCCAACTTGAGGGCAAAACCCTGATCAGGCCCAGGGGTGCCGAACGACGGACCCACCGGAGCGGCTGTCCCCCGCAATTCGGAAGGCCGAGACTGGGTCCATATCCCGGGTACGCGCAAGCGGTACGTCGAACGGACCTGGTCGGCCTCGACGATAGGTACGAAACTGGGTTGGGTCATTGCTGTGAACTTCCGATCCCTCTCTGGCTGATCCTACGACGCCGGACCCGGGTCGCCCTATTCCTTGACGGCGGCCGTGGCTCGCAGCAGACCGTAGACGATGGAGTCGGAGAGGGCCTGCCAGGATGCCTCGATGATGTCCTCGGAGACCCCGATGGTGGTCCATGTCCGGTCGCCGTCGGTCGAATCGATGAGCACCCGGGTGACCGACCCGGTGCCCTTGGATGAGTTGAGCACACGTACCCGGTAATCAACCAGGTGGATGTCCGCCAACGCGGGGTAGCGAGATCCGATCGCGCCGCGCAGCGCACCGTCGAGGGCGTTCACCGGTCCATTGCCCGCGGCACTGGCCACGATGTGCTCATCTTCCACAAACACTTTGACAGTGGCTTCCGTCGATCGAACCAGCGCGTGGTCGGCGATGACCCGGTACGACTCGAGCTCGAAGAACCTCTGTTCCCATCCGGTCGAATTCCGGAGCAGCAACTCGAGCGAAGCATCCGCCACCTCGAAGTGATAGCCCTCATGCTCGAGTCGCTTCAACGATTCGAGGACGGACCCCATGGCATCCGAATCGAGCTCGAGACCCAGTTCCGCCGCCTTGAAGGCCAAGGTGGAACGGCCGGCCAATTCCGAGACCACAAAGCGGGTGCCATTGCCCACCAGCTCGGGCGAGATGTGCTCGTAGGCATCGGAACGCCGGGCGATGGCCGAGGTGTGGAGCCCCGCCTTGTGGGCAAAGACCGATGCGCCCACAAACGGCTGTTGTGGGTTTGGCGCGATGTTCACCAGTTCGGCAATGTGATGGGCCACCGGCGTGAGTCGCTCGAGGCGGTCCTCCGGAATTGTCTTCACCCGCAGCTTCAACGACAAGTTCGGGATGGTGGCCGACAGATCGGTATTGCCGGCACGCTCCCCGTATCCATTGACACAGCCCTGCACGTGGGTGGCACCTACACCGACGGCGGCCAATGAGTTGGCCACTGCACATCCGCTGTCGTTATGGAAATGGACACCGAGTTGGGTGTCAAATCCACGGAACACCGTGGCCACGATGCGTTCCACTTCATGAGGCAACGTGCCCCCATTGGTGTCACACAAGACGAGAGTCTCGGCACCCGCCTCTTCGGCGGCTCGAAGGATCCGCATCGTGAATTCGGGATTGGCCTTGTACCCGTCGAAGAAGTGCTCGGCGTCGAGGAAGACCCGAAGGTCGTTGGACCGGAGGAACTCCACCGAATCCGCCACCATGGCCACTGCTTCATCAAGTGAGGTCCGCAGAGCATCGACCACATGCATCTCGGATGACTTGGCCACGATGCAGACCGCCGGAGTCTGAGCTTTCACGAGGTGCCTCAGGGTGTCATCATCCTCAGCCTTGACCCCGGCGCGACGGGTCGATCCGAAAGCAACCAACGTGGCAGTGGAGAGCGTCAGTTCCGAGGGGGCCCGGGCGAAGAACTCCTCGTCTTTCGGATTGGCACCCGGCCATCCACCCTCGATGAAGGTCACACCCAGGTGGTCGAGTTGCTCCGCCACCCGTAGTTTGTCATCGACGGTGAGAGAGAGGCCCTCCTGCTGGGAGCCATCTCGCAGGGTGGTATCGAACACGTCGACGGCACCGGGCATTACCGGGAGGTCGAACAGATGACCGGCTCCCTCCGTCGGTGATTCGAGGTGGTCTCCTACCGTTGGCTGCTTCCTCTTTCCCGACTGCCCCTTTTCGTGCGCGTGTGCCTCTTGACCCGCCGTCAGTGGGTGTGAGTGAGCATGGCCATGACCGTGGTTGTGACCGGGTCCGTCGTTCAGGGTGGGACCATCAATCGACATAGTCCAACCAGTCCTTGTAGCGTTCGATTTCGCCCCGCACGGTGGAGAAGTACGTCTGTTGCAACTGCCTGGTGATGGGACCCGGCTTGCCGTCACCCACGGCGCGATCGTCCACCGACCGGATCGGCACGACTTCAGCTGCGGTTCCGGTGAGGAACGCTTCCTCAGCGGCATAGAGGTCGGTCCGGATCATCTGTTCGTAGACAACCTCATAGCCGAGATCGCGCGCGATCGTCTGCACCGACCGCTGGGTGATGCCGGCCAACGCTCCTGAGTCTGAGGTGTGCGGCGTGACCAAATGGCCATCGAGGACAATGAAGATGTTCTCCCCCGTGCACTCGCTCACGTTTCCGTCGGCAGAGAGAAGGATGGCCTCGTCGTAACCGCCACGAAGTGCCTCCATCTTGGCCAGCGAGGAGTTCACGTACATACCTGTCCCTTTGGCAGCGGTCGGCACTGCGTTCGGATCATGACGACGCCACGAGCTGATCTTCGTCGAGACCCCGTTGGCCACTCCTTCGTCGCCAAGGTAGGTACCCCATGGCCAGGCGGCGATTGACACGTTGACCGGGCATGGGATGGGGTTCAACCCCATTTCGCCGTAGCCGAGGTAGACCAGTGGCCGGATGTAGCAACCATCATCGAGGCCGTTCACCCGGACGAGCGCAATGGTGGCGTCGACCAGCTCATCGACGGTATAGGGAATGTCGATCATGAAGACCTTGGCCGAGGCGAAGAGCCGCTTGATGTGGTCCCGGAGCCGGAAGACGGCAACGCCGTTCGGCGTCGGATAGGCCCGGATGCCCTCGAAGATGCCAGTGCCGTAGTGCATGGTATGGGTGAGCACATGGACCGTGGCATCGGCCCAGTCCACGAAGTCTCCGTCCATCCAGATCTTGTCGGTGGGGGTGAGTGGCACGGCTCACAGCCTTTCTGCGATGGCGTCGCCGATGGCGGCGGTCGAGAGTTGAGGGTCGGGGGTTGAAGCAATGAATTCCTGCACCGCCTTGGTCACCCGTTCGGCGGCAGCCACCTCCCCCAGGTGGTCAAGCATAAGCGCGGCCGATCGGATAGCGGCAGCCGGGTTGGCCTTGCCGGTGCCGGCGATGTCGTGAGCGGCTCCGTGAACGGGTTCGAACAACGACGGTCCGGTGCGAGCCGGATTGAGGTTTGCCGATGCGGCATATCCGATACCACCGGCGATAGCACCAGCCAGGTCAGTGATGATGTCTCCGAATAGATTGTCGGTGACGATCACGTCGTAGCGCCCGGGGTTCTCCACCAGATAGATGCAGGTGGCGTCGACGTGGTTGTAATCGCGGGAAACGTCCGGGTAGTCGGAGGCCACCTCGTTCACCGTCCGGTTCCACAGATCCCCCGCAAACGTAAGCACGTTCGTCTTGTGCACGAGGGTCAGGTGATGCCGAGGTCGCTTGGCCGCCAACTCGAATGCGAATCGGGCGCATCTCTCGACACCGTGTCGGGTATTGACCGAACCCTGGGTGGCCACTTCGAAGGGTGTTCCTTTGCGCAGGAACCCACCCTCCCCGGCATAGGTTCCCTCGGTGTTCTCCCGAATGACCACAAAATCGCAGTCGGGTGCGAGCGCATTCGGGACACCGGTGAACGGCCGCAGGTTGATGTAGAGGTCGAGATCGAATCGGAGACGGAGAAGCAGACCGCGCTCGAGGGTGCCGGGGGGAACGTCGGTGGACCCGACCGGGGGGCCCACGGCGCCGAGGAGGATGGCGTCCTGTCCGCGCAACTCCTCGAGAACGCTGTCGGGAAGCACCTCTCCGGTACGGAGGTATCGATCGGCACCGAGGTCGTAGTCGGTGGTGGTCAATGACAACCCGGCTGCTTCGACAACCTTGAGCGCTTCCGCCACCACCTCGGGACCGATTCCATCGCCCCCGATAAGGCCAACCTTGTACGTAGTCACGCTTCTATCCAATCCTTCTCTGTTGCTGTCCCCGGACATTGTCTGCCCGTTGATGAATATGAAATTGAAAAACCGCCCACCAAGTGGACGGCCAAGGGCCACACACCGGATCGGTGGGTGGCTAGTCGAAACTAATTACGTGTAGGCGAGACGCCCTACGACTCAACATCAGGGGTCCAGTGTCCCTCGGCCGGAGCTATACCGTCAATCCAGCGCCGCCGGAAGCCTTGGTGGGGCCATCCCAAAGGATGCCTCCCTCCCGAAGACAGCGTGACGCCGGACCCCGGCACTCCACCACCGTCGATGGGGCGCCGTCACACACGCCTCCGTCCAATACCCCCGACAGACGGTCGTCACCGGCGAAGGCCACGATGACGTCCTCTGCGGAGGTGGCCGGGGGCTCCGCATGCCGGTTGGCGCTGGTAACCGCCAAAGGCCCAACGGCCGCACAGAGAGCCCGGACAACCGGATGGTCGGGCCACCGCACTCCCACCGTCCACCTCGCCGCCAACTCTCCCCCCAGGTCGGCACGAAACCGCCCGCTGCGGGGCACCACCAGAGTCAGCGGGCCCGGCCAGAACTGATCGGCGAATCCCTGCGCCGCCACCTCGAGGGTGCCCGCCACCATCTCCACCTGGCCCCATCCGGTCACCAATACCGGAAGGGCCACCTTGCCGGGCCGCTTCTTCAGCGCGAAGACCCGGTCGACGGCACCGGGCTGCAATGGGTCGACGGCCAGCCCGTACACGGTGTCGGTGGGGATCGCGACCACCATGCCGGCCGCCAGGAGGTCAGCTGCCCTTGCGACCTCGACCGGGTCACTGGCTTGCAACCGAACAACCACGGTCAGCGCCTCGCCACCAGCATGCGGAGCCGACCGGCCAGATCGCGCTCCGTGGTGACCTGGGCGAAACCGGCTCGTCGAGCGGCATCAATGGCGGCGTAGGCCTGCAGCGGCGCAATCTCCACC
Organism: Acidimicrobiales bacterium; assembly: GCA_017883075.1. Lineage (GTDB taxonomy): Bacteria > Actinomycetota > Acidimicrobiia > Acidimicrobiales > RAAP-2 > DASZIT01. Next base: position 6,979 of record JADGOI010000044.1, read on the forward strand.
ACCAAGACACCTCTCGAATGGAGCCACCCGGGCGCATTGGCCACGATCGTCTCGATGTCGGCCATTCCACCCACGCCTCCGGCCCCGAACGGAGCCACCAGCGCCCCCCGCGGCTCCCAGTCCCGAACCCCGGGTTCGAGTTCGGCGTATTCGGTCTCGGAGACATAGGGCGGGTTGGAGACGATCAGGTCGACCCGGCCCCTCAGTTGGGGAGGTAGGGCATCGAACCACGATCCCTGGCCAAATCGCACGCGGACGCCCCCGTCCTCGTCGCCCCTCGAGGTGCTTGCCAGATTCAGGCGCGCCACGTCCAGCGCCTCTCCGGAGACATCGGTAGCCCACACTTCTATCTTCGGGAACCGGAGGCACGCTTCGGTGGCCATCGCCAACGCAATGGCTCCCGACCCGGTGCCGAGATCCACGCAGACCGGAGCCACCACCGACGGTTCATTCCCACCACGTTGTGCTCCGGCGGAAATGGCCCCGCCGTGCATCCGGTGCAGTTCGGCCAACGCCACACCGACCACCTGCTCGGTCTCAGGCCGGGGAATCAGTACACGAGGATCAACACTCAGCTCCAACGAGCGGAATGGCCAACTTCCCAGTGCGTACTGCAGTGGCTCGCCGGAGGACCGTCGGGTGACCAGCTCCTCCACCCGCCGGGTGCGCTCGTCAGGTGTCATCGGGGCGGCCTCTTCTGCCTCCACGTGTTCGACAATCCACCGGGCCTCTCGTTCCGAGCCCAGCCGATCAGCTGTCGACGCCAGCAACCGACGGCGCTGGCTTCCCCAAACGACCGCCTCTGCGCCATCGGGGGTCTCGACCACCGTCATCTCAGCCTTCGGCCAGTTGACGGGCACGCTTGTCGGCCATCAGCGCGTCGGTCAGGTCGTCGAGGTCCCCCATCAGGATGCGATCGAGCTTGTGCAAGGTGAGCCGGATGCGATGATCGGTGACCCGGTTCTCTTTGTAGTTGTAGGTCCGGATCTTCTCCGATCGGCCGCCGCCGCCCACCTGGCTCCGGCGCGCCGCTGACAACTCGGCGGCCTGACGGTCCTGTTCCGCCTTGAGCAGGCGGGACCGCAACACGATCATGGCCTTGGCCCGGTTCTGGATCTGACTCTTCTCGTCTTGCATGGCCACGACGATGCCGCTGGGGAGGTGAGTGATACGAACCGCAGAGTCAGTGGTGTTGACGGACTGCCCACCCGGCCCGGTGGATCGGTACACATCGATCTTGAGGTCACTCTGGTCGATGGCCACGTCCACCTCTTTGGCTTCCGGCAGCACCGCCACCGCCGCGGCAGAAGTGTGGATCCTTCCCTGTGACTCGGTCACCGGCACCCGTTGCACCCGGTGCGGTCCACCCTCGTGCTCGAGGTGTTGCCAGGCACCTTCCCCCTTCACCAGAAAAGTGACATCGTTCAATCCCTCGCGCTCGGAGGGGCTGGAAGAGAGAACTTCGGTCTTCCATCCCTTGGCCGCGGCATACCGGGTGTACATGTCGAACAGGTCCTTGGCGAAGAGATTCGCCTCTTCGCCACCCTCGGTGCCGCGAATCTCCATGATCACGTTCCGGTCGGCATTGGGGTCTTTTGGCAAGAGTTGCAGCCGGAGCTGTTCCTCGAGATGGCTCAGGTCGGATTCGGCCCGCTCCACCTCGTCCCGGGCCAGCTCTCGTTCTTCGCCGACGGAGTCGGAGACCATTTCCCTGGCCGCCTCGAGATCAGATTCTGCCTGTTGAAGCTGTCGCCAGGTGCCGACCACCTCTTCGAGCTCTTTGTGACGGCGGGAAACGTCCCGCAGGCGCCGGGGATCGGCCGACACGTTCGGATCGTTCAACTCGGCAACGACCGCCTCGTACTCACGTTCGAGTTCGTTCAGACGGTCGCTCAGCACGGCCCAAGGGTAGTGGCCACCGGTGGCGGCGCCGGCCACATCGTCGTCGATGGCAAGACTGGATCGAAAAGCCGACCGGTCACGCGCCCGGCGGTCGGCCCCGTCCGATCAGGATGCCGATGGTGCCGACGGCTTCTTCCGCGAGCCGGACTTGGCGTAGCGACGCTGAAAGCGCTCCACCCGGCCACCCGAGTCGACCAGCTTCTGCTTGCCGGTAAAGAATGGGTGGCACTCGTTGCACAACTCGAGGTGGATATCGTCCTTGGTCGAGCGCGTCTTGAAGGTATTGCCGCACGAACAACGCACGGTGGCTTCGATGTAGTTGGGGTGAATATCGGTCTTCATTGGGTTCTCCCGTGTTGGTGGGGCTCCGGAGTCGGCCCGCACCCGATTCGCGGCGTGCCGATCATATCGGAATGGGGCAACGGCTCGATCAAGATGGAGTGGCTGGGCCCTTGGCGATCTCGGCCAGAAACTCGTCGTTGCTCTTGGTGGTGCGGATCTTGTCCAACAGGAGCTCCAAGCCGGCGGCGGCGCTGCCGTCGTTGGCCAGGGCGTTGAGCACCCGGCGGAGCTTCCAGACCTGCTGAAGCTGGGACTTGTCGAAGAGCAGCTCTTCGTGACGGGTGGAGCTGGCATTGACGTCGATCGCAGGGTAGATCCGCCGCTCGGCCAGCCGCCGGTCGAGCCGGAGCTCCATGTTGCCGGTGCCCTTGAACTCCTCGAAGATGACCTCGTCCATTTTGGAGCCGGTCTCCACCAAGGCGGTGGCCAAGATGGTGAGAGACCCCCCCTCTTCGATGTTGCGGGCCGCCCCGAAGAACTTCTTGGGTGGGTACAGTGCACCCGAGTCGACGCCACCGGACATGATCCGGCCGGTCGCGGGCTGGGCCAGGTTGTAGGCCCGGGCCAATCGGGTGATGCCGTCGAGAATGATCACGACGTCCCTGCCCACTTCCACCAGTCGCTTCGCCCTCTCGATGGCCAGTTCAGCCACCGCGGTGTGCTCGTCGGACGGACGATCGAAGGTGGAGGCAACCACTTCGCCCTTGACCGAACGACGCATGTCGGTGACCTCTTCGGGGCGCTCGTCCACCAGCAGGACCATGAGGTGCACGTCGGGGTTGTTGGCTTCGATGGATTGGGCGATGTGCTTCATCACCGTCGTCTTGCCGGCCTTCGGCGGCGAGACGATCAGTCCACGCTGACCCTTGCCGATCGGCGAAAGCAGATCGACGATCCGCGTCGTCATGTTCTCCTTGTCGCCCGGCGCCTCGAGGTTGAGACGTTCATCAGGAAAGAGGGGCGTCAGGTCCTCAAACCGGGAGCGGTTGCGGGCCTCTTCAGGATCGAGCCCGGAGACCATGTCGATACGCAACAGCGCTGGGAACTTCTCGGTAGTTCCGGCCGGTCGGCACGCACCCTCGAGATGGTCACCCTTGCGAAGGGCAAAACGGCGCGCCTGGCTGATGGATACATACACGTCCTTGACGGAAGGAAGGTACCCGTCGCACCGAAGGAATCCGTAGCCCTCGTCGCGGAGATCGAGCAGGCCGCGCACCGGGATGAGCTCGCCCTGGTATGGCTGCTCTTGATTGCCGCCTGCCCCTTGAAGGTCGCGCTCGGCGCCCTCACCTGGACGGTCGCGGCCACGACGGCGGCGATTGTTGCGCCGATTGCCGGCGTCGTCGTTGCCCCCACCTTGGCGGTTGTCCTGGTTGGGCTGCCGGTTGCCCTGGTTGGGCTGACGGTTCCCCTGATTCCCCTGCCCGCCCTGGCGGCCGCCCTGGTTCCCCTGCCCGCCCTGGTTGGCCTGACGGTTCCCCTGCCCGCCTTGCCCGCCTTGCCCGCCTTGGCGGCCGCCCTGGTTCCCCTGCCCGCTGGGAGCGTTCTGACTATTCTGTCCACCTTGGTTCTGGCGGTTTTGGCGGCCTTCATCGTTGGACCGGGCTGTCGATTCGTCATCTCCGGCCGCCGCCGAGGCCTCGCCCGACGATTGACCGGACCCGTCGCCGTCATCCCCATCGGCCTCCGCCGATTTGGCATCATCGTCCGGGCCGAAGGAGAGAGCGGGTGCCGGGCGTCGCCCTGCGCCCCGTCTGGTCGGCGGTCCTGTCGTACCTTCATCCCCCGCCGGGTCAGACCTGTCGGAGGTCGATCCTCCGGACGAGCCATTCGTCGACCGGCCCGAAGAACCGGCGTTTCCATTGCTGGCTCCGGCACTTGGTGTGACGACGTGGCCCACGGTGACACCGGTGGCCGTCAGGATGCCGTCGATCATGTCTGCTTTTTTGGTCCGGGTGGTGGTCTTTACAGACAGTGCCTGCGCGATGGCATGAAGCTCATCGCGTTCTTTGCCTTCCAACACCGAGCGCTCGAGCTGCTGTTCCGCAGTCATCGGCCTCCTCGTTTCGAATGTCCTCGTTGGGAAGATGGATCAAAGCCATCCTCCAGGGAATCAGGGGCGGGGAGCTGAGTACGCCGGGCGAGACGCCCAGCTACAACCCCCACCAACGCCGTATGCGGTCTGGTCACACCCAGAGATGCGATTCAGGAGATCCCGCCCAGGTACCCGAACGGGCACATCTGGATAGCGAAGGTGCACATACCTTACCCGCCCGTACGCCCAACAGCAACAACCCCCATGTGGCAGGCCCTACAACGAGAGCTCAGCAAGCACGGCGCCCAGGTCGGCGTCGATCACGGTGGGCACAGAGATCTGGCTGATCGCGATGTCGGGATCCTTCAGGCCGTGGCCGGTCAACACGCAGACCACCGTGCCACCGGCACCTATGCCGTCGGGGAGTCCCGTCTTGATCAGACCGGCCACTGATGCCGCGGACGCCGGTTCGCAGAAGACCGACTCTTCGGTGGCCAGGAACCGGTACGCGTCGAGAATCTCTTCGTCGGTCACCGCCGCGATCCCGCCGCCGGATTCGCTCGCCGCCGATGTCGCCCCGTACCAGCTGGCGGGGTTGCCGATCCGAATGGCCGTCGCCACCGTCTCGGGGAACTCGATCGGGTGCCCTTCGACGATCGGCGCAGCGCCTTTCGCCTGAAACCCCAACATCCTCGGTAACCGGGTAGATCGCCCGGCTTCTTTGAACTCGAGATAGCCCTTCCAGTACGCGGTGATGTTCCCGGCGTTCCCCACTGGGATGCAGTGGACATCGGGAGCATCCCCGAGCTGGTCCACGATTTCGAAGGCCCCCGACTTCTGTCCTTCGATCCGGTAGGGGTTGACGGAGTTGACCACCGTCACCGGGGCCCGCTCTCCGAGTTCACGGACGATGGCCAACGACTGGTCGAAATTGCCGCGGACCTGCAGCACCCGAGCGCCATGAATGAGCGCCTGAGCCAGTTTCCCCAAGGCAATGTGCCCTTCGGGGATGAGCACCGCACAGGTCAGGCCGGCTCGCGCAGCGAACGCAGCCGCTGATGCCGACGTATTGCCGGTCGAAGCGCAGACGACTGCCTTGGCACCCTCTTCCGCTGCTTTGGAAATAGCGACGGTCATCCCCCGATCCTTGAACGAACCGGTGGGATTGGCTCCTTCGACTTTCAAGAACACCCTGGCTCCCACCCGGGCCGACAATCTGGGTGCCGGAAGCAGAGGAGTGCCGCCTTCCAGCAGTGTGACCACGGGGGTGGCCTCGGTGACAGGTAGGAATTCGCGGTACTCCTCGATCACGCCACGCCAAGCCGTGCCAGGTCGGTTACCCATCATTCGCGTTCTCCGAAGACCCTCATGGCATTGCCTACCCGCTTCACCGCGTCGATGGCGGCCAGAGCCGCGATCGTTTCGTTCATATCACCCTCCCGGGATGCATGGGTCAGAAAGATGAGCCGGGCCACGTCAACGAGGTCTTCCTGTTCCATCGATCGGATGGAGACGTTGTGCTCCCCGAACACCGTGCTGACGATGCCCAGCACGCCCGGACGATCTTCCACATCTATGGTCAGGTAGTAGGCCGAACGAAGCTCAGCCGCCGGGTGTAGGCGCCCGGGCTGCCGCTCCGGTACCGGAGCGGTGGTCTTACCCAACAAGTTGCGGGTGGCGTCGATCAGATCTCCGACCACCGCGCTGGCGGTGGGCAAGCCACCGGCTCCTTGGCCGTAGAGCATCAGCTCCCCGGCCGACTCCCCTTCGATGAATACAGCGTTGAAGGCGTCGCGTACCCCGGCCAGCGGGTGGGACTTCGGGACCATGGCCGGATGAACCCGCGCCGAGATCTCGTCCTCCCCGATCCGTTCCACCACGGCCAACAGTTTGACGACGTAGCCGAATCGATCCGCGAACTCGATATCCATCGACCCGATGCCGGTGATCCCTTCACACGACACGTCGGCGGTCACCACGTCGAACCCCAGGGCGACGCCGGTCAAAATGGCGGTCTTGGCCGCGGCATCGTGGCCCTCCACGTCGGCGGTGGGATCACGTTCGGCAAGACCTAGATCCTGGGCTTCCGCCAGGACGTCGGCGTACTCGGTACCGTTGTCGGTCATCTTGGTCAGGATGAAGTTGGTGGTCCCGTTGACGATCCCCATCACCCGCTGGATCCGCTCCCCGGTCAACGACTCGCGCAACACCCGCACGAGGGGGATCGCCCCGGCGACGGCCGCCTCGTAGAGGAGGTCGACCCCGCGCTCGTGGGCGAGGTTGCGTAGAGCAATGCCTTCGGGCGATGCCAGCAGCGCCTTGTTGGCGGTCACCACGGGTTTTCCGGATTCCAGGGCCGAGCGGATCAGGCTGCCGGCGGGTTCCATCCCGCCTATCAACTCCACGACGACATCGATCGACGGGTCGACCACCAAGGACGCAGCGTCGTCGGTGAGCAGGTCGCCGGGAACATGATCCGGCCGAGCCCGCGACAGGTCGGCCACCGCAATGCCGGCGATCTCGAGGCGGGCGCCACTCTGCACCGTCAGATCGTCGGAGCGGGAACGCAAGAGTGATATCAGGGCGGCCCCGACTGCACCACTGCCCAGGATGGCAATGCGCACCACTGGTGCTGACGGGCGGGCCGAGGTCATCCGGTCACGCTACCGCCTGGCCCGGAGACAGATTGCCGGTCAGAGGTCGAGCCGGACCAGGTCGTCGAACGTCTCGCGACGGACAACTGTTCGAGCCACGCCCCCGGAAACGAAGATCACCGCCGGCCTCGGTACCTTGTTGTAGTTGGAGGCCATCGAGTGCCCGTAGGCACCGGTCACCGGGGTAGCCACGATGTCTCCCACCCTGAGGTCGTCTGGCACGAACCCTTCGGCAACCACCACATCGCCGGTCTCGCAGTGCTTGCCCACCAGGCGGATCGGCATGGGCCGTTCGGCGCCCGCCGAACGAGGGAGAAAGGCCTCGTACCCGCTCCCATAGAGGACCGGGCGAGGATTGTCGCTCATCCCGCCGTCCACCGACACGTAGGTGCGGTATCCCGGGACGTCCTTGACCGTGCCGACCCGGTAGAGCGTGATGCCGGCGGAAGCCACGATGGAGCGCCCGGGCTCGGCCGAGACCCTCACCGATTCGGGGATCCCGGCGTGCAGACATGCAGCCCGTACCCGTGAGGCCCACTGTGCCATGGGCGGCGCCTCTTCGCCGTTGACATAGGCGACACCCAGGCCTCCACCCACCACCAGCTCCGGGAGCTCGAGGGTGGCAAAAAAATCAGCCAACACTTCGATGGCCTGGACGAACGGGGCAAGGGCGAACACCTGGCTGCCGAGATGGGCGTGGATACCGACAAACTCGACGATCCCGGCATCGTGGAGAGACTGCAAACGCTCCACGGCTTGGTCGGCCGCTCCCGAAGCCAGCCCGAAGCCGAACTTGGAGTCATCCTGGCCGGTTCGGACGAATTCGTGGGTATGGACCTCGACCCCGGGGGTGATGCGGGCGAGCACTTTCGGTCGGACCGGGGCGGAGCCTCTGACTCCTGGGCCGGACCCTTCAGTCACCAGCCTCTCGATCCGATCGATCTCATCGAAGGAATCAACCACGATCCGCCCGATACCGACAGCCAGGGCGCTGGCCAGTTCGGCATCCGACTTGTTGTTGCCGTGGAGTACCAACCGGTGAGCCGGGACTCCGGCCGTCAGGGCCACGTGGAGCTCGCCGCCGGTGGAGACGTCGAGGCACATTCCCTCTTCGAATGCCAGGCGTGCCATGGCAACACAGAGGAACGCCTTGGTGGCGTACGCCACGCCGTCACCCCATGCCTCCACCGCTTCACGGCAGCGAATCCGAAGATGTTCCTCGTCATAGACGTACAGCGGCGTTCCGTGCTCTTCGGCCAGCTCCACCAGGTCGACCCCGCCGATACTCAGCCGGCCATCACCGTCGACAGCTGCGGTTGTCGGGAGCAGACTGCGCGAGACGGGGTCAGAGGGGCCCATGGCTACATCACCTCCGGTGCGGACACCCCGAGCAGGCCCAGCCCGATAGCCAACCCGACCCGGGTACCTTCCACCAACCACAGGCGGGCCTGGGTCACCGATGGATCCACATCCTCGGCCAGAATCGGGCAGTCATGGTAGAAGCCGTGGAAGCAGCCGGCGAGACGGCGGACCCAGGTGGTCACCTTGGTCGGAGCCCTTTCGGTGGCGGCGAGGGCCACCACTTCGGGAAGCTCCTCCAGGCACCGGATGAGCTCGAGCTCCCGATGGTGGGTGAGGAGGGTGAGGTCGGCCTCACCGAGAGGAACCCGCTCCACACCCCGCTCGGCCGCCTTCCGGGCGACACCTCCGATCCGGGCATTGGCCATCTGCACGTAGAACACCGGGTTCTCCACCGATTGCTCGCGGGCAGCAGCCAGGTCGAACGTGGTGGCCTGATCGAGAGTGGTCATCAGGCTCAATATCCGTGTGGCGTCCGCACCGATGTCGGCTATCAGGGAGTCGAGGGAGATGGCGGTCCCCTCCCGCTTGCCCATCTTGACCGCCTCATCCCCGTCCACCAGTGACACCATCTGCCCGAGCTTCACCTCGAGGCGCCCCTTGGGCACTCCGAGGGCTTCAACCCCGGCCATGAGGCCGGCCACCTGCCCGTGATGATCGGCACCGAATACGTCGATGACCCGGTCAAACCCCCGGATCAAAAACTTGTCGCGGTGATAGGCGATGTCGCCGGCCAGATAGGTGGCGTCGCCGTTCGACTTCCGCAGCACTCGATCGCGGTTGTCCCCGAGCTCGGTGGTCCGGAACCAGGTTGCCCCATCCTCTTCGAACACCAGCCCCTTGTCGGCGAGCAAGGCGATCGTCTCGTCCACGGCGCCACTCTCTTCGATGGATGCCTGGCTGTACCACTGGTCAAAGACGATCCCCACCGAGGTCAAGGTGGCCTTGATCATGTCGAGGATGCGGTCTGCCGCCCACCGACCGGAATCAGTGACATCGTCGGGACCGTCGTAGACCGCAGCCAACTCGGTGAGGTACTCACCCTGATAACCGTCTTCGGGGATTGGGGTTCCATGCCGGCGGGCCAGAAGGCTCTCGCCCAGCTTGCGGATCTGCCCGCCGGTGTCGTTCACGTAGTACTCGCGGCTCACCTCGTAGCCGGCCCGGGTCAGCACCCGGGACAATGCATCCCCGTAACTCCCCCACCACCCGTTGCCCACGTGGATCGGTCCGGTCGGGTTGGCGGAGAGGAACTCCACCAGGACCCGCTCGCCGTGGCCGATATCGGGGCGGGCGTAACGGTCTTCGCCCTCCCGTACCACGTCGACAAGGGCCTCGTGCAGCCACCCGCTATCGAGACGAAAATTGATGAATCCCGGCCCGGCGATGTCGATGGCGACGGTGTGGGGCGGAGGGTTGGCGGTGAGCTCCGCCACCAGGGACTCGGCCAGTTTTCGAGGATTGCCCCCTGCCTGCTTGGCCTTAACCAGGACGACGTTGGTGGACCAGTCCCCGTGCTCGCGCCGGGCAGGTCGTTCCAGAAAGACGTCGATGGGGGCGACGGCAACATCCAAGCCGGCGTCGGCGGCCACCTTGGCAAGGGCGCGGCTGATGGATGCGGCGAGCTGGTCACGAATGGGCATGTTGTAGGGAGGATAGGTCCTTGGAAGACAAAGGCCGGAGACATGGGGGTGCGAACTGCGACAGCCGACTACAGTTGGTGGTTCGGTGGTGCGGTTGCATGGGCCGTCCGGCCCGGTACAAGCCCCACCCGTTGCCCTCGTAGCTCAGCGGATAGAGCATTGGCCTCCGAAGCCATGTGCGCAGGTTCAATTCCTGCCGGGGGCACCATCCGACCATGGCAGATACAACCGACCACGAGCAGTGGCTGTCAGCCACTCGGGCGACTCATGACGACCCCGCCGAACGGGGGTTGCATCTTGGGCGGGCGGGTACTTGGGCAAAGCGTTGCGCGCCCAACACTTGAACCAGCCTCGCTGCGAGGGGCGAACCTGCCGGTGCAGGTCCCCAAACAATTGCTTGCGGCTCGGACGATCCTTTGGAGCTCAACGGTGTCTTTGCACTGTCCTTCCCGTGCAATCAGAGTCCCGTTGTCGCCTTTCACAAGGCCGGCTATGCCGACGAATCCAGACTCTGGCACCAGTTCAAACAATCAGAGTTTGACCGCCGCCGGCGGACGGCCGCCGGGCGGCCGGCAGGTGGAGGTCCGGTCCGGGTCCGGCGCTCGGTGTGGCGCCGACGGGCGAGAGCGCCCGGATCGCGTTATTCCGGTATAGCCTAGAATAACAATTGGGGAGGTATCCGGCCATGGATGACGAGGTTCAGCGCGAGGCTCGGGCTCTCGGCGATCCGACGCGCCATCGCCTGTTCCGCTACATCGTGGACGCGCCAGACCCGGTACCGGTAGCCGAACTCACCGAGCACGTACAACTCAATCACAACGCCGTCCGCCAACATCTGGCTGTGCTGAAAGACACCCATTTGGTGATCGAAGATGTCGAGGCCCGCCACCGCCCCGGCCGCCCTCGATTGCTGTATCGCGTGCACCCGGAAGCGGCGGGCCGATGGGGCACCCCGGGCGCCTACGCCTGGCTGGCAAGCCTCTTGAGCGAAGCCATCCGCGACAAGCAGGAACCCCGCCGGATAGGCCGCCAGCATGGGCTTCGGCGTGGGGCGGAGTTGGCCGGCACCGATGATCGGCTCGATCTCCTCGAAGAGGAGATGGCCCGTCGAGGCTTTCGCCCGAACCGGGTCGAGCGAGGCCGCCGGGTCGACTTCGTGCTCGAGCGCTGCCCGTTCGCCGATGTCGCCGGCTCCGACCCGACCACCGTCTGCCAACTGCATCTGGGACTGGCTGAGGGGCTGGCCGAGGGTATCGGAGGCCTGGCAGTGGAGCGGCTGGTGGTCAAGGACGCGCGTCGGGCCGGTTGTCGCCTGATCGTGCACGCTGACTCGACGACGGCCCTCGAGCACGCTCGGGTGGGATGAGATCCACCCGACGGAGAGATCGCCGATGCTTCACGCCGAGTCGACCGGGCATTCGCTTCCCCATCGTGGGGACGCCCATCGTGGGGACGCCCATCGTGGGGTCGCACACGGGCGTCTGGCCCGGGCTCAGGGCATTTCCTGGCCCAAGAGCACCGCGATCTGGTGGGTGGGATGAACCACCGACTCGTCAAGTGCCTGCCCGATTCCGCGACTCGTCTCGACCCGGCACCGGTGTCGGTATGGCCACATTGAATCCAGGCTCGGTTACCCAGGCACCGCCAACCCGGTCTGACGTATTGTGAGGTTGTAACGACCACCCGAGATCCCGATGGCTGGGTCCCCGGTACCGTGCAGCAGTTTTGGCACCGCGTGATAGGCAAGCCGAGAACGGCCACCAAAGACGAAGAGATCTCCCGACTCGAGCTCGACGTCGATCCACGGCCGGTTGCGGGTGGAGGTATTGCCAAAGCGGAATACACACGTCTCCCCCAGGCTGAGCGAGACAACCGGCGCCGAACTCCGCTCGTCCCGGTCGGCGTGCATCCCCATCCGAGCATCAGCGTCATACCAGTTGATGAGTGCAACGTCGGGTCGGTAGGCGCTTCCGGCGTCAGGATCCCTGTAGGCATCGGCAACCGCCCGCCGTCCGATCTCCCCCAGCTCGCACGGGAATGGCGCCACCTTCCTTCCGTCACCGTCATCCACGGTCAGGCTGTAACCGTAGGGGAACCAGTGCCAGCCGAGACAGGCCATTTCCACCGACAT
>JADGOI010000133.1 GCA_017883075.1 Acidimicrobiales bacterium
CCGAAGGAGGGCCCGGTGGTGCTCCTCCTCCACGGCGAACCGTCGTGGTCGTTCCTCTACCGCAAGATGATCCCCGTCTTCGTCGACGCCGGCTTTCGGGTGGTCGCCCCCGACCTGATCGGCTTCGGACGCTCCGACAAACCGACAGCCCAAACCGACTACACCTACGCCCGCCACGTCGAGTGGATGCGGTCGGTGCTCTTCGACGCCCTCGACCTCACCGGCATCACGCTGGTCTGTCAGGATTGGGGCGGACTGATAGGGCTCCGCCTGGTCGCCGAGCATCCCCAACGGTTCGCTCGGGTCTGCGCGGCGAACACCGGGCTGCCCGACGGCACAGTCCGTCTCCCCGACGTGTGGTGGCAGTTCCGCGACTTCGTACAGCGCACTCCCGACCTGCCCATCGGAATGCTGGTCTCCAGTGGGGTGACGGTGCCCATGTCGGAAGATGTCATCGCCGCCTACGACGCTCCGTTCCCCGACCCCTCCTTCAAAGCCGGCGCCCTCTCCTTCCCCGACCTCATCCCCCAGAGCCTCGACAACCCGGCCACTCCCGACAATCAGAGAGCCTGGTCGGTGTTGGAGACATTCACCAAGCCGTTCCTCTGCGCATTCTCCGATCAGGATCCGATCACCCGGGGCGGAGACCTCCCCTTGCTCGAGCGCATCCCCGGGACAAAGGGTCAACCTCACACCACGATCGAAGGTGGCGGCCACTTCCTACAAGAGGACAGGGGTGTCGAGTTGGCCAAGGTGGTGATCGGCTGGGCCCAGGCCGATTGAGTCCGGCCACACCCGGCCGCTCATCGATACAGAGGTCCTCGTGGTCGGTACCATGGGCCCATGAGCATCGACCTCGGGGATGCGCTGGCATTCGTCCGTGAACACGACCGGGGAGTGCTGGTCACACTGCGGGGCGATGGGCGACCCCAACTTTCCAACATCATCTATGTACCTGGGAACGGTTCGACGGTTCGGATCTCGGTCACTGACTCCCGGGCCAAGACGAAGAACCTCCGCCGTGACCCTCGGGCCAGCCTGCACGTGACCAGGGATGACTTCTATGCCTACGTCGTCCTCGATGGAACGGTTGCGCTTTCCGCAGTAGCTGCCGCCCCCGAGGATGAGGTCGTGGAGCAGTTGGTCGACATGTATCGCACCGCCGCGGGCGAGCACCCCGACTGGGACGAGTTCCGACAGGTCATGGTCGACGAAGGTCGGGTCCTGGCCACGCTGACCGTCGACCGGGCCTACGGGATGCTCGGGGTCGGCTGACCATCCACAAGCCACCCGAGCCGCTCCGTCGCTTTCTTCGGGCCGGCCGACCGGACAGGCAAAGGGCGTGCAAAGCGCGACTCGATGCCGGCTCTCGACTCAGAAGGTCAGCACACCCCGGGCCAGTTTGCCCGCCTCCATGTCCTCGACGATCTCGCGGAAGCCCTCGAGCGGCCGTGACTCGGTCACCAACTCATCGAGCATCAATTTGCCCGACAGGTACAGCTCGACCATCAACGGGATGTCGTGGTGAGGACGTGACGACCCGTATCGACACCCGAGAAGGCCCCGATCGACATAGGCCAAGGCATTCACGTCCACTGATACTTCGGTGCCCTGGGGAGGAATGCCAATGGCCAGTGCGTTCCCACCCCAGTCGAGAACGTCGAGGGCGTTGCGCAGGACGGCGGGGTGTCCCACACAGTCGAACGACCAGTTGACCCCTCCGGTCCACCCGAGCGCCCCGGTGATCCGGGCCGGCCCGGGCGGGACGATCTCGCGGATGGCGGCAACCGCGTCAGATGACGAGGCGTCGACGAAGTGGGTGGCGCCGAACTGTCGGGCCAGTGTCTCTTTGGAGGCCAACGTGTCCACCGCGATGATCCGACTGGCTCCGGCCAGCCGTAGTCCTTGGATCACGTTGAGGCCCACGCCGCCCACGCCGAATACCGCCGCGGTCTCCCCGGCTTGCACCTTGGCCCGATTGAGCACGGCACCCACTCCGGTCAGCACCCCACAGCCGATGAGACAGGCCGAGGTCATGGGCACGTCCTTGGAGATCTTGACGGCTTGGACCTCTTTGACAATTGTCGACTCGGCGAATACCGACGTGGCGGCAAAGTTCGATGCCGGCTCACCCTTGTAGGTGAAGGGCTGGGACACGTTCCCCAACGTCTTCACGCACCAGGTGGGATGCCCAGTGGAACAGGCCCGGCACGTCCCACAGCTGGCCAAGGTGGCGATGACCACATGGTCACCCGGTTTCACCGACCGTACCTCTGACCCGACGGACTCGACCACCCCGGCGCCCTCGTGGCCGAGCACCGAGGGTGCCTTCCACGGGATGGTCCCGTTGATCACCGACAGGTCACTGTGACAGACCCCGGCGGCGCCGATTCCGATCCTCACCTCGGTCGGCCCCGGGTCACCCACGGTCAACTGGTCGGTGACTTCCACACCGTCACCGGTGTATACGATGCCGCGCACGGCACTCCCCTCTCTATCTACGGAGACTCTCTCTGTCTCGTGAAGCTCTGTCTACTGAAGCTGGGTGGCGTTGAACCTTTCACGCAGTTCACGCTTGAGGACCTTGCCGCCGGCGTTGGTCGGCAGCAGGTCGATGATCTCCACGAATTTGGGCGCTTTGAAGTTGGCCAGGTGATCCCGTGCCCAGGCGGGCAGAGTGTCCACCATCTCCCCGGTCGACGCCCCGGGAACCGGCACCACGAAGGCGCAACCCACCTCGCCCATGCGGTCATCGGAGACCCCGACCACGGCCACCTGGGCCACACCCGGATGGTTCGAGAGCACCGCTTCGATCTCGGCCGGATACACGTTGAACCCACCGGACACGTACATGTCCTTCAGGCGGTCGGTGATGTCGATGTTGCCGTCTGCATCCATCACGCCGACATCGCCGGTGTGCAGCCAACCGTCCGTATCGATGGCTGCCTCGGTGGCATCGGCATCGTTGAAATAGCCCCGCATCACGTTGTAGCCGCGGACGGTGATCTCCCCCGCTTCACCCCGGGCCATCTCGACCCCGTCGGCATCCACAACGCGAACCTCCACGTCGGGAATGGCCCGACCCGATGTGCCCGAGATGACCTCGGCCGAGTCGCCCTGTCGGCACATGGTGACGGTACCCGTCGCTTCGGTGAGTCCGTAGGCGGTCAGTACCGTCTCGACGTCCAGTTCAGACCAGAGCCGCTTGACGAGCTCGACGGGAATCAGTGCGGCACCGGTCACCACCAGACGCAGCGACGACAGATCGAACCTCTTTCGGTCGGGGCGGTCGAGGATCGATTGGAAGATGGTCGGCGGCCCTGGCAACACCGAAATGCGCTCGCCGGCGATACGGCCCAGAAGTACCTCGACATCGAAGATCGGCTCGGCGACCATGGTGGCCCCGGTCATCAGGCAGGCCAGGATGCCGGCCTTGTACCCGAAGGTATGGAAGAACGGGTTGACGATCAGGTACCTGTCACCCTGGCGCAACCCGACCACTTCGGCCCAGGTGGCGAACGTCCGAAGCGTCTGGCCATGGGTGGTCATCGCACCCTTGGGATGACCGGTGGTGCCCGAGGTGAAGATCAGGTCCGACATGTCGCCGCTGGTGATCGAAGCCGTCCGACCGGCGGCGACATCACTTGGGACACTGGCTCCCTCACGCAGAAACGCAGGCCAGGGAACCA
The DNA here is from genome assembly GCA_017883075.1 of Acidimicrobiales bacterium. Lineage (GTDB taxonomy): Bacteria > Actinomycetota > Acidimicrobiia > Acidimicrobiales > RAAP-2 > DASZIT01. The sequence continues at coordinate 3,690 of JADGOI010000133.1, forward strand.
CCTGATCGCCCTTCTTGGGCCCGGGCGGCGGATAGTCGCCCCTGGTGTCTTTGGGCTCCCCTGTCCCGCCCGACTTCCCTGTCTCTCCGGTCCTCAGCACCACCACCCGCTCGAGATCGGGAAGCGCGGTTCCGGCCGTCACCGCCTCGGCCAGCATGGCGGGGTAGTCGGTGCCCAGAAAGCCCTGCACGGTGAAGAGGAGTCTCGCCCCCGACTCTTTGAGGATGTACGCCGCCTCGGCGCCCTTGTACCGTGTGTTGAGCGGTACCAACAATGCTCCCGCCCCCACCGAGCCCAGGGCGGCGATCACCCACTCAGCGCAGTTCGGGGCCCATATCGCCACCCGGTCCCCACGTTCGATGCCGTTGGCCAGCACCGCACGGGTGGCAGCCGCCACTTCTTCCGCCAACTGGTCGAAGCTGAGCCGGATGGTCGTCCCACCAGGTCCATGGGCGTCGACCAATGCCTCGGATTCGCCGAACCGGGCGGCGGCATCCTCCACCAAACCGGGGATGGTCCCCCACTGGAGATCTCCGCGGGGATCCGCGATATCTGACACGCCGTCAGGGTAGTGCATCGATCCGGGTGGCCTTCGGAACGCCTTCGGAACGCCTTCGGTAGAGGTGACTGCGATCCTACGGGTGTTGGCTGCTGACCGACACCACCTCGCCGGTCATGAACGTGGCGTAGTCACTGGCCAGAAACACGATCACGTTGGCCACCTCCCAGACCTCGGCCCCTCGCCCGAAGACCTCCTTTTTGGTGAGCTCGGCCAACGCCTCGTCAGGCATCACCTTGTTGAGGAACGGATGGATGGCCAGGCTCGGCGAGACCGCATTGATTCTCACGTTGTGGGAGACCGCCTCCACCGCCGCGCAGCGGGTGAGCGCCATCACCCCGGCCTTGGCCGCGGCGTAGTGGGATTGACCAGCCTGGGCCCTCCATCCCAGGACCGAGGCGTTGTTGACGATGACTCCCCCCCTGCCCCCGGCGTAGAGGTGACGAAGGGCGGCACGGGTACACCGGAACGTGCCGGTCAGCGTGATGTCGAGTACCAGCGACCACTGCTCGTCGGTCATGTCGACGATGTCCACCTGTCCACCCAGCCCGGCGTTGTTGACGGCCACGTCGAAGTGACCGTGGTGTTCGACGGTGGCGTCGTAGAGGTGTTTCACCTGGTCCTCGTCGGTGACGTTGCACGGAATGGCCAATGGTCGTTGCCCCGAGAGCTCCGGCAGTTGGGCCAGTGCATCGGCCGCCTCGCCGAGCCGGCGTTCGTGGGCGTCGGAGATGACCACGGTGGCGCCCTCCTCCACACACCGCTTGGCGGTGGCGAACCCGATACCGGTGCCGGCCGCCGCGGTGACCACCACGATCTTGCCGGTGAGCAGCCCGTGACCGGGTGGTGGGGTGGGCGCCTGGGACATCGGTGATGGCTGGGTGGTTGTCGTGTCGGTCATCGGGTTGCTCCCTTGGGTTCGGGCGGCAGGCCGAGGACCCGTTCGCCGATGATGTTCTTCTGGATCTCGTTGGAACCGCCGTAGATGGTCTCGGAACGGCTGAAGAGGAACGTTCGCTGAAACTCGTCGAGCTCATAGGGGAAGCCCTCGGCCACCAGACCGGCGGGCCCCAACACGTCAATGGCCAGCTCACCCAGATCGCGGTGCCAACTTGCCCAATACAGCTTGATGATCGATGCCTCGGGAGGAGCCACCGGACCGTCGATGTCGGACAGGCTGCGCAGGGTGTTGAAACGGAGGATCTCGAGCTCTGCGTAAGCTCGGGCGAGCCTCTGACGCATGACTGGATCCGAGGACCGCCCATTGGCCCGGGCCTTTGCCACAAGGTGATCCAACTCACGCCGGAACGAGACCTGATGGCCCAATAGCGCCACCCCACGCTCGAAGGCCAGGGTGGCGAGAGCCACTCTCCAGCCATCACCCACCTCTCCGAGCACATTGTCCTTCGCCGTCCGGGCCCCATCGAAGAACACTTCGTTGAACTCGGATGTCCTGGTCAACTGGGTGATGGGTCGAACGTCGACCCCGGGCTGATCCATCGGCACCAACAGATAGGACAGCCCTTTGTGACGGAGCGATCCCGCTTCGGTGCGACAGACCACGAAGCACCAGTCGGATTGGTGGGCCAGCGATGTCCACACCTTTTGGCCGGTGACCACCCAATCGCCGGCGTCATCGTCGAGAACCGCCTTGGTCTGGACATTGGCCAGGTCGCTCCCGGCGTTGGGCTCCGAGTAGCCCTGACACCACAGCTCGCTCCCGGCCAGTATCGGTGGAAGAAACCGGGCCTTCTGCTCGGGAGTCCCGTAGTGGATGATGGTCGGACCGATGAGACCCTCACCCAGAATGCTGACCCGGCCCGGCGCCTTGGCCTTCACGTACTCCTCGTTGAAGATGACCTGGTGGGCGATGGACGCGCCCCGCCCGCCGTATTCGGTGGGCCATCCGAGGCACGTCCAACCGTCGGAGGCCAGCACCTTCTCCCATTCGAGTCGGGTGGCGAACCCGTAGGTCTCATCCCCTGATCCCCCCCGTCCGCCCAGGGCGGCGAACTCGCCCACCACATGGTCGGTCAACCACGAGCGCACTTCGCGGCGGAAGGCGTCGTCCTCGGGTCGGTCTCGAAGGTCCATGGGATGTGGGTTCGTCCTGGTCAGGTTGGTTGGCCCGCAGGTCAACAGGGTTCCGGCCGAATCTGACGCGACGTTAGCAAACGGCCTTCCCCCGATTTCGGGGGTCCCCGGGGAACACCATCGGTCAAGCCGGGGTTCTACTCTTCGTTGGATGGCGGAGTCCGTGGCTGGCGTAACCGTGACCATCCGGCCCAAGGAGGCCCAGACATGACTGACACCACAAAGACCGAAGTTGCAGGACCGGTGGAGCTGAGCGACGAGGAGTGGAAGGCGAAGCTGTCACCCGAGCGCTACGCGGTGCTGCGGCAGAAGGGCACCGAGCCGGCTTGGTCGGGTGAGCTGCTCCACGTCGATGGCAGTGGCATGTTCACCTGTGCCGGTTGTGGTGCCGATCTCTTCCCGAGCGACACGAAGTTCGAATCAGGTTCGGGA
>JADGOI010000134.1 GCA_017883075.1 Acidimicrobiales bacterium
TGTTTCATCGGACCGAGAGGAGCACCCATGCCCACCCGTGACAGCGCACCCATCGGATCGCCGTGTTGGGCCGATCTGTGGACCTCCGACGTCGACGGCAGTCGCAAGTTCTACGCCGAACTCTTCGGATGGGAAGCCCAGGAGCCAAGCCCGGACTTCGGCGGCTACTTCATGTTCACCCGCGACGGCGTCCCCATCGCAGGTGGCATGGGCGACATGGGCGACATGCCAGCCGACAACACTTGGAAGATCTACCTGAACACCGACGACATCGCCGCGACCATCGAGGAAGCCGAGGCCAGTGGCGCCCAGATCATGGCACCGGCCATGGCGGTCGCCGACCTCGGAACCCAGGCGGTGCTCATCGACCCGACAGGCGCCCAGCTGGGCGCCTGGGAGCCTGGGACCTTTCCGGGGTTCACGGTCCTCAACGAGCATGGAGCGCCGAGCTGGTTCGAGTTGCTCACCCGCGATCACACTGCCGCCGTCACCTTCTACCGCTCGGTGTTCCACTGGGACACCAACGTCGTCGGTGACAGCGATGAGTTCCGGTACACGACCATGCGCGACCCCGGAGGCGAGGGCGAGTTGGCGGGGATTGGGGACGCAACCGTGTTCCTTCCCGAGGGCGTACCTTCCCACTGGTCGCTCTACTGGGAGGTCGACGACACCGACGTCGCCGTCGCCAAGGTCAAGGCACTCGGGGGATCGGTCGTGATGGACCCTCACGACACTCCCTACGGCCGCATGGCCATTGTGACGGACCCCGCAGGTGCCCAGTTCAAACTGCGCAGGCCCAATCCATAGTCTTGTCGGAGGCCGCGTGACGGCCATGGACTCAACGAAGACCGGGGATGCTCATCGACAAGCATCTTCCGCACGGATACGCAGCGCCCCATGGCACACCGGATCACAGAAGTACACGTCGATGTTGGCGTCGGCGTGGAAACTCCGCCAGCCGATCGCGTTGGCCGGCGTTCCGCCTATTTCAAGATGCCCACGGCGTACCCAACCACCAGCAACGCCAATAACAGGGAGATGGACTCCTCGGCCATCATCAGGAGTTTGGCCCATGGTCTGATGGCCGACACATCCGTCGGGCTGAACGCAGTGGCGGCCGTGAACGACAGATGCAGGTAATCAACGAATTTTGGGTACCAACCGGCTCTGACGTACCCAGGGTTGACCATCTCGGGGAAGATGAACGCCGGGTCGATCGTCGAGCCACGGGATCGGGCCGCCGCACCGCCCCGGTCGACGTCCCAATACCAGAGACCAAAGACGATCACGTTGATCAACCAGATGGCGCCTCCGCTCACGAGCAACCGGTTGGCGTGGCGGGTAAACGGATCTGTGCTGAGAATGCTGGCCACCAACCTGATGGCGGCCTCTGCATTGGCGACTGAGATCACGGCAAACAACGTCCCGGTGATGACCCGTAATCCCCGGGACTGGCTGTTGATGTGACCCGGGTTTCCGACGTAGATCACTCCAAGCAGAACGATGACGACCGCCGGGTAGATCCAGCGAGCGTCTCCCCACCTGAGTTGCGCCGGCAACACGGCACGCAGCCCACCGGTTGCCAGTACGGCCAGGGCCATCGGCCAACGCGGCTCTCCGACATCACCCGATCCTTTTTGCCGCACGCCATCACGGCCCCCGTCCGTGGGGGTCGTCACGAGAGATCGCCGGACGGGCTGTGGTATCGAAGCCCACTCATACCGACCGCCGGGTTGGATCGATTTCGATCACGCGAGCGAGACAACGAATGGAATGGGATTCAAACCCACTCGGACTTGCGTCTCGCGGCTATGCACGTGCGACCTCGTCATTCTCGTTGGCACGGCTACGTGGGCCCAAGCGACCACGGCCACCTGCGTTGCACCCAGTATGGACCGATACATCTTCGTTCACCGGAACGAACATGAAACGAACATGAAAGGTGGACCCCGGGGCGCTGGCCCGCCCGGTGGCCTGGGACATGGCGTTCATTCTGCGCTTCATGTCCGTGTTCGGTCCTGTCAGGTCGATCTTCGACTTCCACACCTCTGGTTGATGCTATCCCTGCCCCACGCCGTCCACACCGAGTTCAGGACTGGTTGGTTCGCCGAGTCGACCGCCACCCGGACGCTGGTCGCCTCTGTCATCCGGACCCGGCGAGTCCCGTTCTTCCGGAGTGGGCCCGGTCTGGCGATGCTGCTTGTCGAGCCGGCGAAGAAGCGGTTCTCTCGAGCGCCCCATGCCCAAAGTCCCAGACCTCCCTCCACCCACGCCGAGCCTTCGGATGTCTCCGGCGGGGTCTGATCCAAGCGCCGGCGGACTGACCGCGAGCCGCCCGTCACTTCGCGCCGGACCGGCACATTGCCCCAGTTCTACAGGTGATTCGAGTCATTGCACCCCACACCTCGAGCCGGTATCCTGCCGGGATCATGAGCATCTGGCTGACGGTCGCAGTCATCGTGGCTGGAGCGTTGGCCATAGCTGGGATCCTGACCGTCGGTATCCGCCGGATCTTTCGGGGACGCGATCGGCTGCTCAGCGCCGACGGGGGCTCGCCCGCCCTCCGCGCCCTCACCGCAACCTACGGGTTGTTGTTGGCATTCGTTCTGGGCGCGTCCCTGCAGTCGTTCCAGAGTGCCCAGCACAATGCGGTGTCCGAGGCCGACGCGGTGGTCGCCCTGTCGAACCTGACGCATGTTCTCCCCGCTTCGTCCGGCGTGCCGTTGAGGTCGGGACTGGCCTGTTATGCCTCTACCGTCGTCCATCGTGACTACCCAGCCCTGCAGTCGGGGAGCAGCGTACCTCCCGACGGCGGTGCCCCACTGGAACGCCTCTATGGCTACGTGCCCAGCTTGAACGGTGCCGATCCCCGGGCCGTGGCCGTCACCCAAACAATCATGCAGCAACTGTCGAACCTGACCGATCAACGAGACGCTCGCATCCGGGCGGCAAAATCGTCGTTGCCGGGACTGCTGTGGGTTCTGGTGATGGGCGGTGGCGTCGTGATCCTGGTCGCCGTGGCCGCGATCACCTTCGTCGACCGACCTTGGCCGCAGTTCACCGTACTGGCCGCAGTGGCCGGCATCATGCTGGCTGTCATCATCTTGATCAACTCGTTGGACCAGCCGTTCCGGAGCGATGCCCTCTCGGTCAGCGCCGGACCGATGAACGCCGCGCTGGTGACGGTCGAATCCGGGCTACCGCCGCACTCCTGCTGAGGTCCATCGCCCACGCCCGAGCCGGCTTGACATCGGGACAGCTCGGCCGTTGGGAGTGGCTCTGCGCGTCGATGGGGCTTGAGCTCGGATGGACCACTCGGCCATCGGCAGGTGTCAGCGTCTGAGCTGTTCAGGCGGTCACGGCGCCCGACCAGATGGTGCCATCGGCCTTCGCCGGCTGTTTGGGATCGAAATCCGGGGGAATCGGGGCGGGCGAGATGACCGAGTCGATGCCACCGACCGGACCCCGTGAATGGTCCACGTGGACCAGTTGCAGGGGATCAGGTCAGGAACTCGGCCTCCCCCGACCAGCCATGCGGCCAGGCACCCCTGACTCAACGCGCCGTCCCCGCTCATTCAGCGGATCGGCTCGCCCCATTCGAGTTCCTTGCGGAGGACAGGCTTGAGCACTTTGCCGCCAGGGTTGCGCGGCAGCAACTCGTTACGCACCACCAGGTACTGCGGCACCTTGAAGTCGGCCAGATTGGCTCGGGCATAGTCGATGAATCCGTTCCGGTCGAGGGTCGTACCCGGGATGGGGACGACGACGGCGCCAACCTTCTCACCCATCATCTGGTCGGGTACGCCCACCACCACGACTTCGAAGATCCCCGGTGCTGCGGAGAGAACATTCTCTACCTCCACGCAGTACACGTTCTCTCCCCCGCGGTTGATCATGTCCTTGGCCCGGTCGACGATGTAGGTGAAGCCGTCGTCATCCACGCGAGCCAGATCGCCGGTGTGCAACCAGCCCCCGTCGAAGGCTTCAGCGGTGGCTTCCGGCTTGTTCCAGTAGCCCATGACCACGTTGGCGCCCCGGATCAGCAACTCCCCTACCCCTGTCCCGGGATCCGGGTCGACCACCTGGAGATCGACCACCGGTGCGGCGAAACCCACCGAGTCGGCGTGGGTATCGGCATACTCGTCGGGCAGAAAGGTGGACACGCTCGAGGTCTCGGTCAGACCGAAACCGTTGCCGACCCTGGCCCCCGGGAAACCCTCCTTCACCTTTCGTACCAGGTCCGGGGCGATGGGCGCACCGCCATAGGTGGCGACGCGAACGCCGGTGACGTCGAACTCGGAGAAGTTGCTCTGGCTGACGGCCAGCCAGAAGATGGCCGGCACCGTGGTGACCACGGTGATCCGCTCGTCGGCGATGGCGGTGAGAAAACGCTGTACCTCGAAGGCCGGCATCACCACGGCCGTGCCGCCCTGTTGCAACGTAGGCAGCAGTTGACTGTTGCAGCCGGTGACATGGAACAGCGGAACGCTGATCAGATTGCGCAACGTCGGGTCGTACTCGGGCATGTCGGCAATGCGACGACAGGTTTCGGAATTGGTGAGGAAATTGTCGTGGCTGGTCATGGCGCCCTTGGGAAACCCGGTTGTCCCCGAGGTATAGAAGATCGCGGCCAGATCGGTCAGCTTCAACCCCTCGGCGACGTACGGCGGGCCATCGGGCAGATCGGCACCGGGTTCGACGACGTAGGACGCCCCGGAGTCCTCCACCACGTAGGCGACCTCGCTGTCGGTGAATCGGGTGTTGACCGGGACGACCACCCCGCCGGCCATCAATGTGCCGAAGAAGGCCAGCACCCAGTCGAGGCCGTTACCGCTGCGGATGGCCACCCGGTCACCGTCGTTGATGCCGGCGGCGCGCAGTCCGCCGGCCACCCGGGCAGACCGGTCCCACACTTCCGAGTACGACACCCTGGGTCCGTCCAACACCACCACGGCCTCAGCGTCCCCATCGCGCTCCACCGAGGACCGCAGCATGGCGACGACCGAAGAAGGCAATTCCGCATAGTGCTTGACACCGAGCTGGTCGCGGGTGACCCCGGTGTCATCGAAGGCGTGGGAGGGCATCAGTACGGTTCCACGTTCTCGAAGATCCGGCGCGGATTCCCGGTGAGCATCGTCTCGATCTGATCTTCGGTCACGCCCTTGTCGAGCAGATACGGCAACACGTCGTCGATGATGTGCAGGTAGTGCCACTGGGGTGTGGCAGCCAGGGCCCACGGCTCGATCCAGTCGATGTAGCACGCCGCATCGTGAGCCAGCACCATGTTCTCGGCGAAGCCGCGTCGGCACATCTCGACCACCGTGTCGGCCCGTGCCTCGAAGGTGGTCTCGAGATTGATGCCGAAGCGATCCATGCCGAGGACAAAACCGGCTTCGGCCAGTGCCTGTAGATGGTCGGCGTCGGAGGAGTCACCGCTGTGGCCGAGTACCACCCGGCGGGGGTCGACCCCTTCGTCGTCAAGGACCCGCTTTGCAGCCAAGCCCTGCCGGCTGCCGGGGTGGGTGTGGATGGTGATGGGAGTACCTGTTCGGCGATGCGCCTTGGCCACCGCACGCATGACCCGTTCCACCCCTCCTGTCATTCCCTGCTCGTCAATGGCGCACTTGAGCATGCCTGCCTTCACCCCGGTGCCGGCGATCCCTTCGGTGATGTCGCCCACGAACATGTCGACCATCGGATCGGGGACCGGTTGACCCAGGGCGGCCTCCAGGGCCGGGCCGCGGTAATGGAAGAAGAAGGGCACGTCGCCATAGGTGTAACAACCAGTGGCCACCACAATGTTGAGATCGGGTACCTGGGCGGCGATGCGCTGAATGCGGGGGATATAGCGGCCGAGCCCAATGACCGTAGGGTCGACGATGGTGCTCACCCCCCGGGTGGCCAGCTCGTTGAGCTTCTGGACGGCGTCTTCCACCCGGGAGTCCTCGTCGCCCCATTCGTCGGGATAGTTCTGCTGCACATCGGGAGTGAGCACAAAGATGTGCTCGTGCATGTAGGTGCGACCGAGTGCGGCGGTGTCGACGGGACCTCGGACGGTCTCAACCTGGGTCATGACGCTCCTCGCTGTCTGCTGTCGGTGGCTGCGGCTGTAGCTGTGGAGAACCGCCTCTCCCCCGTAGTCACTCTGCCATCCCCACCCGGCCTCTGCCACCGGACTGTCGGAGAACGCTTGTCGGACGCGCCCGGTCCGACGTCCGCCCTGGGCGTGCATCGAACAATCGGTGCCGGGCCTACGAGCGGTTGGCGGCGTCGCAATCCACAGCCACCGAGAGAGCCGCACACAACGCCCTCATGGTGGCGGGTTGAGCTCGTCCGATCCGTCGGCGAAAGCGGTCGCGTGCGAGAAGCTGGACGTTGTCGAGGTTCACGACGGAGGGGTGCCTGATCCCATCGCCGGGGCCAAGGGGCACCTCGGTGGACAGACTCCGGATGGTGGACGTGACAGGAGCGACGATCACGGAGTGGAGCAGTCGTCCCAGGGGATCGCGGGTGAGGACCACAACCGGGCGAATCTTGTCGAGTTCGGCGAGCCAGACCTCACCGCGGCGCACGGCGGCGGTCACGAGAGGTCGTCGGCGTACAGCGCCTCCCAGTCGGTATCGTCGCCAATGCCGCTGATGTCGCCGAACGATGCCAAGTCGATCTCGTCCTCGGTCGGTGGCACCCGTTGGTAGGCGGCGACGTCAGCCCGAATACGCTCGGCGCGGATGAGCTGATCCAACGCCACGTCGATGACCTCGGAGGTCGACCCGA
>JADGOI010000135.1 GCA_017883075.1 Acidimicrobiales bacterium
CGGCTCAGAGTGATCTCGGAATCGTCGAGCTCAGCTCCCCCGGCACCGCCGCCTCCAGCGTGGTCCGGGCCCGCGCCAGCCACAAATCGGCCTTCCACCGTCGCATCCGCGGACCCGGCTCTCACCATGGTCGGATCGGCCCGACCTCCCAGCAGCAGGCTGAGCGCCTCGATCAGGAGCGTCTTTCCGGCCCCGGTCTCCCCGGTCAGAGCGGTCATCCCGGGATGGAAGGTCACGGTGACGTCATCGATGACACCGAGGTTACGGACACGCAGTTCCTCGAGCATCCGGTGCAATGTCGGCTCCCTATCGATCGGCCAGATGGAACTTCGCACGCAAGATGGCATGGAAGTTGCTGTGGCCGAAGGTCACCAGCCGGGCGGGTCGGTCGCCTTCTCGACAACGCACCGACGACCCGGGCTCGAGCGAGGTCACTGTGGCCCCGTCCACCACCAGAACCGCCGGCCTTGGTTCGAGAATACCCAACTCCAGTTGTTCGGTCGGATCGAGCACCAAAGGACGATCAAAGAGCATGTGGGGCGATACCGGCGTCACCACGATGGCCCGAAGGTGGGGGGAAAGGACCGGGCCCCGGGCAGACAGGTTGTAGGCGGTCGACCCGGTAGGCGTAGCCACGAGCAGGCCATCGGCGGCATAGGTCACAAATGGTCGCCCATCGATGGCGGCGGCGATCCGAACGGTGTGGCCCGGCACTGTCTTCTCGACAGTGGCCTCGTTGAGTGCGGTTCTTTCCGCTCTGATCTCGCCATCGGGACCAACCACCGTGACATGGAGCGTCATGCGCTCCTCCACCTGATGGGTCCCGGCCAGAAAACTCTCGAGGGCGACTTCGAGGCCCGCCGGCTCGACCTGGGTGAGAAAGCCCAATCGGCCGATGTTCACCCCGAGTACCGGAACTCCCATTGTCAATGCTGATTCGACGGCCCGGAGCAGGGTGCCATCACCGCCCAGGCTCACCAACAGGTCCGCCCCGTCGATGGACACCGTTCCATCCGGTCGTTGGGCGGAGATCGCCTGATGACCTCGCTCCGCCAGCCACTCGGTAGCCCGCTGGGCGAGAACGGCTGCTTCGGCGCGATCCGGCCGGGCGTAGAACGCCACCAGGGTCATGTGGGGTTTCCCAGTTGGACCGGCTGGTGAGCTGCCTCCACCGCGGCGTCCAACATGGACTCGACATCCAAGTGGGATCGCCCGGTGCGAACCCCCGCCGGCGGGTTGGCGACGGCGTAGAGGAGGAATTCGACGTTGCCGGCCTGTCCAGTAATTGGCGAAGGCATGGCCCCCATGATGGCTGCTCCGGAGTCCGAGAGCGCGCTTGCCACCTCTCCGAGGGTTCGGCGGTGGATGCCCGGGTCTCTGATGATGCCCTTTCCCCGCGAAGCTTCGACCCGTCCCGCTTCGAACTGAGGCTTCACCAGGACCACCACTGCGGCTCCGGGGGCAGCCACCTCTCCGGTCAGCGCTGGGATTGCCCGGGCCAGCGACATGAAGGAGAGATCGGCGGTGACCACGTCGACCGGACGCCCGCCGACGTTGCCCATGGTGACATCCCGGATATCGTGCCGCTCCAGGCTGATGACACGGCTGTCCCGACGGAGTTTGTCGTGCAGCTGGCCCCTCCCCACATCCAGGGCGATCACCGACACGGCGCCCGACTGGAGCAGGCAGTCGGTGAACCCCCCGGTCGACGCCCCGGCGTCGAGGGCGCGAACGCCCTTGACGTCAATGGCAAAACGTTGGAGTGCAGCCTGAAGCTTTTCGCCGCCTCTGCTCACGTAGAGCGGTGACGGACCACAGATCTCGATCGGTTCCCCGGATGCCACCAAGCGCGCCGGTTTGTCAGCCAGGGAACCCGAGACGAGAACCAACTTCTGCTCGATCATGGAGGCAGCGTGTTGCCAACTCTCGGCCAGGCCCCGCTCCACCAGCGCCCGGTCCAGGCGCTTTCGCCCCGCTGACGTCAGGCGCGCGACCTGGGTGCGGAGGCCTTCTTGGCTGCTGTCTTCTTGGCTGCTGTCTTCTTGGCCGGAGCCTTCTTGGCCGGAGCCTTCTTGGCTGCTGTCTTCTTGGCCGGAGCCTTCTTGGCCGTGGCCTTCCGGGCAGCACCAGACGCCGCTTTCGACGAACGACCCAGCAATGACGCGACCTGCTTGGCCAGATCTTCGATGTTGCTGAGACCCAGGGAGTGGATCTGGCTCCCGACTTCGTCCCGCACCACGGAGAGCAACGATTCGCTGCTCTTACGACTCCGCTCGATCAGCTCCTCGACCTTGGCCCGAGCTTCCTTACCCTGCACCTCACCGCTCTTGACGAGCTCCTGCACAAGCTCTTCGGCTCGCGATCGGGTCATCTGGGTGAACGCAATGCCCGCATCGAGGTACCGCTGATATCCGTCTCTTTTCGTCATAGCAGCATTGTACATAGTGTGCTAGCAGGGAGCAAGCACTTCTCCTCGCTCTCCCTGTTGGTGCCAGGACGTAGGAATCGGCCACCGTCACGTCGGCACCATCGCCGCGTCGACCAGGGCAACGAAGTCAGCGGCTCTCACCGAGACCGTCACGTCCTCGACGCTTGTGCTCGCAGCCGTCACACCCGAATCGACCAGTGCGAAGGGGATTCCGAGTTGCTGGGCCAAGCGACCGTCCGTCCCGGGCTGGTCGCCGACAACCAGGGCGGGTGGACCCCCGGGAGCCAGACCGAATCTGGTCCGGATGAGGTCGACGATCGGTCGATGAGGCTTACCGGCGACCTGCGGGGTGATGCCCGATGCGGTGGCCACCGCGGCCAACAAGGCCCCTGATCCCGGAAGCAGTCCCTCGGGCGTCGGATGGGTGGGGTCCTCGTTGGTACCGATCAGACGACCACCGGTGCGGGCGGCAGTGGCTGCCGCCGCCAACCGGTCGAAATCGAACGAGTGGGTCCATCCGACCACCGCGGCGTCTACCGGGCCATCGCCGACCACGTCCACTCCTCGTGCCGCCAATGATTCGAGCACGCCGCCTTCCGCCAACACGAATGCTCTGTCACCGGGTTGCAGCAGTGACGCGGCAGCGTCAGCGGAGGTGACCAGATCTTCGGGTGTTGCATCGATGCCGATCCGGGTCAGACGATCAAGCAGGGCTTGGATGGTGAGAGCCGAATTGTTAGTGACGAAGACCGTCCTGACCTCGGCCTGTTCGAGCCGGGCGACGGCGCCGGCGACATCGCCGATGGGTTCGCCGGACAGCCAGATCACCCCGTCCAGGTCGATGATCCACACGGCTCCCGGGACCATCACCGAAGCCAGGGGAGATCGGGTGGTCCCGACCGAGGTCATCCGCGTTTGGGGTCGGAGGTACTGCCGGCCTCCAAAATCGACTTGTCCATCGTTCGGGTCCGGCGGGTGGACTTGGCAAACTGATCTGCCGATTCCAACGTCCGTGCGATGAGCCCGGCGAGTCTGGTGGCGTCGTCGCCGTCGGGGTTCTCGGCGGCCGGTTCGGTGGAGGCCTCGTCCGATGTACCGACAGCTGTGGCGCGGGTCGGGAAGTCGGGGCCCGACGGAATCGGTCGGGCAGTGAGATCGGCAATCCGGTCCCCGGTGAGTTTGACGGCTTGTTCCCAATACGAGCGGAACATGCCGATGTCGAAGGCACCATCACGGACCCGGGCCTGGTCCAGAAGACGGGCAGGCGGGTTCTTCAGGTCTCGCACGACGCGCAGGCAGGCCAGGCCGCGGAGCACGTACCAGGTTGGATCGATCTCCCACCATCTGAATCCCTGACGGACCGAGGCCGGTAGATAGTGGTGGTTGTTGTGCCAGCCTTCTCCCCCGGTGACCAACGCCACGATCAGCGAATTACGACTGGTATCGGGAGTGGCGTAGCGCCGCCGACCCACGATGTGGGCCATGGAATTGACCAAGAAGGTCCCATGCCACAGGAGGACCGTCGAGAGGAAGAACCCGATCAACAGCCCGCCCCACCCGCCGATGAGCAGGCAGGCCAACGCCAGGAGCCACGGACCGATCCACGACGCCCGCTCGAGGAAACGGAGTTCGGGGAATACGGCAAAGTCCTTGATGTTCGATACATCGGTGTCTTTGTGCTTGGTGGAAAGGATCCATCCCACATGACTCCACCAGATTCCGTCACGAGGTGAATGCACGTCGTCATCGAGGTCGGTATAGCGATGATGAGAGCGGTGATGGCTGGCCCACCACAATGGGCCCTTCTGGACCGCGGTGGTACCGCCGAACGCCATCACGAACTGAAAGAACCGGGTCATCTTGTAGCTACGGTGCGAGAAGTACCGGTGATAGCCGGCGGTGATGCAAAACATCCGCACCACGTACAAGACGCCGCAGAGCACCCAGTCCTTCCAGGTCACGGTCACGAAGAAGGCAGCCAATGGGGCCGCGTGCACCGCGAAGAATGGAAGAGACGAGACCCAGTCGGTCCTATCGACGGTCTTCTCCGCCTGTTCGAGCGTCGGTCCGGTCGTCGGCTCTGTCTGGAGGAGGGTCATGGAGTGGGGGTACATCCGGGTAGGACGGTTCCCCGATAATAGTCGAGACCCATGCTTTTTGGGTCACGGTTTGCCCGGCAGAGCTTGCCACTGGCGTCAGATATCGACGTAGAGGTTTCCGTCGGGTCCTTCCCTCACCGAGATGACACCCAACCCCGAGCTGGCAGGACCGATCTCCACGGCTCCGGTTTCGGCGTTGAACTCGGATCCGTGACACGGGCAGGCAATGACGCCGGCCCCTTGCTGGTAGGAGACTGTGCAGCCGGCGTGAGGACAGATCGCATCGAAGGCCACAAAATGACCCGAGGTCTTCTGGATCACCAAGCCGGGGTCGCCGCTGTGCGGATCGGTGAAACCGGCCGACCCCCCAACCGGGACCTGGGAGGCCGATCCCAGCTTGGTTCCGGTCGGCCTCGAAGTGGTCGGAGCACCGGTGGTGGACGGCGATGGCGGTCCCGCTGTCGTCCTAGGGGCCGGCGACGTGGGTGGAGTCGTACTACCACTACCAAGTGCCTTCGCGTTGGATGAACTGTCCGAATTGCCGAGCAGGCGTCCGAGCAGCGCAGTGACTCCCCCACCCAGGATCACCAGGCCGGCCACCGCCCCGGTAGCTGCGCCCTTGGACACCACCTCCCGGCGGGATACCGCCGCGCCACCCCTGGCCGCCGGGGTGACCCTGGCGAGGAACCAGGTATCGAGGGCGGGGGCACCGCCGGCACCAGCCAGAAGCAGGGGTGTCCAGGCGAACAGGAAGACAATGTCAGACCCGGTGAAATAGGGGGACGAGTGGAAGCTCACGGTGAGGAACAATCCCAACGACAGTGCCATGCCCCCCGCCGCCGCTATTCGCGTCCACAGGCCGAGCAGCGTTCCGATTCCCACCGCGACCTCCCCGATGGCGATCACGATCCCCACCGCGGTGGAGACATGCACCAACCCGCCGACCAACCCGTGGATGGGGCTGGTGTGCGCCGCCGCGTTGAGCTGTGCGTGGATCGATACCGGACTCGAGCCGGTAAGGAACGACCGGTTGGCCAGTTTCTGGAGCCCGGCATACACAAAGGTGACTCCGAGGAAGAGGCGGAGGGGTAGCAGTGGCCATCCGGGAGCCATGGTTCCCGTCACCCGGGTGGCGTCCCCGGAGTGGTCGATGGATGCGACGTGGGAGGTTCTGTTCTTCCCGGCAACTCTGTTCACCGGCATCCTCGCATTGGCGGGAGGCTACTGGCCGAGTCGGCCGAACAGGTGTCGCCGGCTACGGCGAGCCCACCGGCTCGGGCGATTCGAGAGGTGGAGCGACCTGAGCAGGGGACCGCTCCGGCCTCGACACCTTGGAGTGGTGACGCGCTGACCACCAATTGAGGATCTTCGAGCCGACGATGAAGGTCACGATGGCGTAGCCCCACCCCAGCACGATGTCGAACACAAAATGCTCTCCCGTATAGACCAGGGTGGCTGCCATGGCCACCACGTAGGTGGCCAGCACAACCCGAAGCCAGGGCTTGGCCTTGCCCCAGAAGAACAGGCAGATCAGCAAGGGATACGCGGTGTGGAGCGAAGGGACGGCGGCGACATCGTTGTCGAAGGTGGAGTTGCCCTCGAAGACGGCTGCGGCACCGTGGATCCCGACGTGATTCCACATGATGGGGATGGTGCGGGCCAACGGCTCCATGTAGCCGTTGGCACTGACCATCCACGGAGGCATGGCCGGATAGAGGACATAGGTGATGTAGCCGGCGAAGGTGAGTCCCACAAAGAGGGGCACAAAGCGGCGAAAACGCCCGTGGTCTCTCACCCAGAGCACCGCGGCAATGATGAAGCTGGTGAAGAAGTGGGACATGTACGTGAACCAGGCGGCGTAGTCCCACACGTGGAGGTTGGCCGGGTTGAAAAACGCCCGCTGCAGACGGACCGTCGGTGCAATTCCGAGCGCGATCCACTCGTCAAACCTCAGCTGCGGGCTCCAGTGGGCTGGAAACAGCAGGTGGCCGGCGTATCCCCGCAACAGGGAGTAGACGGCCAACACGGCATACAGGGGCAACCAGTCCCGGATGAGGCCCTGGCGCCAACGGCTCAGATCGCTCATGCAGGCGCAGAAGAGTGCGGCGGTAATCCAGATGAGCAGATCATCGGTGGCGTAAGGAATGCCGAGAAATATGGAGTAGATGATCAGGGCCAACCCGAAGATGCCCCAGGCGATGACCTTTCGTTGGGTCAGGAACCGGGCCGCGCGTCTGCTT
>JADGOI010000045.1 GCA_017883075.1 Acidimicrobiales bacterium
ATGGGAGGTGGACGATGAAACTACTGCTCCGGCTGGGCGGTCTGTGCTGCCTGGCCTTGATCCTGGCCATCTGCTGGCCGATTGGCTTGGCCCAGGCGTCGGCCTCTCCCCCCGGTGGTGGTTACTGGCTGGGAACCGGAGACGGTGGCGTCTTCGCCTTCGGGGCACCGTTCCACGGTTCGGCCGCCTCGGACGCCACTCGTTGCCCCCCCAACCCCCCGGCGCGGTCCATGCCAAACGGCTCGTGCTGGTCCATGGCCCCGACCTCTGACAGTGGTGGGTACTGGATCTTGAACGCCTACAGCGGGGTCGTCTACCCCTACGGTGATGCCGTCTCTTACGGGCAGCCCGCCGACACGGCCGCCTATGGCGGAGGGGCCGACCTGTGGCCCAACAGCATCGGCATCGTGGCCACCCCAGACGGGAAGGGCTACTGGGTTCTGGAGTTGGGGCTCAGCGGACTCGGCTCTGTCCAGCCCTTCGGCGATGCCGCCTTCTTCGGTGACGAGACCACCATCGCCCACGCCACCGGGCACGTCGGCGTACCGGTCGGCATGGCCGAAACCCCCGACGGCATGGGCTATTGGATCGTCGACAGCGACGGCGGCGTGTTCAGCTTCGGGGACGCCGCCTTCTTCGGTTCGATGGGTGGCAGGCCGCTCAACGCTCCCGTCGTCGGCACGGCCCCCACCCCCGACGGCAAGGGCTACTGGCTGGCAAGCGCCGATGGCGGCGTGTTCAGCTTCGGCGACGCGACCTTCGGTGGATCGATGGGATCCACCGCGTTGGCCGAGCCGGTGGTCGGCATGGCCGCCGACCGGTCGGGGTCGGGCTACTGGTTGGCAAGCGCCGACGGCGGGGTGTTCGCACTCGGTGGCGCCCCCTTCCTCGGCTCTATGGGCGGCCACCACCTCGCTGAACCGGTGTTCGGCATCATCGCCGCACCGGCATGACCGGATGAGTGGGAAGTCACGATGAGAGCCCACGTACGACTGGGCAGCATGCTGCTACTGATTTCAATGCTCCCGGTGAGCGCCGCCATCGGGGCTGGTCCGGCTTCGGCGACGGGGTCCTCCGGACCTGGCTACTGGCTGGAGGCCGGAGACGGGGGTGTGTTCGCGTTTGGACACGCGCCGTTCCTCGGCTCCGCGACCCCGCGCTGCACCTTCGAGTGTTTTGGATTCGGCGCGACCGCCGGCGGGCAGGGCTACTGGGTCGTGGATTTCTACCCCGCGGCAAACCCCGACCTGACCGAGCTCTACGGGTTCGGCATCGCCTTCGACGTGCAGGTGCTCAACACGGATTCGGGAGGAGCGACGGCCGTCGCCGCTACCCCATCGGGGAAGGGAGGATGGATTCTCTACGGCTCACGCGGCACGGTGGTGCCATTCGGTGACGCAACGTGGTTCGGCGACGCTTCGGGCCTTGGGCTGAGCGGGGTGACGTGGCCGCCATTCGGCAGTTTCATCCCCTACTTCTCAGGTATCGCGTCCACGCCGGATGGGGGTGGGTACTGGCTGGTGGGTGTCGATGGCGGGGTGTTCTCCTACGGCGACGCCACCTTCTACGGGTCGATGGGCGGCCATCGACCCGACGCCCCTGTCGCGGGGATCGCCCGTACCAACGACGGCCGCGGATACTGGCTCGTGGCGTGGGACGGCGGAGTCTTCTCGTTCGGCGACGCCAGGTTCTTCGGCTCCATGGGGGGCCGGCCGCTCAACGCGCTCACGATCGGCATCGCCGCCAATCCAGAAGGAACCGGCTACTGGACCGTGGCCCAGGACGGGGGCGTATTTGCCTTTGGAGATGCACCGTTCCTCGGCTCCATGGCCAATCGGTTCCTCGAGAGTCCGGTCTACGGAATCGCCGCCAGCGGCTGACAGCACTCGCCGGGATCGAGCCGAGCGGAGAATGTCGCAGAGATCTGGTGGTGACGGCGTCCTGACCGATCGCACGCTCGCCGTCATCGTCATCGTCGTCGTCGTCGTCGACGGCCACGGCGGTGAACCGACCCGGTGGGGCCGGCGCAGGGCTGCACACCTAGTTTGTTCCGCCTCGCGGCGAATTGGGACCAGTTCCAATTGCTGTGATTCGTGAGGTGACCGACATCCGGGTGTCATCTCGCCCGACAGAAGTGCTCCCTTTCGCCGCGAGGTGGAACAATTTGAGGTGCCGATGCCCCGGTCGGAGGGGCCGATCCGCCTCCATCCATGGTCCCCGCCGGAGGTGATCGGTGTGTTCCGGCCCG
Organism: Acidimicrobiales bacterium; assembly: GCA_017883075.1. Taxonomy (GTDB): domain Bacteria; phylum Actinomycetota; class Acidimicrobiia; order Acidimicrobiales; family RAAP-2; genus DASZIT01. The sequence goes on from JADGOI010000045.1 coordinate 2,249, forward strand.
GGTCAGTGGGTGTGGTTCACGTCGGCCCGGGCCAGGGCGGTCCGCAGAATGTCGGTGGCCTGCGGGCGTAGCTCCGAAAGAGGCCGGTTCCGGTGGACCCGGACCCCGAGGTCCACCTGGGCGATGGTCTCCGCTCCGAAGGTGGCAGCCACGTCAATCAGCAGAGCCAGTTCCACCTGGTAGCCGTCGGCCAAGCCGCACTTCTCGAGGACCGATCGGGGAGCGGCAGTCTCGCCGGCCAACGGCTGGATGATGCCGGTCAGATCGGGGAAGAGCAGATCGATGACCGGTTTGGCCACCAGCTCGGTGACCCGGCCCCCGCCGTTTGGGGCGCCGTGGAGCGGGCGCTCGTAATACCCCTTGACCAGCATGGTGGAGTCGTCGAGCAGAAGCGGCCCGAGCAGCCCGGTGACGAAGTGCGGGCCGAAGTTGGTGACGTCGGCGTCCACGAAGGCGATGAGATCCCCGTGGGCCATTTCCAGTGCGGTCTGCATGGCCTGTCCCTTGCTGCCGGCAGTCGGCCCGGCGGATCCGGGCTCGGCGGGGACCACCCAGGCTCCCGCATCTTGCGCCATGTCCCTGGTCCGGTCGGTCGAACCATCGTCGACGACCAGCACCTCGTCGACCAGGGGCACTCCGCCGGGAACGGCGGTGAGAGCGTTGACAATGGCCGCCACGATGGTGCCCACGGTGGCGGCTTCGTTGCGGGCCGGGATGCAGACCGAGATATGGCGATCGCCCTTGGCCTCCACCAACGTCGGGGCATCGAAGCGGGCATGGGGATAACGGCGTGCCCCGGCACCGAGGGGGGAAACCGCCAACATCCGGTAGTCGTCGTCGAGCGGCTGGAGCATGGTGGCACCACTGTATGCGCCGGTATCCATTGATGATCCGAGGCCCGATATTGACGCGGGGCGTCGGATCGTCCACCATAGAGGACATCATCCAGAGCGGTTGAGGGACCGGGCCCTGTGACGCCGCGGCAACCAGAACGAACTCCGACTCGCCCAAATGGGCCGGGGCTCGTGCCAGGTGCCAATGCCCGAGCGATGAGGAGACGAACGTGGACTTTGTAACCGGGCTGCGCTGTCGAGAGTGTGGGCGCGCCTATCCGGCCGAAGCCCTGCACGTGTGCGACTACTGCTTCGGGCCCCTCGAAGTGACCTACGACTACGAGCGCATCGGGGCCACCGTGACCCGTGAGCGCATCGCGAGCGGCCCCCGAACGATCTGGCGATACTGCGACCTGCTGCCGGTGGCCGATGCCAACCCCGTCGACCTGGGTGCCGGGTTCACCCCGCTGGTGCGGGCCGACAGGTTGGCCGCGGAACTGGGCTTGGGCGAGTTGTGGATCAAGGACGACACCGCCAACCCGACGGGATCGTTCAAGGACCGGGTGGTATCGGTGGCGCTGACCAAGGCACGCCAACTCGGTTTTAAGGTGGCGGCGTGTGCCTCGACGGGGAACCTGGCCAACTCGGTCGCCGCCCACGCGGCGCGGGCCGGCATGGAGTCGGTGGTGCTGATCCCCTCTGATCTCGAGACGGCCAAGATCACCATGACCACCGTCTACGGCGGCCGGGTCATCGCCGTCGAGGGCAATTATGACGACGTCAACCGGCTGTGTGCCGAGTTGACCAGCGAGCGGCCGTCGTGGGCATTCGTCAATGTCAATGTCCGTACCTATTACGCCGAGGGGTCCAAGACCCTGGCCTTCGAAGTGGCCGAGCAGCTGGGATGGCAGGCGCCCGACCACGTGGTGGTACCCGTCGGCTCGGGCAGCCAGCTGACCAAAGTGGCCAAAGGCTTCGACGAGTTGGGCCGGGTGGGTCTGCTCGACGAGGCCCCGTCGGTCCGGATCTCCGGGGCTCAGGCCGAAGGGTGCTCCCCGGTGGCCACGGCCTTCGCCGAGGGAACCGATGCCATCCGACCGGTGAAGCCGTCCACCATCGCCAAGTCGCTGGCCATCGGCAATCCGGCCGACGGTTGGTACGCACTCGATGTCATCCGCAAGTCGGGGGGATCCTGTGCATCGGTGACCGACGACGAGATCCTCGAGGGAATCCGCCTGCTGGCCCGCACCGAGGGGATCTTCGCCGAGACCGCCGGGGGGGTGACCATCGCCACGCTGGCCAAACTGGCAGCTCAGGGCGTGGTTCGCTCCGATGAACGGGTGGTGGCCATGGTCACCGGCCACGGTTTGAAGACTGTGGAGGCACTGTCGGGAACCGCCGGACCCTGCGCCACCATCACCCCGACCCTCGACGCCTTCGACGAGGCCTTCGCCCGGTTGGAGGAGTATGACTCGAAAGGTGGTCCCACCACCGCCAACCCCTCTGTCCAGGTAGCAAGGAGCAACTGATGAGGATCTCTATCCGTGTTCCCACCCAGCTTCGTACCCTCACGGGTGGCGCCGGCGAGGTGGCCGTCGATGGGTCGACCGTAGGCGAGGCCTTGAAGGCGCTCGATGCTGCCCATCCCGGGTTCGCCGGTCGCCTCTTCGACGACAACGGCCAGTTGCGGCGCTTCGTGAACGTGTTCTTGGCCGACGAGGATGTGCGCTTCCTCGACGGGCTGAACACGCCGGTCACCGACGGCCAGACCCTCTCCATCGTCCCGGCCGTCGCCGGAGGCTGACCAGCAGCGGGGTCGGCGGCTGACCAGGAAAGACACTCAATTCGGGCGGGGTGCGGTTGCGGATTGCCGTCGGGCGTGGTTTGCTATTAGCACTCGACAGTCCAGAGTGCTAATAGCGAAGAACCCACGGAGGAACACCAGATGGCCAAGTTGATCACGTTCGACGAGGAGGCCCGCCGGTCACTCGAGAGCGGCATGAACAAGCTCGCCGACGCCGTTCGCGTCACCCTCGGCCCGAAAGGCCGCAACGTTGTGCTCGACAAGAAGTGGGGCGCTCCGACCATCACCAATGACGGCGTCTCCATCGCCAAGGAGATCGACCTCGAAGATCCCTTTGAGCGGATTGGTGCCGAGCTGGTCAAGGAAGTGGCGAAGAAGACCGACGATGTCGCCGGTGACGGCACCACCACCGCCACCGTGCTGGCGTGGGCCATGGTCCACGAAGGTCTCCGCAACGTCGCCGCCGGCGCCAACCCGATGAGCCTCAAGAAGGGCATCGAAGTCGGAGTCGAGGCAGCCGTCGACGCCCTGCGTGGCATCGCCCGCGACACCGATTCCAAGGGTCAGATCGCCCAGGTCGCCTCCATCTCCGCGGCTGACGAGGAGATCGGCGGCATGATCTCCGAGGCCATCGACAAGGTGGGCAAGGACGGCGTCATCACCGTCGAGGAGTCCCAGACCTTCGGCATGGACCTGGACCTGGTGGAGGGGATGCGCTTCGACAAGGGCTACATCTCCCCGTACTTCGTCTCCGATCCCGAGCGCATGGAAGCTGTCCTCGAGGACTGCTACATCCTGCTGGTCGGTTCGAAGATCACCGCCGTGCGTGATCTCCTCCCGCTGCTCGAAAAGGTCATGCAGAGCGGCAAGCCCCTCGCCGTGATCGCCGAGGATCTCGAAGGCGAAGCGTTGGCCACCCTGGTCGTCAACAAGATCCGGGGCACGTTCAAGAGCGTGGCCGTGAAGGCACCGGGCTTCGGCGAGCGCCGCAAGGCCATGTTGCAGGACATCGCCATCCTCACCGGCGCCCAGGTTGTCACCGAAGAGGTCGGCCTCAAGCTGGAGACCGTCGGACTCGACCTGTTGGGCCAGGCCCGCAAAGTAGTGGTCACCAAAGATGAGACCACCGTGGTCGAGGGGTCGGGATCCGCGGACGAGATCAAGGGCCGGATCAACCAGATCAAGGCCGAGATCGAAAAGACCGACTCTGATTACGACAGGGAGAAGCTCCAGGAGCGTCTGGCCAAGTTGTCGGGTGGTGTGGCCATCATCAAGGTGGGTGCCGCCACCGAGGTGGAGCTCAAGGAGAAGAAGCACCGCATCGAGGACGCTGTCTCCACCACCAAGGCCGCCATCGAAGAGGGCGTGGTCCCCGGTGGGGGCGTGGCCCTGCTGAGGGCGCAGGTCGCCGTGCTCGAGGCTGCCGACAAGCTCGAGGGCGACGAGGCTACCGGTGCCCGTATCGTGGCGCGAGCCGTCGAGGAGCCGCTGAAGCAGATTGCGGTCAACGCCGGCATGGAGGGTGGAGTCATCGTCGACAAGGTGCGCAACCTGAAGAAGCCCACCCAAGGTCTCAACGCCGCCACCGGTGAGTACGTGGACCTGTTCGACGCCGGCGTGATCGACGCAGTGAAAGTGACCCGTTCGGCGCTTCAGAATGCCGCCTCGATCGCCGCACTGTTCCTCACCACCGAGGCCGTCATCGTGGACAAGCCCGAGAGCGCCGACGGTGGCATGCCGGGCGGGATGGACGACTTCTAAGTCGCCAGACCAGTAGCGGCCCTTGGCTGGGCCGGTGATGTGACGAAGGGCGCCTCTCGGGGCGCCCTTCGTGTCGTGCGGGGGCGCCGCCTGACGGCAGGGGGACCGGGGCGGTGGCAGGGGTGGATCGCCAGGCTCGGCGTGCCCGGCGGCTACTCCTCCGTCGGATACCTAGACTGACCCCTGTGACCGAAGCCCTCTCCCCGTCCATCGGCTGGGGTGTACTCCACCTCTTCTGCAAGGCTTCTGGATCGGAGGCGGCCGGCACCGGGACCGGGGTCGACAGAGAAGCGGTGACCAGGGCGGTCAAAGAGGCGGAAGCCGGCGATGTCCAGGTCGTCTCGGTATCGCTGCTCGGTCACAAGGCTGATGTCGGGTTCATGGCGCTGGCTGAGGACCTCTGGCGCCTACGTAAATTCCAGACGGACCTCCAAGCCGCCGGCCTGGTGGTGGTCGACTCGTTCGTATCCCTGACCGAGGTGTCCGAGTACGCGGCCGGTCTTCCCGATGAGATCAAGCAGAAGCGGCTCTATCCGCAGCTGCCCCCCGAAGGGATGCAGGCGTTCTGCTTCTACCCCATGTCCAAACGCCGCGGTGACGCCGAAGGATCCAACTGGTTCTCGCTGCCGTTCGAGGTACGCAAAGCCATGATGCACGCGCATGGCGCCGTCGGCCGGACCTTTGCCGGTCGGATCGTGCAGTTGATTTCCGGATCGACCGGCATCGACGACTGGGAGTGGGGTGTCACCTTGTTCGGAGTGCGTCCCGACGACCTGAAGGACTGCGTCTACTCCATGCGCTTCGACGAAGGCTCGGCCCGCTTCGCCGAGTTCGGCACCTTCGTCACCGGGATGGTGGCTCCGATCGAGACGGTGATGGCGACGGCGGTGCGGGGTGGTTGAGTCGGCCTCGATGGCCACGGCCCCGATGGCCGCGGCGACCCGATCCGGTGGGGATCTCGAGGCATTGCGCTCGGCGTTCCTCCGCATGAAGAGAGTGGTGGTGGCCTTCAGCGGCGGTGCCGACTCGGCCTTGGTGGCCTGGGTGGCCAACGACACCCTGGGATCCGACAATGTGCTGTGCGTCACCGCCGTCTCGCCCTCGCTCGCCCCCGAGGAACGTGCCGACTGCCAGAGGTTGGCGACCGAATGGGGTCTGCGGTTCGTGGAGGTGGAAACTGACGAACTGGCCGACCCGGCCTACTCGGTCAATGACGGTTCGCGGTGCTATCACTGCAAGGCGTCGTTGTTGGAGGCACTCGGGCCGATATTGGCCGGCGACCTCGACGTTCGGGGATCGACGGTGGTCCTGGGCGTGAACGTCGACGACCTGGGGGACCACCGGCCCGGGCAACAGGCCGCCGCCGAACGCGGAGCAGCGTTTCCCTTGGTCGAAGCCGGGTTCACCAAAGCCGACGTCCGTGCCTGGTCCAAGTCCCTGGGCCTGCGGACCTGGGACAAACCGGCCGCCGCCTGCCTGGCCTCACGGGTGCCGTATGGCACCCCGGTCACCCTCGGCACCCTGCGCTCGGTGGCGGACGCCGAATCGGGGATTCGGGCCCTGGGCATCGGCCAGCTCCGAATTCGTCACTACGGGGACACCGCCCGCATCGAGGTCATGACCGAGGACCTCGCTACCGTGATCGCCCTGCGGGACGAAGTGACCGCCGCGGTGCACGCCGCCGGCTACCGCTATGTGACCCTCGATCTCGACGGGTTCCGATCGGGGAATCTCAACGACGCGCTGGACGGTGGTGGCGCCGAGTCCGATCTAACGCTGACGTCAGCACCAGGAGGCGACCGATGATCGGCGTGAGGGTGAAGCTGACATTTCCGGATGAGCTGGTGCGCGAGCCGATCATCGCCCGCATGGTCAAAGAGCTCGACATCGTGCCGAACATCCGCCGCGCCGATGTGGGTGAGCACAGCGGGTGGATCATCTGCGAGTTGGACGGCGATGGTACGACTGTCGAAGGAGCGGTGGAGTGGCTGCGGGCCGAAGGCGTAAGGGTCGATCTGCTCGGAGACGTTGTCGAGGGTTGAGCGGCGCCAGTAGGGAGCGGCGGCGAGCCGCGCTGCCGACTCAGTTCTCGTCGGTGGTGCGGATGGTCCAGCCGGCGCCCGACACCTTGCGTGGCTCGTAGAACAGGCACCCCTCGGGGCACCCGAAGGGAAGCTGCTCGTTGGCGCCCATGCGACAGCGCTCCAGCTTCTCCTCGTGGGCGGTTGTCTGCATGATGTAGTGACGGCAGTCCTCGTTGACGGGCACACTCCATTCTGACCGAAGTCAGCGGTCCAGCGGTATGCGGGGTGGTTGGCGCCGACGAGGGGCGGCTGCGGGTGGAACATCGGCCGGTGGGTGACGGCCGGTGGGTGACGGCCGGTGGCGGTGGGGTAGCGTCGGTCGGGTGGAACCAGCCCCATCCACCAAACAGCTGTTGCGCTGGAGCGAAGCCCTGGCCGGTATCGCCCGGACAGGCCTCGGCTTCACCGAATCCCTCTACGAACAAGAGCGGTTCGAGGAAATCCTGCGGGTCGCCGCCGACATTCGGGTAGCTGTCGACGAAGGCGCTGCCGGGGCCGAGGACGCTGACGGCCTGGTTGAGGAGTGGCTCTCCACTGTCGGGAAGGGTGTGCCCGGGTACGTAACGCCCAAGGTGGCGGTCGGTGCCGCAGTGGGAAACGACCAGGGCGAGATCCTGTTGGTGAAGCGGGCCGACTCAGGGGTATGGCTCTATCCGACAGGGTGGGCAGATGTCGGCTACTCCGCCGCCGAAGTGGTGATGAAAGAAGTCGAAGAGGAGACCGGCATCGAGGTCGAGGTGGGGCGCCTCATCGCCGTGCTCGACGGGCTCCGGGTGGGAATCAGCCGCATCCCTCTGTATTCACTGGTGTTCCAGTGCCGACCGGTGGGTGGCGAGCTGAAGGCCCACCCATTGGAGTGCGCCGATGTCGGATGGTTCTCCCTGGACAACCTCCCGGACCCGTTGGCCGGGGCCGAACGTTGGGGAAGGCATGTGTTCGCTGCCCTGCGGGGTGACCCGATCGAGGTGCTGTATGACTCGGTGCGTATCCCCGCCTGGCGGGGCGATCCGGACAAGGTCTGATTCGATCCGGTTTCATCGGGGGGATATCCCGGTCGCTACACTCGTCCGGTGGTCGAAATGAGCAGTCGTAGTCCTGATGGTCGGCAGGGTCCGGAGGCCGAGCCCAACTCGGTGATGGTGGCCGAAGCCACAGCCGTCTCCCCCGAGATGGTGGAGGCGTTCGCCCGGCTGGTGCCCCAACTGTCGTCATCGGCACCGGGACCGAGCGGTTCCGACCTCGAAGAGATCGTGTCCTCCCCGGCCACGGTGCTGTTCATTGCCTCCGATGTGTCCGGGGAAATCGTCGGTTCGTTGACGTTGGCCCTCTTTCGGGTCCCTACCGGGGTGCGGGCGTGGATCGAAGACGTGGTGGTCGACGAGTCGGCCCGCGGTGCGGGGGCGGGAGAAGCCCTGGTGATGGCTGCCCTGGCCCGGACCGAAGCCGAGGGGGCGAAGTCGGTCGACCTCACCTCGAGGCCCAGTCGCGAGGGGGCCAACCGCCTGTACGTCCGCCTCGGCTTCGAAAAGCGTCAGACCAACGTGTATCGCTACAATTCTGAAGGCTGAGGGGATCACCGACCCATCAGCACCGGAGAAACGATGCTCATTGACGGATTTCACCATGTCGCCACCCTGACCAAGGACTCGGAACGCCTGCACGCCTTCTATCGGGAGGTCTTCGATGCCCAGGTCGTGGGAAACCGCCCCGAGGCCGAGGGTGCTCAGCTTTCGATCATCCGACTCAGCCCCATGGTCGAATTGAACGTCTTTCAGATTGATGGCAACACCCAAGCCGATCACCAGGTCCCGATGTTCGGCCGGGGGCGGATCGACCACTTCGGTCTGCGGGCCCCGACCATCGAGGCTTTCGAAGAGGTGCGGCGACGTCTGATGGATCGGGGGGCCGCCGACGATTTCGTCACCGACTTCGGCCCTGTTCTGTCGGTGTTCTTCACCGACCCCGACGGCCTCGAAGGAGAGGTGTTGGTCGCCAATCCCGACGTGGTGGAGGGCGTGTACAACAAGCCCGGAACCCGATCGGCCAGGTACCCGGTTACTCCCGCGGCCCAACCCGTCTAGTTGGCTGCCGGCTCTGGCGGAGTTCGTGGCCGTGGCCGAGAACTAGCCTCGGCGGGTGGTCACCTCGCGCGCGCCGATCTTGATCTATGACGGGGACTGCGGGTTCTGCACGTCAGCGGCCATGAGGATCTCGGACCGGTGGCGGGTCCCGGCGAAAGCGACTTCGTGGCAAGACCTTGGCGGAGACGGCCTGGCCGAACTCGGGCTCTCTCCCGCCGACGTGCAGAGGGCGGCATGGTGGGTGGACCCCGATGGTCGTCTGTTCGAAGGGCACCTGGCGGTGGCGAAATCGCTCATCGCCGCTCAGGGCTGGAGAGGCGCAGTCGGAAAAATGATCCTCATCCCGCCGGCTGCAGGGGTCGCGGCGGCGGGATACCGAATTGTCGCCCGGTACAGGCACCGCCTCCCGGGAAGCACCGAGGCTTGCCGTACCTGAGGCCCCGGGAGGGATGTCCCGTCGGTGGCCCTGGTCCCGGATCACTGCAAGCTGGGGACGGGCTACGCTCACTCGAAGCCCTAGCGGGGCACCAAAGGAGACAAGTCACATGATCGGACGTCGGGCGTGGATTGGAATTGCGGTAGTTCCGTTGGGTCTCGGCCTGGCTGCATGCAGCTCGGGGTCGACGTCGACTTCCCCGACCACTACCAAGGCATCGTCAGGCTCGACGGCCTCCACCGCCGCCCGGACCGGCGGATCCAACCCGAACAGCACATTCTGCAAGGACCTTGCCCAAGAGTCTGCGGCCGAGACCACCCTCTCGACAGGTCTTTCCGACGCCATGAAGACGAACGATCTCGCCACCATCAAGACGGCGTTCAAGACGTTTCTCGACGCCACCCAAGTTGAACTGCAAAAGGTGACGGGTGCGGCATCCTCGGCCCCGGCGAACGTGAAGGCCGCCTTCAAGACGATCACTGACTCCTACGCGCAGCTGAAGACAACGGTGGCCGGCGCCTCCAGCGTGGCTCAGATCCAGTCGTCACTCACGAGCCTCACCAGCAACGCGGCAGCCACCAGCGCGGACACCACGATCTCGGCTTACGTGACGAGTCAGTGCGGGACGACCACGACCTCGTCGACCACGACCTCGACCTCGTTGAGCACGACCTCGTCGACCTGACGCCGTCGAGGCGTCCAGCACGGGGCCGGCCATCCCGGGTGCCGGTTACCCGATGCCGACCAGATCAATGATGAAGATGAGAGTCTCATTGGCGGCGATGCCCGACCCCTGCGGAGGAGTAGCTCCATAGGCCAGGTTGGGCGGAATCACCAGCTCACGTCGCCCGCCCGCCTTCATGCCCACCATCCCGGCCGTCCAACCGGGGATCACCCCGTTGAGCGGGAAGGAAATGGGCTGGCTTCCTCGGTCCCACGAGGCATCAAACTGCTTTCCGGTTGACCATGCCACGCCCACATACTGGACAGACACCGTGTCGCTGGTGGTCACGGCGGGGCCGGTGCCGACGATCAGGTCGGTGCTCTCGAGCCCGGTCGGGGGCGTGCCGGGGGGCACGGTGACAGTCGGCTTGGTGGTGAGGGTGCCGACAGGGGACGGGACCTGCACCGGGGTGATTGTCACCGACGGAGTGGTGGACGACGCCGAGGGAACGGTGGTGGTGGTGGCAGGTGAAGACGAGGAGTTGCTGCATCCCGCCAATCCGAGGGTGCCGACCGCGAGAGCGGTGACGGTGACGGTACGGAGATGACGCATGGGACAGAGGTCCTTTCGAGAGGCTCGGTGTCGGACGCCGGGGCCCGGCGGTGACGTGGAGAGAAGTGGCACGCAGAACGGTAGCCGGAGCCGAGGCTCCATCGTAGGCAAGGTCACCCGATGTTGGCAGATACACCCGCCTGTCATCATCGTCCCATGAACCTCGATCTGTTGGAACGGGTTGCCGACCAGCTGAGGACCGCCCTGGTCGATTACCAGCCCGAGCGCATCACCGGAGCTGACGCCGCCCGTCTCCTCACCGGGTTCGCGGCAATCGAGAAATTGGCTGCCGGTGGAAAACTCCTCTCGGCGCGTCGGGTGGAGTCGTCCAATGTGTGGCGCCGCCAGGGACATCGCTCGGCGGCCGCCCATGTGGCCGAGGCCACGGGGTCCGGATTGGGTCCCGCCATCAACGCACTGAGGGCGGCGCGGTGTCTGGGGTCGCTTCCGGCAACCGACGAAGCCATGCGGAACGGACGCCTTTCGGAAACCCAGGTCAAAGAGATCGCCGGGGCTGCCATCCTGCAGCCGGACGCCGAACAAGAGTTGGTGGACGCGGCCGACAAACAGCCCCTCAACGTCCTGAAGCTGCGTTGCCGACGGGTGCGGGCGGTCGGAGTCGACCAGGACCAGGCCTACGAGAAGATCCGCCGGGGTCGCTACCTCCACAACTGGACCGACCACGATGGCGCGGTCCGATTCGATGCCCGGCTCACCCCCGACGACGGGGCCCGACTGGTGGCAGCGGTCAAAGCTGAAACCAGTCGGCTGGCCGCCGATGCCCGACGGGCCGGATGTGAAGAGCCGCCGAGGGCGCTGGCCGCCGATGCCCTGGTCGGCCTGGCAAGCCGGCGAGATGACCGGAGCGGACCCGACCGCGGTTCGCCGGGACCGGCCGCCATGGTGCACGTACGGGTCGACCATGAGGCACTGATGCGCGGACATCTGGAGCTGGGCGAGGTCTGTGAGATTCCGGGGATCGGTCCCATACCGGTAGAGGTCGCTCGCCGCCTGGCCGCCGACTCGATCCTCAGTGTGCTGATCACCGACGGGGTGGACGTGACTTCAGTGGCCCATGCCGGGCGCACCATTCCCACGGCGATCCGTACCGCCCTGATCGAGCGGGATCCGACCTGCGTGGTCCCTGGCTGTGACATCCGTGAGGCTCTGGAGATTGACCACATGACGCCATTCGCCGCGGGCGGGCCGACCTCCCTCGACAACCTGGCCCGATTGTGTCACTGGCACCACTACCTGAAGACCCACCAGCGCCACCATCTGGCCCGGGTGGGAAAACAGTGGGAATGGTCGCAGCCGACATCCACCGCTGGTGCCGGAAATCCTCCGATCCGGTCGGGGTAACCCCGATCGGCACCTGCCCCCGGGCTCAGTCGGGGTCGGCCACCTGTTGCTGGCGCCAGGTTGTCTCGGCCCGGAAGGCCACCTCACGCAAGGTCTGACCGCTGCGTCGGGCTGCCCGGGCCACGTCATCGTGTTCGGCCTTGACCCGCCCTGGGCTCACCTTCATCCGGATGAGGTTCCCGTCCACCTCTACGGAGTCGAGCGTGCGGGCCACCGGCCATCGCTCGGCGGTCGAGGCGCGGACTCCGAGGGACCCGGTCTCGGCGCGGAGGATGGCCCGAAGGCGGCGGGCACCCGAAGGGTCGCACAGGACATGGACCACCGAGCCTGGGCGACCCTTCTTCATCACCACCGGTGACAGCCAGGCGTCGTGGGCACCGGCCTCGAGCAACTCGGCGACGGCGTGGGCCAACTGCTCGCCGGTGGCATCGTCGACGTTGGCCTCGAGGTGCAGGACCGGCTGTCCGGCGTCGGCATCGGGGTGACCGCTTCCGCCCGCGCCACCGTGGGCATCAGCACCGCCGGGCACCTCGGCTCCGCTGGTTCGATCGATGCGAGTACCGATCACCACCTGGGTCAGGTTGGGAAGCTCGTCGATCTCGCGGGTGCCGGCTCCGAACCCGTTGGTGGCAACCCGCATCGGGGGCATCGGCCCGAACCCGGTGGCCAAGGTGGCGAGCAGGGCCGCCCCGGTGGGGGTGGTGAGCTCCACCGGGATGTCCCGCCCCCAGGTGGGCATCCCTTCGAGCAGGGCCACGACCGCCGGCACCGGATTGGGGAGCATGCCGTGGGCGGTGCGAACCATCCCCATACCGGTGGCGACCGGGCTCGACTCGATCTCGTCCACTCCGAGTACCTCGAGAGCGGCGATGGTCCCGACCACATCCACGATGGTGTCGTGAGCGCCGACCTCGTGGAAATGGACCTGGTCGACGGGACGCTGGTGCAGGCGTGCCTCCACTTCGGCCAACGAGGCGAACGTGGCCAGGGCTCGCTGGGCCACCCGTTCGGGAAGACGGGCCTCGTTGATCAGGCCGACGATGTGGGCGTGGGTGCGCACCACCACCGTGTCGTCGACCGTCACCACCGCCCGGGTGGCGGCGATGCCCCCCCGGAGGACCGGCACCGGCTCGAGGGCCCATCCTCCGAACGGGAGGCGTTCGAGCAGGGCCATCACCTGGTCGAAATCTGCCCCGGCGTCGAGGAGGCTGCCCAAAGCCATGTCCCCGGCGATACCGGCGAAGCAGTGGAACCAGGCCACCGTACGGGGGCCGCCGCCGATGCTCACGGGAGGGCCCGGGCAACGCCGCAGGCTGCCCCGAACCCGTTGTCGATCCCGACGACGGTGATTCCGGCCGCGCACGACGCATGCATGGCCAGCAGGGCGGTGACACCCTCGAGAGCCGCGCCGTACCCGGTGCTGGTAGGTACCGCTATCACCGGTGCCGGCGTGATCCCCCCGACCAGGCTGGCCAGCGCCCCCTCCATGCCGGCCACCACCACCACGGCATCAGCCTCGGCCAACTCGTCGGCGGATGCCAATAGTCGGTGGACGCCGGCCACCCCGCAATCGGCCAGCAGTGTCGGGCGCAACCCCAGGGCCACCAGGGTGGCCTCGCACTCGCGGGCCACCGGCAGATCGGAAGTGCCGGCGGTGATGATGAGGGTGCGGGCCGTCCGGGGCGGGGCCGGTCGCCACACGACGGCGGCAAGCTCACCTCGGACCTGGTCGCTTCCTGTGGCCACCCCGGTCACCGTGCGGCTGCCGCCAGGGTGGTCGGCCAGCACCCGCTCCACCTGGACTCGGTCGGCCCGGGTCAGGATCACCGGGCTGCCGCCGGACTCCGCCACGTCGTCCAGCAGTTCGCCGACGATGGCCGAGCACTGGTCGGCGGTCTTGCCCTGTCCGTAGACGGCTTCGGGAAAGCCCTGGCGGAGGGGGCGATGATGGTCGACTTTGGCGAACCCGAGGTCGGTAAAGGGCAGCCGCCGCAGCCGAAAGACGGCGTCGTCCGGGGTGCAGGCGCCGGAACGCACATCGTCGAGCAGACGTTGGAGGGCGAGTTCGTCCATATCGTTCACTATCCTGCCTGGGTATGGCCTCGGACGCACTTCAGGACTCAGAGTCGGACGAACGACCGGACCGGCGGCTGCGGATCGGCTTCCTCGGCCCGCAAGGCACGTTCACCGAGGAGGCGCTCTTCACCCAGGACGACTATGCCGCCGCAGAGATGGTGGCACTCCATTCGCTGGCTGACGTGCTCGAGTCGGTGCAACAGGGCGGGGTCGACCTGGGCTTCGTCCCCATCGAAAACGCCATCGAAGGCACTGTGCGGGACACCATCGACAGCCTGGTCTTCGACAGTGACCTGTTGATTCAGCGGGAGGTGGTCCTCGACATCCACCTCCATCTGATGGCACCGAAAGGTGTGAAGCTCAGCGACATCCAACGGGTGGCGTCGATTCCGGTGGCGACCGCACAGTGCCGGAGGTTTCTGGTGGAGGAGCTGCCGTCGGCGGAAGCGGTGGCGACCAATTCGACCGCCGACGCCGCCCGTCTGCTCGGAGAGGGAGACCCTTTGCTGGCCGGGGTGCCAACGGCGGCCATTGCCCCCCGGTTGGCCGCGTCACTCTACGGATTGGAGATCCTGGTCGAGGACGTCGAGGACCATCCCGAGAACCAGACACGGTTCGTGTCGGTGGCCCGCACCGGAATACCGGCGCCCACCGGGCACGATCGAACGAGCATCGCCTGCTTTCAGAGCGCCGACCACCCGGGCAGCCTGTACAGCATCCTCGGGCAGTTCGCCGCCCGAAATATCAACCTGACCAAGCTGGAGTCACGCCCGACCAAGAAGGCGCTCGGGGAGTACTGCTTCATCGTCGATCTCGAAGGTCACATCGCCGACGAGGTGATCGCCGACTGCCTGCGCGATCTTCGGGCCGAACTGGCCGGGGTGAAGTACCTCGGATCGTATCCGGCGGCGGGGGCGGCAGGACCGGCGATTCGTCGGGAGGTCGACGCGGCGTGGCGCCAAGCCGACGCGTGGATTGACAAGTTGCGGGCTCAGGTGGTTTCTTCGGGCTCATCCCGGCGGTCCCCCGGGGACCTGACCGCCTGAGGCTCACCGACGCCGGTGGGTGCCATGGGGACTACCCTGACGAGCGTCAGGAGGGATGGCAGAGTGGACGAATGCGCGGCTCTTGAAAAGCCGTGAGACGCGAGTTTCCGTGGGTTCGAATCCCACTCCCTCCGCTGGTTGCCCCTAGGTTCAGTCGGTGCACACGGTTCCGGCCGCCGGCAGGGCCCCCAAGATCAAGTAGGCCTGGTCTACGTTCCTCACGCAGGCACTGTAGAAGTACGAAACGTGGTCCTCACCCTGCCACGTCAAGAGGAAGCCGTGCTGGAGCTCGTGAGCCAGGTTGACCGCCCACTGGTACGGAGTGACGGGGTCTTTCGTGGCCCCCGTCACGAGTATCGGAGCTGAACCCGACGCGGTGGCCGGTGCGGGCGACCGCGTGGGGCGCGCCGGCCACACGGCACAAGCGAGAAGCCCCCAGGCGAGCAGGGGTCCGAACACAGGCGCATGGGACCCGGTGGAGCTCGCCAGCGCCGCGTAACCCGAGGTGTCGCTCGACACAGGGTGGTCAAGGCAGAAGATCGCCTCGGCAGCATCGCTACCGTTGGTCGAGCCGTTTCGCCGATAGGCATCGGACATCGACAGGACTGCACTCGAGTTGCCGGCGGCCGCTTCCCCCAGCGCGTCGGCCAGAGAAGACCAGTAGCTCTGGGCATCGAGCCCGTCGAGCAGGGCATCGTAGATCTCGCCCGGTCCGGCGCTACGCCCGTTGCCGGCGGGGATCGGTTGCTGCCGGCTCTGGGCGATGAGGGCGAGCAACGCCGAGGTGGGATCTCCCGTGGGACGCCATGGGCACGAGGACGAGCCCTTGCACCAAGCTGAGAAGTCGTCGAGCACTCCCTCGAGACTGGTGGCTTGGTCGAGGGTGTACTCGTCCGTGTTCATCGCGGGATCGATTGCCGCGTCGAGCACCATCGCCCGCACGTCAGTCGGGAACATCTGGGCATAGGTGGCGCCGAGAAGAGTTCCATAGGAGTGGCCGATGAAGGTGAGCCGGGAGTCTCCCAGGGCGGCGCGGATCCGGTCGAGGTCACGTGCGGTGTCCACCGTCCCGACGTAGGAAAGGATGCTGCTGCTGTCCTGCTCGCACTGTGCGGCGTAGGTCCGGTCGTTCGAAAACAGAGCCTGCCGGGCGGCGGCGGTGGTGGGCGCCGGGTCGGGAAGAGCGCTCGTGGTGTCCGCTGGTGCGCCGTTGGCACCGCAACTGACAGGGTCGCTTCGCTGAACCCCTCGAGGGTCGAACGAGACGATGTCGAAATCGTCGAGAAGGCCGGCGGTGAGGACGCTCAGCTCGTTCGAGAGGTCGTTGATTCCCGATCCGCCCGGTCCACCGGGGTTGATCAGGAGCGAGCCGATCCTCTGCGATGGCACCTCCGCCGGGTGACGCTCGACGGCGATCTCGATCGTCGTGCCCTGCGGGTGCGAGTAGTCGAGAGGGGTCGTGACCGAGCCGCACTGGAGGTCGGAACCGCACCCGCTCCACTGGACAGGCGTCACAGGCAACGGCGGCTCGGTCGTGGTGGTCGTCCCGGTGGTGGCCGAGGATGCCGTGGGCCTCGAGTGCTTCGATGCCGATGGGTTCCGGGGAACGGCCGCGCACCCTCCCAGCAGCCACACCCCCGCCGCCGCGACGGCGAGCAGGCGGGTAGACGCCCGAGCACGGTGACCAGCGCCTTCGTCACCGTTGTCTCCCTCCTGTCCACGCACGCCATCACCTTGGCACGCGCAAGCGCACGCGCTGCGGGTCGCGGTCAGCTTGGCGTGATCTCCGACGAGATGGATGGTTCGGCCGAGCTGATGGGAACAGCAGCTTGGCCTGATCGCTGACGGATAGATAAGGTCGTCCCGTTCTGGTGCCACGTGGCACCATGGCCTGATCGAAGCAACTCGAATCGATCA
>JADGOI010000136.1 GCA_017883075.1 Acidimicrobiales bacterium
GGTTGATGAAGGCGACGATGTCGGCCCGGGTGATCCGGGTGCGCTCGGGTCGGAAGAACGCCCGGTCCCCGGACTCCTCGGCCAGCTCCAGCACCGGAGCGGCCCAGGTGCGGAGCACCGGCACCGTCCGGGACTTCTCCCCGATCACGTCGACCAGGACAAAGCGGCTCTGTTGCATTGAGTGCGAACCTGGCTCCGAATCTTGGGGTCCGTGCCAGAGCGGTGATTGAGCGAGGCTCTCGGGGTGAGACATCGCCGTGTGACCCCGTCCATTCAGCCACCGAGCTCGGCGTTCGCTGGATTCAGGTTCCCGCCTGAGGTCATCCTGCTCGCCGTGCGTTGGTACCTGCGCTACGGGTTGTCCTACCGGGACCTGGAGGAACTGCTCGCTGAGCGCGGGATCGAGGTCGATCACGTAACCCTGTTCCGATGGGTCCAGCGGTTCACCCCAATCCTGGCGAATGCCGCTCGGCCGTGCCGCCACCGCGTTGGTGGTCACTGGTTCGTCGATGAGACATACGTCAAGGTGTCCGGAACCTGGCGATACGTCTACCGGGCCGTTGACCAATACGGGCAGGTCATCGACGTGTTCTTATCGAAGAAGCGTGATCTGAAAGCGGCAGAGGCGTTCTTCGCCGGTGCGATCAGATCCAACGGCGAGCCGGCTGAGGTCACCACTGACCGGGCCCACACGCAGGTCCGCATCGTTGCCGAGCTACTCCCGGCCGCACTCCATGACACCACCCAGTACGCCAACAACCGAGTCGAAGCCGATCATGGGCGACTCAAGGCCAGACTTCGCCCGATGCGCGGACTGAAACAGGACCGAACGGCCAGCGTCGTAATCCGAGGCCATGCCTTCATCCAGAACCTGCGGCGAGGCCACTACGAACTCGGGGTCGATGCACGTCCGGGGCTCACCCTTGCTGCGGCCTTCGACGAACTCGAGCGGGTGATCTGACCGGCGAACCTCGCTGGAGCGAGGGAGTTCGCGCCATATGATCAATCAATGCAACAGAGCCACCCTCACTCAAGGGAGGATGGTTCCGTTGCCTGAAACACTGATCGATCGCATTTGGGGTGCTCATGTCGTGTCGTCGCTGCCTGGCGGCTATGACCTCCTACACGTCGACCGGCACTTGGTGCACGACCTCGGCGGGCCATTCGCCTTTGCTGGGCTCGAGCAACGGTCGCTGCCGATGCAGAGTCCTGCGTTGACGTTCGCGACAGCGGATCATTGTGTCTCGTCGGCGCCGGGGCGCACCGAGAGCACCAACCCGTCCGCGAAGGCACTCCTCCCGCTTCTGCGGAGGAGCTGCGCCGGTACCGGGGTGACGCTCTTCGACATTGACAGCGTTGATCAGGGCATC
The DNA here is from genome assembly GCA_017883075.1 of Acidimicrobiales bacterium. Classification (GTDB taxonomy): domain Bacteria; phylum Actinomycetota; class Acidimicrobiia; order Acidimicrobiales; family RAAP-2; genus DASZIT01. Next base: position 1,371 of record JADGOI010000136.1, read on the forward strand.
GTGCATGTCATCGCGCCGGAGCTCGGCATCACGTTGCCGGGTTCGACCGTGCTGTGCGGCGACAGCCACACCTGTACGAACGGCGCGCTCGGCGCCCTCGCTTGGGGGATCGGAACGAGCGAGGTCGTGCTCGTCCTTGCTACGCAATGCATCATTGAGCGGCGCCCGCCGCAGTGCCGGGTCGAACTCGCGGGCATGCTCCCCGATGGCGTGTACGCCAAGGACGTGAGCCTCGCTCTCCTCGCCCGCTACGGCACCGAGGCCGCGGCGGGGTTTGCGGTCGAGTACGTCGGGACCGCGGTGCGGGCCATGTCGATGGAGGAGCGCATGACAGTGTGCAACCTCACCGTGGAGCTGGGCGCCAAAATCGGGTTGATGGCACCGGACGAGACGACCATCGACTACGTGCGAGGCCGCCGGTATGCGCCCACAGGAGCCGACTGGGACGAGGCGATCCTTGCGTGGTCGCAGCTTCGCTCCGACGACGGGGCGACATGGGATCGAGAGCTGCACCTTGACGTCGACGTCCTCGCTCCACAGGTGAGCTGGGGCACCACACCCGCTCACACGATCGCGATTGACGCCAACATACCGGTGCGGACCGACGCGGCCGATGCTGCCGAAGCCGACAGCTGGGAGCGGGCGCTGGACTACGTCGGGTTGGCGCCTGGAGATCCCATCGCGGGCACGCCAATCGACCGGGTGTTCATCGGCTCGTGCGCCAATTCGAGACTGAGCGATCTTCAGGTCGCAGCGGCCATCGTCGAAGCAGCAGGACGTCGGGTCCCGACTTCGGTGACCGCATGGGTCGTTCCCGGCTCACAGCAAGTCAAACGAGCGGCCGAGGAGCTCGGCCTGCACGACATCTTTCGCGGTGCCGGGTTCGAATGGCGCGAGCCAGGCTGCTCCCAATGTTTGGCGACCAACGAGGAGTACATAGGCCCGGGCGAACGCTGTCTTTCCACGTCCAATCGCAATTTTGTCGGCCGGCAGGGCCCCCGGTCTCGCACCCATCTCGCCAGCCCGGCGACCGCAGCAGCGAGTGCGCTGGCCGGCGTGATCACCGACCCTAGGACGGTCTGACATGCCCGAACCGTTCCAAATCGTCTGCAGCCGCGCGGTGCCGTTGCTGGTTCCCGACATCGATACCGACGTCATCACACCCATGCGGCGGATGGGAGGTGGGCTCGGCGGGCGAGGGCTCGACTACTACGCGTTCGAGTCGCTCCGCTACATAGGCGGCGACGGCGACCGTGGTGAGCCGAACCCTGCATGCCCGCTGAATGATCCCGAATTGACGCTTGCACAGGTCCTCCTGGCTGGGGCGAACTTCGGGAGCGGCAGCTCGCGTGAGACCGCCCCGATGGCAATCGCGATGCTCGGGTTTCGGGTACTCATCGCCCCCAGCTTCGGCGACATCTTCTACGCGAACTGCTTCCAACAGGGTCTGTTGCCGATTGTGCTCCCCGAAACCACCGTTGCCGAGTTGGCGTGCTGGCAGGTCGAATTGCAGGTCGACCTCTCAGAACAGACGATCACTCCGATCGGCGCTGAATCGATCCCCTTCGAGGTGAACCCACTACGTAAGGTCTGCCTTCTGGAGGGCGTCGATTTCATCGGACTCGCTGTCGCCCGAAGCGACGACATCGACCGCTATCAGCTGCGGGCACGACGAGAGACACCTTGGATCTTTGCGGTGGAGAACGCGTCTTGAGCCGCGTCGCGCTCTTCGAAGGCGAGGACGCTTCACCCGAAGCCGTGCGCCCTGTCGTTGCGCTACTCGACGAACTCGACCTCGGCATCGAATGGGTTCGACCACCCACCGACGCTACCGAAACCGACGGTTTAGCCTTGCTGCAGACAAGCGTCGACGTCGTCGACTCGGCGGATTGCGCCTTGTTCGGCGCGACGAGCGGTGCGTCGGCTGCCGCGCTGTTCCACCTCCGGTGGGGCCGGGCCACGTTTGCCAATGTACGGCCCATCCGTTACCTGGCCGGCGCCCGTTCACCGCTCGCCAATCCAGAGGGGATCGACCTCACGATCGTCCGCGAGAATCTCGAAGATCTCTACGTGATGGCCGAGGGCGATCTCGACCAACTCGCTGCGCCTGCTCCGTACAGCCTCACCATGGGGCAACCGGTCAATAGTCTCGGGCCCGGACGCTTCGCCCTCAAGGTGATCACCGAGGCGGGTTCGGAGCGCATCATCCGACGGGCCTTCGAGATTGCGGCCGGCCGACCCGGCATGCGCCGTGTCACGTGCTCGTCTAAGTACAACATGTTGCCCGCTACCGACGGCCTCTTCGTGGAGATCGGCCGCTCCGTGGCGGTGGACTTCCCGGGCATCGAGTTCGAGACGCTGCTCATCGACGACCTTGCGTGCCGTCTCGTGCTCGACCCCCAGCGCTTCGACGTCATCGTATTGCCCAACCTGTACGGCGACATCCTCTCCGACCTCGGCGCCGGACTAGTCGGTGGGCTTGGTATGGCCCCGAGCGGCTGCTACGGCGCCAATTATGCGTACTTCGAACCCGCGCACGGCACCGCACCCGACCTCGTCGGGACTGGCACGATCAATCCCACCGCCACGCTGCTGTCGGCGAGCATGATGCTTGATCGCCTCGGACTATCCGAAGCGGCCAGCGCCGTCGTAACGGCTGTCGAGGACGTGTACAGGGCCGGCGCCCACCTCACGCCTGACCAGGGTGGGACAGCGACCTCCGTCGAGTTCTGCACCGCTGTTCGTGCGGCGCTCCGAGTCGATTAACGCCCGTGATCATCGAATGCCACGGCCACAGCACCACCGGACAGGGTGAGCCCCGCGAGTCGAGCTTGGTTGTCTTTCAGTTTCGGCCATTCGGCCAGGGGTTAGAACGAGGTACATCACTTCCGGAGCCGACCTAGCGGCTACCGGTAGAGCGCTGAATTCTGTCCCACGGCACTGTTGCATTGAGGGCGAACGACGCTGAACTCGCATCCATCGGCGCGTAGCGTCCGAATACGCGATCACGTGCTTCATCAGGGACTCTGCAAGGTGCGGATCGTCGCGACTACCGTCGACTCGATGCGAGGGAACCGGGTCGGTGGCCAGCTGTGGGCCTTCGTCTACCTCGCTGTCCGTCAGCTGTTCGGATTAGTCCTCCTGTTCTTCCGAAGCGACCAGTCCAAGGTCGTCGAACTCCTCGCCCTGCGCCACGAAGTGGAAGTACTTCGGCGCCAGGTGGGGCGATGCGCCTACCAGCCCGCCGATCGTGCCCTGCTGGCCGGCCTCAGTCGCTTGCTCCCCCGTTCGTCTTGGAAAGCCTTCGGCGTAACTCCCGGCACCTTGCTGGCCTGGCACCGCCGGTTGGTGGCCAAACGCTGGACGTACCCTCATCGCTCACCAGGTCGTCCACCCATCGACGACCAGACGACCGTCCTGGTCGTACGCCTCGCCAAGGAGAACCCGAGATGGGGCTACCGGCGCATCCAGGGTGAACTGCTGAAACTCGGGGTGCGCCTGGCGGCGAGCACCATCTCCCGGATCATGAAAGACCACGGCCTCGGCCCTGCACCCCGGCGAAGTGGCCCCACTTGGCGCCAGTTCCTGCGTACCCAGGCGTCGGGCACCCTGGCCACGGACTTCTTCCATGTCGACACCGTCTTGTTCAAGCGCCTCTACGTGCTGTTCTTCATCGAGCTCGGCAGCCGGAGGGTCTGGATCACCGGGGTTTCCGCTCATCCCAATGCGGCGTGGGTCACTCAACAGGCCAGGAACGTCACTGGCGATCTCGCCGATCAGGACACCACCGCCAAGTACCTGGTTCGCGACCGTGACACCAAGTACGTTGCGAGTTTCGACGAGGTATTCAGGTCCGAGGGTACTGAGATTCTAAGGACCCCCTTTCGGACCCCGAACGCGAATGCCTTTGCCGAGCGGTTCGTGCGCACCGTCAGATCGGAGTGCCTTGACCACCTACTGGTCGTGAACGAACGGCATCTCGAACGCATCCTTCGCAGCTACGCCCGTCACTACAACGGGCATCGCCCTCACCAGGGACTCTCGCAGGAGATTCCAGCGCCGGAGAGTCCTCTTCCTCTACAGGTGGTGCCCACTTCTGACAGTCGGCCCCGGCATCTCCGGCACCATCCAGGACGGATACGTCGCCACGACCGGCTGGGCGGCCTGATCCACGAGTACGAACTCGTGGCTTGAGGCCTGGTTCGAGTTTTCGGACACTACGCGCTTGGCACCCAGAATCTGCCCTGGCTCAGACTTCCGCAGGCTCTGTTGCATTGGTGGATGGCCAGGCGCGGGCTGACCATCCTCGGTGAGATTCGCCGTTCAGACCACAAGCGCGAGCTCGTCAAAGTCCGCGGCGATGGTCAGTCCGGGACGTGCGTCGACCCCGAGTTCGTAGTGCCCTCGCCGTAGGCTCTGGATGAAGGCATGGCCTCGGATCACGACGCTCGCAGTCCGGTCCCGTTTGAGGCCCCGCATGGGGCGAAGCCTGGCCTTCAAGCGCCCGTGGTCAGCTTCGACCCGGTTGTTGGCGTATTGAGCGGTGTCGTGGAATGCGGACGGTAGGAGCTCAGCGATGACCCGGGCCAAGGCGTGGGCCCGATCAGTAGTGACCTCAGTTGGACCGCCATGGGGCTGATCGCATCGGCGAAGAATGCCGTCGCCGCCTTCAGGTCACGCTTCTCGGACAAGAACACGTCGATGACCTGGCCGTATTGGTCAACGGCTCGGTAGACGTACCGCCAGGAACCGGAAACCTTCACGTAGGTCTCGTCGACGAACCAGTGACTACCCACGCGGTGTCGGCACGGCTGGGCCGCGTCGATGAGCAACGGCGTGAACCGCTGGACCCAGCAGAACAGGGTCACATGGTCGACCTCGATGCCACGTTCGGCGAGCAGTTCCTCCAGATCTCGGTACGACAGTCCGTAGCGCAGGTACCAGCGCACGGCGATCAAGATGACCTCGGGTGGGAACCTGAATCCGGCGAACGCTGCCCTCGGCGGCTGGACGGGTCGAACGAGGTATCGGCGCTTCACTCCTACAGCCTCGCGTGTCAACGGCCTAGGCACGAACCCTGCTGCGACCGAGCGAGGTCGCGCGCAACGCAACACTACCGGTAGGGATCGGACGGCACGATGGGTTGCGCTGACCGGATCCGGTCCCTTCATTCCGGCGAACGTTCAGCGTGCCACGAGCGTGCAGCGGCCATTCAGCATTGTTCCGATGTCTTGAGCGCAGAGTGAGCGTACGTTGGTGACTGAAGGTTCCGCCTATGAGGATGCGACGAGGAGAATCCACCATGCACCGGCTC